>DATHMY010000070.1:0-2583 GCA_035486535.1 Candidatus Acidiferrum sp.
GGGCGGCTACGCGATCTTCGTCGAGCCGACGGAACCCGCGCCCGCGCCGCTTACCGAGAAACTGCATGGTGCCGGCTACGCGATCGCCGATTCGCTCGACGGCGCGCTGGCTGGTTCAACGGTCATCCGCGCGCGTTAGCTCAGGTAAGTATTTCGTCGAATCGATTCGCGTCGCGAGCCATCACCAACTCCATTGCGATGCGCTCGCCGACGGACACGTCGCGCCCCCAGCGATAGGCAGAATACGGCGTGTAGCGCGTTCCGGGCGAGCCTGGAATGCGCAACGAGACATCATAGCAGACGAATTCTTTGGGCGGCCCCGCCACGATGATGCACTGCAACGCGAACGGTCCGATCACGCCTGGAGCACGTGCGCTGCGCGCGGCTGCAACGAATCGTTCGCCCATTTCGAACGCTTGCTCGAGGGTGGATTCCGTGACGGTTGCCGCGATGTGCCCGGCTTCTTCCAGACGCATCGGCACCGCGCGTAAGGCCTCGAAAACGTCGGGCGGAACGTTGCGGAACCCTTCGAGATTGGTCTGCCGGCGCGTGTCGGTGCCCATCAGCTCGAGCTCACCCAAGAGCGGCGAATAGAAGAAATTCAAATTGATCGAGGGCCCGAGCAGATACTCCTCGATCACCGCATTCCGCAGCCCGTCTTTCGTTAGCATGCCGTCGCGGATCAATCGTTCACTCGCCTTACGATACTCGTCCGGTGATGAGACCAAAAAGAACGCGCGTTCGAAACTGACCTTTGCATGCGGCGCTTTGACCATCACCAATCGATCGATCTCATCGGGCGAAGCGAATTGGCGCGGGTAGCGGATGCCCGCCTGTTCCAGCAGCGCATATTGGTTGGCTGCTTCGTCTCGCTCCTCCGCGCGCAGCAAATAGCGATTCCCGAAAAATGGGATGCGCATCCCTTGCTCGATCTCGTCGTAGCTGAACTTTTGATGCAGGTAGACTTCGAACGAACGGTTGGCGACGAAGATCGCGTTGTGCGCGAGCAACGCTTGCTGCACGTCGTCGTTCAAGAGATCGGTGAACGCGCCCAATTCGAGCGTTTCGTCGACGCAGCCGCGCGGCACCGGCGTCTCGCGCCGGCGATAGTGCTCGGTATAGGTGCGCTCGCGCCCCTTCGCCGTGATCACTAGATTGGCTATGCCCTGCGCGCGCGCACCGTACGCCACCTCGAGCGCCGAATGGCTCCCGATCGAGGTCAGGGTCAAACGCGAGCGATCGTACGATTTCAGGACGTCAGCGAGGCTGTTCACGAACGGCGGGTTAATCGTCGATGACGATCTTTCCCGTCATCTGCCGGGTTACCAGCACGCTGTAGATCACCACGACCACCAGCCCCACGATCGTCACGGTCAGCGCGCTCCCAAGCGCGACCGGCGAGGGCGACGCGTCAAAGATCGAGATGCCGCCGGTACGCGGCGGCAGACTCGGCAGCAGATAGGGATACATCGTCACCGCGGCTTGCAGGAGCAGCGACGCGAGGAAGAGCGATGAGGCGATGAATGCGTCGCGCTCGCGTCCGTTGATCGACAAAAACAGCAGCGCGGCAAGTGCCACCAGCGTCAACACCGGAATGATGTCGATCCACGAGAAGCCAATGCCGCGCTCAGCCAGCGTTGCCGCCGTGACCGCGACGTAGAGCACCAAGACGGCAGGCCACAGGCGCGGGACCCAGCGTCGCACGCGCTGGACGATCGGCCCCTCGAGGCGCATCACCAGAAACGTCGTGCCGTGCAGCGCGAGCGCCACAACCGCAAGGATTCCCACCAGCACCGCGTACGGATTGAGCAATTCGGCGAACGTCCCGGTGAAATAGCCTTGCGGGCCCAGCGGCACACCGTGCAACAGATTGCCCAGCGCGACGCCAAAGAGCAGGATCAAGAGTACGCTCGATCCCGAGAAGCACGCGTCCCAGAACTGGTGCCACATTTCGCTTGGGAAGTGCGAGCGCAACTCGATCGCGATGCCGCGAAACATCAACAGCCAGAGCACCAGGATAAAGGGCAGATAGAAGCCCGAGAACGACGACGCGTAGGCTTGCGGGAAGAGCGCGAAGAGTGCGCCGCCGGCGGCGATCAGCCAGACTTCGTTGCCGTTCCAGAACGGACCGATGCTGCGCATCGAGCCTTCGCGCTCCCGATCGGTGCGCGCGAAAAGCGGCGTAACGCTCGCAACGCCAAGATCGTAGCCGTCGAGCAGGACGTACATGGTCAACATGAACGCAATGACGATAAACGCGACGATGCTCATGCAGGACCTTTTCCGATCTCACGCAGCGTCAGATACAAGAACAAGAATCCAAGCAAGAAGTACATGCCGGCGAAGCCGATCAGCGTGAACACGGCCTCACCGTTGGCTACCGTCGGCGAGACGCCGCTCGCCGTACGCATCAATCCGTAGATAATCCAAGGTTGCCGCCCGACCTCGCTCGTGACCCATCCGGCTTCGTTGGCGATGTACGGGAAGGGCATGACGAGCAGCAAGAGCCAGAGCATCAGCGGGGTAGAAAAGAGTCGCTTGCGCCAGAGAAAGAGCGCCGCGAGCGCCGCGACGCCTACAAAG
>DATHMY010000071.1:0-4488 GCA_035486535.1 Candidatus Acidiferrum sp.
CGGCCGAGCCAGCGCTCGAGTACGGTCGCGTAGACGCTGCGGAAGTCGGTGGTGAAGCGGACGTTGCCCATGTTGGTGCTGCTCAGATCCGGTGTGGCGCCGTAAAGCCCGCCTTTGACGCCGCCGCCGATGGCGAAGAGCGGCGACGCCTCGCCGTGGTCGGTGCCGCGGCTACCGTTTTCGGCGATGCGCCGGCCGAATTCGCTAAAGGTAAGCGTCAGGACTTTCTTGTCGTTGCCGTGCGATGCGAGGTCGTTGTAGAACGCGCTGATCGCTTCGGAGAATTCACCGAGCAAGCGGTCTTGCGTCGCTTTTTGGCTGACGTGTGTGTCGAACGACCCGTGCTGCACGTACAGTACTTTGGTGCCGATGTTGCTGCCGGCAATTTGCGCGGCAAGTGCAAGGCTGCGTCCGAGCGGCGTCGCTGGGTAGGTCGCATCGGTCTTATAACCGGCGACGAGTTTTGGCAACTCCTCTGACCCGCGTTGGGCGTGATCTTCGATCTCGGCGACGTGACCTAAATAGGGCGACGCAAACGGGAATTGGTTATCACTGACCAGTTCGCTGTAGGTTCGCTTCGAGATCGCGTTACGGTCGCTGACCAGGCCATAGCC
Organism: Candidatus Acidiferrum sp.; assembly: GCA_035486535.1. Taxonomy (GTDB): domain Bacteria; phylum Vulcanimicrobiota; class Vulcanimicrobiia; order Vulcanimicrobiales; family Vulcanimicrobiaceae; genus Aquilonibacter. The sequence goes on from DATHMY010000071.1 coordinate 615, forward strand.
ATTGAGACTGGCGATCGATGGTACGTCAACTTGATTGGAAACGAGCACCTCGGGCAGCACCTGCGCCACGGCGACACCATTGAAGAGGTTCTCTTTGGGCAATTTTGCGTCGTCGAGATAGCGGCCGAGCCAGCCGGTGTGTTCGTAGCGATCCGGCGCGGCGGTCTGCCAGATCTCGGTCGAGCGGAAGTGCGAGTGATCCGGATCGGGGTACCCGACGCTTTGCACCACCGCGACGTCGCCTTTATCGTACATCGCTTTGAGCGCGCGCATCTGCGGATTGAAGCCGACGTTTTGATCGATGGCAAGCACATCGCCCTGCGCCACTGCGAGGGTCGGGCGCATCTGGTAGTAGAGCGGATTTCCGTGCGGCACGATGCAGTTCAAGCCGTCGTTGCCGCCCTGCAGATTGATCAGCAAGAGCATACGTTCGTCGGCGCCGGGAAGGCCTGGCAACGGCGTATCGGCGAGGGCTCGGGCGAAGATGTGATCCATGTTCGCAACGACCGTGAGGCCGGACAGAGCACCGAGCAGGAAGCGTCCGCGTTTCAAAGTCGACATCATTATCCTAACTGGTAGGCGGGCATCGCCATGGTGAGATACGCAGCGCCGCGCACCCGTTCGTCGTAATTTTCAACCGAGAGCGTACCAAGCGCCGAGGTCCCCGAGCCGTTGAGATACGCGATGAGCTGCGAGTAGGCTTGGCCCGGAGCATCGCCTTGGAGAATCGTTGCAACGAGGTCTTGCGATGCGCGATTGGCGTCCATCGGCACCTTCGACATCCAGCCGCTCTGCATCATATCCGGCGTGTTGACCATCTTGGCGATAAAGTTTTCGCGCGCGATGAGCATCTGGGACGTAAGCCAATTTGCGCCGCCCGGCCAACCGGCCACGTTGGGCGGATAAAACAGCACTTGACCCATCCCGCGCAGTGCCGCCGGCGTGCCGTCGACGATTTTATCGACCGCGAGCTGCTTGTGCGCGCCGACCACAAACTCCACCGGACTCTTGACTAGCGCCCGATAGGCGCGCGGAGAGTAAAAGACGTTGCTGCGGAGCAGCATCGACATCGTCGGTGCAAGCTCGAACTTGTTCCGCGCAATCACGTTGGCGAACGCGTTGACCAGCTCTGGCTCGGGATCGTCATACACGAACGCCGTGAGCAGCGTGGTGGCCCAGAACGTCTCGGCCGCGCGCTGTTGATAGATGATGTCGACGATGTCGGAGCCGTCGAAGTTCCCGGTGCGGGAAAGGAAGCTCTTCGTCCCGTCGTCGTGCGTGCGCGGATTGAAGGTAAATGCGCCCGTCTGCCGGTCGATCGTCCAGCCGGTAAAGGCGCGCGCCGACTGACGAATGTCCTCCTCGCTGTAATTGCCGATGCCCAGCGTGAAGAGCTCCATCAGCTCGCGCGCATAGTTTTCGTTGGGATGCGACTTGTTGTTTTCGGCGTTGTCGAGGTAGAGCAACATCGCCGGATCTTTGCTGACCGCGAGCGTGAGATCGCGCAGATTACCCAGTGCGTATTGGCGAAAGAGCTGGTTCTGCGCGAGCACTAGACTCGGCCACACGCCCTTTTCGATCGCCGCGGTCGTGAAGTGCCCGTGCAGGATGAAGGTCATTTTCTCTTGCAGCGGCGCGGGCGTGGTGAGCATGCGGTTCAACCACCACAATTGCAACGCGACGATATCGCCGACGGCTTGTTTCCGGCGCGCTTGCGCCGCCTCGCGCTTGGTCATGTCGTCCATGCCTTTGAACGCGATGGCGCGCGGAGCGGGATATGGCGCCACGCTGGGCGGCGGCAAAAAATTCGACGTATCGTCAAAATGAATCAGCGACTCGGCGGCGTCGTGCGGACTCATCGCCGCCAGCCGGGCGACCTCGTCGGGCGTCCCGCTAAAACCGGCGCGGCGCAGCAGGTGCGCCGCCAGACGGTCATCCCATGGACCCGCATAGGGTCCGAGCGCCGTCATTACATCGAGGTGCCCCGCTGGGCGCACGTATCCCGCAGCCATACGGCCATTGTAACGAGGCCGAGGCGCGAATCGTCATGAAGGACGGGTTAAGCTAGCGCCTGCGCGAAACGCGTCTCCTCGTGAGCCTCTTGGAAACCCACCTGGATCGCCAAAGCGAGGGCTTCGCGCGGAATGCGGCGCGAATGCGGAGTCTGTGCGACGAGTTACGCGAGCGATTGCTAGCCGCCCGAAGTGGCGGCGGCTCCGACGCGATTGCCAAGCATCGCTCGCGCGGCAAGATGACCGCGCGCGAGCGGGTCGACACGCTGATCGATCCAGGCTCGGATTTTCTTGAATTTTCCGCGCTTGCCGCGCTCGATATGTACGAGAATGACTCGCCGAGCGCCGGCGTCATCACCGGCATCGGCTGCGTCGAAGGGCAACAATGCGTGATCGTTGCCAACGATGCCACGGTCAAAGGCGGAACGTATTACCCCATGACCGTCAAGAAACACTTGCGAGCGCAGGAAATTGCCGAGCAAAACCACCTGCCGTGTATTTATCTGGTGGATTCGGGCGGCGCGTTCTTGCCTTTACAAGCCGAAGTATTTCCTGACCGGGATCACTTTGGACGCATCTTCTACAACCAAGCGCGCATGTCGGGGAAGCGCATCCCGCAGATCGCGGCGGTGATGGGCTCATGCACGGCCGGCGGTGCCTACGTGCCGGCTATGAGCGATGAAACGGTGATCGTGCGCGGGACCGGCACGATCTTCTTAGGCGGCCCGCCGTTGGTCAAGGCTGCAACCGGCGAGGAAGTCACCGCCGAAGAGCTGGGGGGCGCCGACGTACACACCCGCATCTCCGGCGTCGCGGACCACTTCGCGAACGACGACTTGCATGCAGTCGGCATCGTGCGCGAGATCGTGCGCAACCTGCACCGCGAACTTCCGCAGCAGTGGGATAAGGCCGAGTCACAACCGCCGGCCTACGACCCGCACGACATTTACGGGATCATTCCAGCCGACAGCCGGATCGCGTACGACGTGCGCGAGATCATCGCGCGCCTCGTCGACGCGTCGGAGTTTCACGAGTTCAAGGCGCGCTACGGTACGACGCTGGTCTGCGGCTTCGCGCGGATCGAAGGACACCCGATCGGGATCATTGCCAACAACGGTATCCTTTTCTCCGAGAGCGCACTCAAAGGCGCGCACTTCATCGAACTCTGCACGCAGCGCGGCACGCCGCTGCTCTTTTTGCAGAACATCACCGGCTTCATGGTCGGTAAGCAATACGAAAACGGCGGTATCGCGCGAGATGGTGCCAAGCTCGTTACCGCGGTTGCGTCGACCGAGGTGCCGAAGTTTACGGTCGTCATTGGCGGAAGCTTCGGCGCGGGCAACTATGGGATGAGCGGCCGCGCCTATTCGCCGCGGCAACTGTGGATGTGGCCGAACGCGCGCATCAGCGTGATGGGCGGCCCGCAAGCCGCGGGCGTGCTCTCAACCGTCAAGGGCGAGATGAGTGCGGCGGACAAAGCCAAGTTCGAAGCACCGATCCTTGCCAAATACGAGCACGAGGGTAGCCCGTACTATTCAACCGCGCGGCTGTGGGACGACGGGATCATCGATCCGCTGGATACGCGTCACGTGATCGCGCTCGGCCTCGATGCCGCAGCCAACGCGCCGTTACCGCCGACGCACTTCGGCATCTTCCGCATGTAATGCCGGACTCCAAGCAACAATCAGATGCCGAATGGGGTGACGCGCGCACCGTCATCACCACCGGAACGTCAGACCCGATCGCGGCAGCGTGGTATCTCACGAACAACCGCATATGGCCGCTCATCGCGCACCCCGTGCGCGGACCGTTCTTGCTCGGAATAGTATTGTTCGTACTCGTCGTGGCGATGGTGCTGCTCT
>DATHMY010000072.1:0-28508 GCA_035486535.1 Candidatus Acidiferrum sp.
GCTCGCGATAGTCGGTTCGGTGCAGCAGGGTGCTCAGACGCAGCAAGCTCTCGATCATCAGACCGTTCTCGGTGATCGGACGATCGGGGACTTCGAGGCGGCCAAGCGTGTCGCGATCGGCGCGGTCGTAGAATCCACCCTCGCTCGCTTCGAAGGCGGCGATCGTCGCAGCGGCGTGCGCCTGCGCGCGCTCGAGCATGCGTGCCTCGCCGCTCATCTCGTAGGCGTCGAGCAGCGCGCGTAAATAGGCGACCTGATCGCCGAGCAGTCCGCTGATGCGCGGGGCTTCGCCGGGCGCGGCCACGTGGTAGAGCAAGCCGCTGTGATCGCGGAGTCGTTCGTGCATCGCATCGAGCGTTTGCAGCGATTCGTCGATCAGCGTGCGATCGTCGAGCGCGATGCCGCACCACGCGAATGCGCCGGCGAGCGCGGCGGTCCAATTCGAATACGAGCGACGGTCGACAAACGGCGGCTCGAGCTTGCGCCGCTCGTCGAGCGACAGCGTGTAGTAGTGTTCATCGGCATCTTGGCTACCGGCAAAAAAACCGGTCTGCGGATCGCGCAGCACGGTGCGGACGTAGGCAAGCGTCCGTGCGAGATCGTCGCGCACGAGTGCGCTCGGCGCCCACAGTTCCAGCTGCGCCAGCACGCGCAACAAGCCGGCGTGATCTTCGGTCATTTTCTCAAAGTGGGGAACCGACCAATCGCGCGTGGTCGAATAGCGGAAGAACCCGCCTTCGACGGCATCGTACATGCCGCCGTGCGCCATCGCCTTCATCGTGTGCGCGACGATTTCGTAGAAGCGCACATCGCCGGAGAGGCGCCAGTAGGTGAGTAAGAACTCGTGCACTTCGGGCTGCGGAAATTTCGGCGCTTCATTAAAACCGCCGAACTCCTCGTCGTATGCTTGGAGCAGCGACGCGGCGAACTCGTCGACGAGCGCCGGGGAGAGCGCTTCGGGTGGCGCGATGTCATAGGTCGTGCGCGCGGCGCGGACTTCGCGGGTCTTTTCCGCGATGTCGTCTTTGCGTTCGGTATAGAAGGCAGCGACCTCGTTGAGCGCGCGCTGCATCTGGTCCGGCGGCAAGTAGGTCGCGCCGGTGAGCAGCGATCCGTCGGGGGCCAAAAACGCGGTGGTGGGCCAGCCGCCCATGTTGTAGCGCGCGTTGACGTCAGGACGCTCGTCGTTGTCGACACGCACCGGCACGTAACGGCGATTGATGATCTCAATCACGTCTTCATTCGAATAGCTCGTTTCGTCCATCACGTGACACCAATGGCACCACACAGCCGAGATCGAGAGCAGAATCGGCTTGTCTTCGCGCTGCGCGCGCATGAATGCGTCCTCGCTCCACGGCTGCCACGCGATTTCGGCTGCCCGATTCGGCCGTGGCGAGAAATGAAACTCAGTCATCGCTTTCATAGGCTCCACGTAAATACGAGGTGAGGTAGAACACCGCAAACAACACGAACGCCGCGAACAGCCAGATCGTTGCGCCGCTTCGAGGCCACCACCGGGCGACGGCGAAAAACGCGAGGGCGAAGCCCAGGGCGATCAGGGCGTAACGCCGGTGCGAGTACGGCGTCATCCCGTAGACCTCGGCATCGTAGAAGCCGCCCGCCGAGCGGCTGCGCACCTGCGCCGCGAGGGCAAGGAGTAGTGATGCAATTGCGCCGGCAACGTCCCATCCCATGGACACGATGATTCGCCGCCGGGCCGCCGGAATCGGCCTTGCCGTCATCGTTGCTGCTGCGTGTGCGATCGCGTTGACTGCGCACCTCCTTGGGTACGGACGCTAGCACCGATGGCACGAACGCTCGAGACGTATAACAAGAAACGCGACTTCGCCGCGACGCCCGAGCCGAGCGGCAAACCCGAGCGCGGCAGCAAGCGTCTCCGCTTCGTCATTCAGAAGCACCGCGCGACGCGGCTGCACTACGATTTTCGTCTCGAAGCCGACGGCGCAATGCCGTCGTGGGCGGTGCCGAAGGGGCCGACGATGGTTCCCGGCGAGCGTCGCCTCGCCATGCACGTTGAGGATCATCCACTTGCCTACCGCACCTTCGAAGGCGTGATTCCGAACGGCCAATATGGTGCCGGTGAAGTGATCATCTGGGACGAGGGATGGTACGAACTGGCGGAAGGGACCGATCCCGGCAAAGAGATCGCAAACGGCAAAATCAAATTTATTCTGCACGGTAAGAAATTGCACGGCGAGTTCACACTGGTCAAGATCAAACCCAAGGAAGGCGAGCACGGCGACCCGTGGCTATTGATCAAAGACCACGACGGCGACGATCCGACGCACTACGACATCGACGACTATCCGAAGTCAGTGAAGAGCGGCAAGACGATCGAGGATATCAAGAAAGAAAGCAACCCAAAGACCTGGCAATCGCGGCCGGTTGATCCGCCTAAAAAAACGCGCGCACGCGCCGCGGCCAAAGCCGAACCGTTGCCAAAAATTACCGGGGTGGAACTCGCAACCTTGATCGATGAGCCGTTCGACGGTGACGATTGGCTCTTTGAAATCAAGTGGGATGGTTATCGTGCGATCTGCACCGTCGATGCCAAGGGCAAGCTCACGCTGGTCTCGCGCAATGGGCTCGATCTGCTCAAACAGTTTCCCGATCTCGACGGTTTGACCGATGCGTTCGAGAGTGTACCGATCATCGTCGATGGTGAAATCGTCAGTCTCGACGCGAAAGGTCGCTCGGATTTCCAGCGGCTCCAAGAATACGCCGAGCAAGGACACACCCTAACCTACGCGGCCTTCGACGTGCTTTACGCCGACGGGCGCGATCAACGCAAGAATCCGCTCGAAGAGCGCAAAGCGCTGCTCGAGCGTTTGATTTCCGACGATCAGCTCGTGCTGTATTCCAAGCACGTCGTCAGCAAAGGGAAGGCGCTGTTTGCGCAGGCGAAGCGCAATCACTTGGAAGGCATCATCGGCAAGAAGCGTGCCTCGACGTATCAAGGCCGTCGAACGCGCGATTGGGTCAAGATCAAAGCACAGCTCGAGCAAGAATTCGTGATCGGCGGCTGGACCGACCCGCGCGGCAGTCGCAAAGGATTCGGCTCGCTGCTGCTGGGCGTGTACGAGGGTAAGGAACTGCGCTTCGTCGGCAACGTGGGTACCGGCTTTTCCGTGAAGCGCATCGGCGAGATCATGAAGCAGCTCAAACCCCTCGCACGCGAGACCTCACCGTTCGCCAACAAAGTGATTGCGAACGCGCCGGTACACTATGTCAAACCGCAACTCGTTGTCGAAGTGCGTTTCACCGAATGGACGCGCGACAACATTTTGCGCCAGCCGGCGTTCCTGGGCCTACGCGTCGATAAAGCCGCCAAGGACGTGGTGCGCGAGTAATGGCCACGGTGCGTGTACCGGTGACGGTCGATAAACGTGAACTTTCGCTCTCCAACCTCGATAAGGTGCTGTTCCCGCGCGACGGCTACACCAAAGGCGATTTAATAAATTACTATCGCGGCGTATCGCCGTGGTTGCTGCCGTATCTACGCGATTGTCCGCTGACGCTCCAACGCTATCCGGACGGCGTCGATGGACCCTCGTTCTTCGAAAAGCATTTGCCTAAAGGCTTGCCGGATTGGGTTGCGCGTACGTCGCTCACCAGTCCCGGCGGTGCCCGCGCGAAGACGACCTACATGCTTTGCAATGACGAAGCGACGTTGACGTTTGTCGCCAACCTGGCGTCGATCGTGCTGCACGTCTGGACGTCGCACGTCGAAACGATCGAGGAACCGGACTACGTCTTCTTCGATCTCGATCCGGGTGAACAGTGCACGATCAAGACGCTGGCGGCCGTCGCGCTCGAAGTGCGCGACCTGCTCACATCGATCGGACTGACAACGCTCGTGAAAACCTCGGGTGGTATGGGGCTGCACGTCGTCGTGCCGCTCGCCACCGGGTACACCTATGACGCTGCGAAGATGTTTGCCGAGATCGTCGCCCATCGGCTCGCGCAAGAAGATGCAGCGCGCATCTCGCTTGAGCGATCGCTGGCCAAACGCGATCAAAGCGCGGTCTACTTTGATTTCCTGCAAGTCGGGCGTGGCAAGACGATCGTCAGCGCGTACTCGGTCCGCGCGCGCGACGGCGCGCCGGTATCGACGCCGCTTGCGTGGGATGAAGTCGAAGCCTTCGCCCGCAAGCGGTCGGGCGTCCCGGCCGACACCTTCGCGGCCTTCAACCTCAAGACGACTCCGAAGCGGCTCGCAGCCGACGGTGACCTCTGGGCGGGCAAGGCGTGGAAGAGGCAGCGATTGGAACCGGCCATTGCCAAGGCACAGAAACAGTGGACCTAGTAGCCGACTGGGCCGCGGCTACAACATCTTGGGGTAGCGCTTAACCTTGCAGGGGTCATGGTAAACTATTTCGGCTATGGCTCACGCAATTTGGTCCGGCGCAATCAACTTCGGTTTGGTCACCATCCCGGTGAAGCTCTTCACCGCCGTCCGCACTGACGAGCTCTCGTTCAACATGCTGCATGCCAAGGACGAGGGGCGCATCAAGTATGAGCGGACCTGCTCGGTCGACGGTAAGCCGGTGCCGTGGGACGAGATCGTCAAAGGTTACGAATACGAAAAGGGTCAGTACGTCGTGCTGACCGACGAGGATTTCAAAAAGGTCAATCCGGAGGCGACGCAATCGGTCGACATTCTCGAATTCGTCGACCTCGATACGATCAATCCGATGTTCTTCGACAAGCCGTACTACCTCGAGCCGAGCAAACAAGGCAAACACGCCTACGCGCTGTTGCGTGAAGCGCTCAACGAGTCGAACAAAGTGGCGATCGCACGCGTCGTGATTCGCACCAAGGAATATATTGCGGCGGTCAAACCGATTGGTGAAGCCCTCGTGCTCGAGCTCATGCATTGGGCCAGCGAGATCGTCGAAGAATCGACACTGGAGCTTCCGGAGAAAGAAAAGCTCCCCGAAGCCGAGATGAAGATGGCCCGCATGCTTATCGATACGATGAGCGTTACGGCATTCGAACCCGAGAAATTCAAAAATAAATACCACGACGAGCTGCTGGCGATGATTGAAGCGCGCGCTCAGGGGAAAGAACTCCCCAAGGCCAAGAAGGCCGCGGCGCCACGCTCGAAGGTCGTCAACCTCATGGATGTCCTCGCACAATCGCTCGAGGAAAGCAAGAAACGGCGCGCCGGCAACGGCCGCACAGCCTCGAACGACAAACCGGAAAAGAAGCCGACGACGACGCGCCGCAAGAAATCCGCTGCTTAAAGGAGTTCTCGCATGCGCATCGCGCTATCCATTATCACCGCAGCAGTGCTCGCACTCTCCGGTTTCTCAAAACCTGCCCAAGCGCAGTCCTATCCCAGCTGGCCCGGAGGGAGTTGGCAGGCAAGCTGTCGCCACGCTAACGTCAGCGGCAATCAGTTCAGTGCCGCCTGTCAAACCACCAGTGGTTCTTGGACGCGCTCGGCGATCGCGTTGAATTCGTGTCCGGGCGGCCAGTTCGGAAACAACAACGGTCAGTTATTCTGCGAAAGCGCCGGTAGTTACAACAACGATCCAGGCTACGGTCGCTGGCACCATCTCCCGCGCGGTAGCTGGGTTGCCAGCTGCGACAACGCCGCGATGAACGGTTCGGTATTCAGCGCTGAGTGCAGCACCGGCAACGGCTATCGCTCGAGTTCGATCGATATGCGCTCGTGCCCGTCGCACCAAGTCGGCAATCGCAACGGCATGCTCTTCTGCGAGCAGTAACTAACCGCCGTCGAACATCCCTTTGAGGAGCGAACCCGCAATGCCGCCGGCGATACCGCCGCCGACGGCAGTTTGCGCGGTGTTCGTTGCCTCTTTGCCGAGGTACGGCATCAGCGCGTGCGCGAGGTTCGGCATCGTCAGTGTTTGCAGCCAGACTTTGCCCGGACCGGTGAGCCGTGCAATAAAGAGTCCGTCACCGCCGAAGATCGCGTTGACGACGCCCTTCATAAAAGTGATTTCGAAATTGACGCTGGCTTCGAACATGCCGACGTGTCCGGGATGGACTTGAATCGTTTCGTTCGGCTGCAGATCGTAGGTCACAATCTCGCCGCCGAGTTCCACCCATGCGGTGGCGGTGCCGGCGAGCTTTTGTAATACAAAACCGTTGCCACCGAAAATGCCCGCCCCTAGCGACTGCTGGAACCCTACGGCGAGCTGCACGCCCTCGGTGGCGCACAAGAAGCCGTGGCGGTGCACGAGATATTCGTGTCCGGGCGAGACGTCGACTTGCATGATCTCACCGGGAACCTTTGCTGCGAACGCGATCAAGCCGTTGCCGGCGGTTGTGCTGTACTCAGTCATGAAGAGGCCGCCGCCTGAAAGCGCGCGCCCGAGCACACCGAATAAGCCTTTTGCTCCGGCGGTCATTGCCGTCGTATTGAGCTGCACGTTGGAAGTCATCCACGAGAACTCGCCCGGTTCGGCAACGATTTTGTCGCCAGGCTCGAGTCCGAGTTCGAGTACTGGAAGTGTGGTGCCGGTGATCTTCGACTTCATGTTGTCTCCATTTCGTCGACGGCAGTAAGCGATGTCGTCGTCTCTACGATGACCGGTCCTACCGGAGGAGTGGCGAGACTGTTTCGGATCCCCAGAATGAGTCCGACGATGCCCGCGACCAGCGATTCGATACCAGCATAGGCGGAACCGTAAAAAGCTAGAAGCCCGGTCGAGATCGGTGGCGCGATGATCCCCGAGAGCGAGTCGAGCGATGAACCGACGCCGAGTACCGTCCCCTGTTCGCGTTCAGAAGCAGCGTTTGAGAGCATCGCGTTGATACCGTTGTTCGCATACGCGCTGCCCATCGCAAAGAGGACCATGACGCCGACGAAGCTGAGAGGGCTGTGCACGAACGGCGTGCACGCCATCCCGACGACGAGTAAGGCTAGTCCCAACGTTGACATCACGCGGTCGCCAAAGAAATTTGACGCTTTGCCGACGCCCACGCCATTGATGAGTACGTTGACGATGGCGAAACCTGAAAAGTAGTACGTCGTCGAGACCAAACCGAAGTGCAGCTGCCCGGCGAGATACAGCGCGATGACCGAGTACCAACCGTACAAACAGAGTGAAAGCGCGAACTTCTGAACGAGCAACGGCGAGAAACGCGGATTGGTGAAGGTCGATGCAATCTCGCGCACGCCGACCTGCGATTGGTCTTCCTCGAGCTTGGTGCGCGATTCGGGCAACAGAACGATCGTCACGATGAGCGTGAGCAGCTGCAACGCCGAAGCCGCGAGAAACGGTGCAGCAAAGCCGAATCGACTGTAGAGCAGGCCGCCGCCGGCGGGCCCAAAGACCATGGCTGCAGCGAACGTGGCGCTGATAAATCCAAACGCCCGCGCGCGATCCTTACCTTCGACCAAGTCCGCGACGTAGGCTTGGGTAACGCCGATGTTACCACCGGAGATTCCTTCGATGATGCGCGCGATGAAGACCACCAGAATGTTCGGCGCGAAGGCAAGCATGGCCCAGCCGATCGTCGCGCCGATCTGACTGATGATCAGCACGCGCTTGCGGCCGATGCGGTCCGAGACGTTCCCCCAGATCGGGCCTGAGACCAATTGGCAAAATGAAAACGTCGAGAGCAGAATGCCGACGACCAGACCGTTCATCCCGAAGTGCGTCACGAAATACGGCAACACCGGCAACATCATGCTGAAGCCGAGGATGTCGATGAAGGTGATGCCGAGGATCGGAATGAGCTTGCGGATCATTACTCTGGTGACTCTACCGGTAAGATGATCGGCGCGAGCCGCTCACCTTTGCGCAGGATGTCGAGTTTATACGGGCGGCTCAGATCGATCGAGGTGAGGCGCTTGTGCAATTCGTCGACGCCATATACGCGCTCGGCTTCGATTGCCAGCAGCACGTCACCCGCGTGTAATCGCGACGTATCAGCCGGGCTACCTGGTTCGACGGAATCGACGAGCACGGCGCGCGGATCGCTGAGCCGGAAGCGGCGCGCAGCGGATGCCGAAAGCGTGACATCTTGTCCGGCGATCCCAAAATATCCGCGCCGCACTTTCCCATCGCGAATCAACAGTCCGGCAATGTGCTTTGCGGTATTGATCGCAATCGCGAAGCACAAGCCTTGGCCGGGAAGCACGGCGGTGTTCACGCCGATCACTTCACCGCTCGAGGTAACGAGCGGGCCACCGGAGTTTCCGGGATTGAGCGCCGCGTCGGTTTGAATGATGTTGTCCATCAGCCGGCCCGACTGCGAGCGCAGCGAGCGACCGAGCGCGCTCACCACGCCGGCGGTCACCGTATAGGCCAGACCGAACGGATTGCCGACCGCGACGACGAGCTGACCCGGCCGCAAGCGTGCCGAGTCGCCAAGGGCTGCCGGCACGAGATCGGTCGCATCGACGCGTAGGACCGCAAGGTCGGTGTGCGGATCCTCGCCGACCAGGGCCGCCGGTATCTCTCGACCGTCGAGCAACGCGACCGAGATGCTATCGGCATCGTGGACGACGTGACTGTTGGTAAGGAGAAAACCGTCGGGCGTAAACACGAAACCCGATCCGTTGCCGCCGCGCCGTCCGGCCTGAACTTCGATCGCGACGACCGCGGGGCTAACACGCTCGGCGGCGGTCGTCACGGCTTCCGAATAGGGGTCCAGACGATCGGGCTGAAGGGTCGTGTCGCTCTGAGCCTGCCGAAGGGCAGCATTTTGGTCCGAGATTAGTCTGAATTGGGGCATATGCTCCATCGCTAACCCCGAGGACAATCCCCCGGTTTCACGAACGAACTTCGCCGCGCTCAGGTGGCGGAATTGGTAGACGCACCGGCTTCAGGTGCCGGCGGTGGCAACATCGTGGGGGTTCGAGTCCCTTCCTGAGCACCAACCTACGGAACGGGCGACGCGCTCACGGGCTGATTCACGGTCCGGATGATGTGCGGGATTACGACCACGTAGAGATCCGTCTTTTGATATGACGTGTTGATGTGCTGAAATAGCGAGCCGATGAGGGGCAAGTCCCCGATGAACGGCAGCTTCGCCAGGCTGCGCAGTTCGCTGCTCTGCAGCAATCCACCGATGACGAGCGGCTCGCCATCCTTCACCGTCGCAATCGTGCTCGCGGTTCGTTGGCTGATCTCCGGTATGCCCTGCACGTACGCCTCGACACTCGAAACCTCGCAATAAATGTGCGTGGTAACGTATCCATCCGACGACACGCGCGGGGCTATCTGAAGGTTGACGCCGACGTTCACGTAGTTTACCTGCTGCGACGTCAACGCGCTCGATCCGGTTACCACGACCGACGTGATGATCGGGATCGCATCGCCGGTGAGAATCGACGCCTGTTGGCCGCTTTCAGCGAGAATGCGTGGACGTGAGAGTATGCGCCCGTTGCCCTTATCGATTTCCGCATAGAGTTGTGCGGCGAGCGAGATGGTACTCGGCGTGGTGACAACACCGCCAATATTACTCGAGCTGTTCGATGGAATCGTCAAGCTTCCCGACGCGACGAGCTGATTGCCGCCCGGCGCGAAGTCGATGCCGACGTTTTTCGCCGCATTCTCATCGAGCTCGAGAATCTCGGTATCGAGCAATACGCTGTCCACCGGAATATCAATCGTGGCGATGAACGCGTGCAATTGCTGCACGAGGCCTGGAGGACCGGTAAGAACGATCGCATTCAACCGACGATCGACGGCGACGTTGTCGCTGACCCGTTGCGCGAGACCTTGATCGGCCCCCGATGGGTTTGATGGAAAATTCTGTGTTGGCGCGGAGGCCTGAACACCACCGAAGCCGCCACCTGAGCCCATCGAGGTCGAGCCAATGTTGGCCGTTTGCGGTTGGAACGTATCGTTCGAGGGAACGTTGACGCCTTGCACGAGCAGGCCGGCGACCTCGCTGATGTCCGCGTATTTCAGCGGAATGACTTGCGTAACGAGCCCCAGTGCCGAAGACTGCGGCGACGGCGACGCGGCCGGCAGCTCCGGACCCGACGCCGCGCTCGTGGCTGGGGCGGAGCCAACGTCGATGATCATCTGCGCGCCGACCGTCCGAATGCGCAGCGCGGAACTTCCACGCAGATGGAATGCGACGCCGACGAGATTGGTCGTTTGCTCGACCGAAACGCTGGTGATCGGACCGACGCCGGTGAATGACGGCGGCAAGTCCGTCGCGAGCTGGCACGATTGAAAGATGAGCGACGCTTCCGGCGTTCCCTGGCCGCTCACCTGGTACGTCGGCATGCCGCCGACGAAGGTGAGCGTTACGGTTGCGCCGCCTTTAGGCGCGGCCTGAATACCGACCTTATCGAGCGTCGGTACCGCAGCCATAAGCGGCGCCGGCATTACGAGCGCGCAAACAACCACCGCGGCTAGGCACAAGATGCGGCTAACGAAGCGCATCGGGCGGCGGTCGCCACATGCTGTCGGAACTGAACGTTACCAGGATCGGAAACAGGACGACCCTGGCAACCATCGCGCCATACGCAACATGCGTTTGCGTGCACAGCCAATAGGCATCGCCAACCGGAACCACTCCGGGTTTCGCATCCGGATCGGGTGCGCGTACCACGTTGTCTTGTATCGTGTCGGATCCCAGTTCTTTGCCGGCGGCGTTCATGTAACGCCGTTCGAAACGAATCGATGTGATGTTCTCGCGCGCGACGTTGCGATACCGGACGCACGCTGAGTTCGCCGCAAGGGGTTTGCCATCCGCATCCTGGTGAAGATTGACCGAAGCCGCATCGATAACGACGGGCGCACCTGCAAATGTAACTATCGCTACGGAACGCGTCCCCTCGTCGTAGCCTGGCGGCGGGGCATTGTCATCGGCTGCGGCGAGGGTCATCGTCGCAGCAAAACAGGCCAAAAGTGCCGGAAAAGATCTCATGATTGCGTCGGGCCGGCTCGCCCGATCTTGTCGTCTGTATATACGGTGAACCAAACCGCATGGTCCGGTCCGGACGTGATTCCGCCGGGTTTATCCAGCCCTCCGAGTCGATATTCTTGCATGGCGCCCGTCGTCGTCACGTGGGCGACGACGCTTGGCTCGATCGCGGTGAACCAGAGATCACCGCGCGGGCCGACGGTAATGGCGCCGGGTGACCCGAGCGCGATCGGGTATGTTGCGATCTCTCCCGCGGTCGTTATGCGGCCAATGCGACGGCTCAACGGCTGCGTGAACCACAGCGCTCCATCTGGTCCTGAAGTTATGCCGTACACATCGTTGGTATGCACGTTAGACAGCGAATATTCGCGGATCGTTCCCGAGGTCGAAATTCTTCCAATTGCGTCTCGCCCGCGGTCGGTGAACCAAAGCGCGCGATCCGACCCTGCAGCAATGTTTTGGGGTATCGCGTTTGGCTTGTCCACGCGAAAAATTGCAACAGCGCCGTGCGTATTGATGCGGCCAATCGCCCCGGCGAGCGGCTCGGTAAACCACAACGCATCGTCGGGGCCGGCGACGATACCGCCGGGCCGCTCGTTCGAACGGCTCCCCACGCGAAAGACTGAAATCGCGCCGTTGGTGGTGATTCGCCCGATCGCATGATCGTTCGGTATCGTGAACCACATCGCGTCGTCCGGGCCAATCGTTATACTTCCCGGTTTGGCACCGGCGTCGGGAATTTTGTATTCAGTGACCCGACCGGATTGGGTGATCCGCCCGATGCCGTGGCTATGAAACTCCGTGAACCACAATGCGCCGTCGGGACCGCGCGTAATCCCGCCCGGCCAGCGATCGCCGCCGGCTTCCGCGATTGCGAACTCGCGAATCGCGACGGGTGTGTGCTGCGCGCACGCGGGGAGGAGTCCCGCAAGCAGTGCCAACGCAATTGTTGAAAGACGGAGCCCGCCTCCCCGCGGGAAACGGGCTCCTCGTCGAACTAGAATTGGCGTCCACCCGACGTGGGGGTGAACTTCTGCACACGCTTACCGGTGTCTACTTCTCCTTCATAGTAGTTTCCGTACGCATCGACATCGGTAACGTGAACCCAGTGGAAATATCCGGCGTTTCTACCGTTATGTCCAAAGCCGCCGACAAGCGGACAGGCTGAGCTCGGCGTCGTTGTGCCGGTTGTCTGTGACGGTACCGGCAAGAATGCGCGAACAATGTTGTTCGTACCGTCGGCACTGAGTATGACGCGATTGCTGCCGCGCGGGTAGAACTTCGCGTCCCAGGTCGACCCCGGTCCAAGCGTCGCTTGGGCAAAGTAACATTGACCAATGTAGGCGCCTGCCGGCGTAAAGACTTGGATGCGGTCGTTGACACGGTCGCATACCCATATGTAGCCCGTAACCGGATCCTTCGTGATGCAGTGCACCGGATTGAGGAAGTGATATGTCGGGTGGCCGGCGCTGTACGTGTATGCCGGGTAGGTCGCCTGCAACGGCGGGATGACGCCGAAGCCGGTCGTCACTGCACCGCTGGTAGCGGTTACGCCGAACGCACCCCAGGCGCGCTTGAATTTGCCGGTCGTCGCATTAAATACGACAACACGATTGTTGCCGTATCCGTCTGCAACGTAGAGTTCGTTGTTCGGTACGTCAACGTAGAACTGCGCGGCTTTGCAAACATCGACGGTATCCAGATTCGAACAGGTCGTTCCTGGCGTTCCAATCTGCATGACAAACGCGCCGTTTCGGGTGAACTTGAGAATCTGACGATCTCCAGTCGCGTTTCCCGTAATCCAGACGTAGCCCGCATCATCGGCGAAGATGCCGTGCTCGCCTTTGACATAGTTGTAGTTGGTTGGCTCGGGACTATTGGGGTTGCGCCCCGGAACCGTGGTGCCCGCTGCGCAGCACGTAATATTCTCGATCGGCCCCCACGCATTGAGTAAGTTGCCGTTGGAATCGAATTCGAGCACCGGCGGCGCGGGGTAGCAGCAGATTGCGGCCTGCGGGCTTTGGGCGGCATCGAGTTCATCAGAAGTGTCGGAATAAGGCCGCTGATAAACCCAAATGTCATTCTCCTTGTCAACCGATAAGCCGCCGACTTGCCCGATGATCCAATTATTGGGCAGCTCTTTTGGCCAAGTCGGATCGACGCCAAATCGCGGTTGCCCATACGATCCAACCTCGGGAATGACGACAGACGCGGTGACGGGTACGCGCGCAAGCGCAAACGTAATGAATAGCGCCGCTGCAATAATCGCACTCGCGGGAACCGCGAGTTTAGCGGCGCGTGGCCATATCTTCATGGTGGAGCTCCTAACATCTCGTTGAAATTTCAGGACATCCGCTTGAAATAACCAGGCAACCGACAGCATTCGCCGTGCAGGTGCCGTCGGGGTATTTAGTATAGAAGTTCGTATAAAGCGGCGTAAGCCGGATGCGCATCATATGAGAAAAAGTGATAGCTAACGGGTGATGGCTAATGATGCACACTGATAGAATGCGCGGGGAACTTGCAGCGCTTTTGCGATCGCATCGAGAGGCGCTGCAACCCGAGGACCTAGGCTTTTCTCGCGGAAAACGCAGGCGATCGCGTGGGTTGCGACGCGAAGAAGTTGCGAGTTTAGCCGATGTCAGTACCTCTTGGTACATGTGGCTCGAACAGGGGCGCGACATTCAGCCCTCGCTACACAGTTTGCTCCGTGTCGCGCGCGCGCTTCAATTATCGGATAGTGAGTGGCTCTACGCATCACTTCTTGCGGGCTTCGGTAAGGCCGTTCAAGCCTGTGAAGGTTCGGACGAAGTGCCGTCGCTCGCTTCGATTCAGCGAACGCTCGATGCATTTTTGGGAGTGCCCGCTGCGTTATTCAACAGTCGCTTTGAAATCTTGAGCTCCAATGCGGCCGCTCGTGCCGTCTACGGAAGTGATGTTGCGCACGGTGATAAGTGGGAGCGCAACACGCTCTGGAGATTCTTCACGGATCCGGTTCGCCGCCAAATGTATCCGGATGGCCTCATGGACCGCGGCGTAAGGAATCTTATTGGAGCGCTGCGACTAAACTGGGCAAATGCCGACGACGGCGGAACAGCCATTCAAGAACTCGTCGATCAACTACGTAGCGACAGCGCCGAATTCGACCTCTTGTGGAGGAGACGCGAAGTTGCGAGGTTGTCGACCGTTCCCGGATGCGTGCGCCCGGTAGGGTCCAAGGCGCCAATGAGCGTCGCATACACGCGACTCTCGATTCCCAACGCGCCGCAATACATCGTTGCCGTGCTGGTGCCAACGGATTCCCAATCCGCGACCGCGCTGGAGCGGCACCTGGATCATGTGGGCTAACGTCACCCATTGAGAAGAAGGTACGTCCTAGGTTATGGGCGCCGAAAGAATCGGAAGTAGAAGGCTGCGGACACCAATACGATCCCGACGTTCACGAGTAAGCGCGCCCACGGGCGGCTTTTGAAGAACGCGATATCGACGCCAACGATGATGACCGCCATCGCCACAACGTAGATCACCATCCCCGCCCGTGCGCCCATACCAGCCCTCCCGATCATGCCTTCCGTTGAAGACTTTTTGATGTTGTACCCCGTACTCTGTAGACCATGATTGCGATTGTGCTCGCGGCGCTTGTTGCTGCCGTTTCGCCCTCGGCGTCCCCGTCAGCGACGCCCTCACCGGTTCCGACGGCGAAGCCCGTCTACCAAAGCATGCAGTGGCGCGAGATCGGCCCGGCCCTCCCGGGCGGCCGCGCGGCCAACGTCGCCGGTTCGGCCAAGAACCCGAACCTCTATTACGTCGGCGCGGCCGGGGGCGGGGTGTGGAAGAGCACCGACGGCGGCGAGACCTGGAACGACGTCTTTGGAACGGAGCCCGTCGCGTCGATCGGCGACGTGGTGATCGACCCGACCAACGACGAGACCGTATGGGTCGCAACCGGTGAAGGCAATCCGCGCAACGACGTCATTCCCGGCGCCGGTGTCTACAAGTCAACGAATGGCGGCAAGGATTGGACCGCGATGGGACTCGAGAAGACGCGCACCATCACGCGCTTGCTCGTGGATCCCAAGAATCCCAATCACGTGCTAGTTGCGGCGCTTGGCGACACGTTTGCGCCGAGTGAGGATCGCGGTGTCTACGTTACCGACGACGGCGGCAAGACGTGGACGAAGACCTTGTACGTGGGCAGCCAAAGCGGCGCGTCGGATCTCGCGATGGATCCAAACAATCCGAACATCGTCTACGCGGGCATGTGGCATTTCCAACGCCGTCCGTGGACGACGGAGAGCGGCGGTCCCGACGACGGACTCTACAAATCAACCGATGGCGGGAAGACCTGGAAGCAACTCACCGGACACGGTCTGCCCGAGGGTACGATCGGTCGCATCGGTCTTGCGGTCGCGCCAAGCAATCCCAATCGCGTATATGCAACAATCGAAGCCTCGAAGGGTGTGCTTTGGCGCTCTGACGACGCCGGCGCGAATTGGACGCTGGTAAGCAGCGAGTCGCTGGTGAATCAGCGGCCGTTTTACTTCTCGCATCTCGCGGTCGATCCAAGTAATCCCGATCACGTTTACGGCATTTCCGTCGTGCTCGTCTCGTCGCGCGACGGCGGCAAGACCTTCCGTCCGTTGCTCAATGGACCGCACGGCGATTTCCACGGCATGTGGATTGCGCCCAACGATCCCAAGCGCCTTATCGTCGCTGAAGATGGCGGCGTCGGCGTGTCGCACGATGGCGGCGGATCGTGGTTCTTCGATCGCAATCTGCCGATCGGCGAAGTCTATCACGTCGGTGTCGGCGCGACCGGCAATCCTTATTGGGTTTGCGGCGGCTGGCAAGACAACAACGCGTGGTGCGGGCCGAGCAATTCTCTGGACCCGTCGGGAATTCTGAACAAGTACTGGTTCAACGTCAATGGCGGCGACGGTGAATGGGCGATCCCCGATCCGCTCGATCCGAACATCTTTTGGTCGGATTCGCAGGGCGGCTCGGTGATCGTGTTTGACAAGCGGAACAGCGATCAATTTCTCGCTCAGCCCTATATCGCACTCGTCGGCGAACAGTTCGATCTGCGTACCGCGAAATATCGCTTCAATTGGGACTCGCCGATTGCATTTGCACCCTGGGACGGGCACATTGGTTGGCTCGGCGGCAACGTGATCTTTCAAACCAAAGATCGCGGGCGCCACTGGACCGTCATCAGCCCCGACCTGACGCTCAACGAAAAGAACCATCAAGCACCGCCGGGTGGACCGATTACGCACGACGTATCGAGCGCCGAGAACTACAACACGATTCTCGACATCGAAGGTTCGAGCTTGCACAAGGGAGAGATCTGGGTCGGCACCGACGATGGGCAAGTGCAGTACACGCTCGACGGCGGGTTGCACTGGAAAAACGTTACCCCGCCGAGCGTGCCCGATCATGGCGAGGCCGAGACCGTCGCGCCTTCGACCACCACCGACGGCACCGTCTTCGTCAGTATCGACCGCCATCTGATGGGCGACTACGCGCCATATTTGCTGGTCACGCGCGATTTTGGAAAGACCTGGAGCAACATCGGCAAGAACCTGCCGACGGGCACATGGTACGCGCGTTCGGTTCGCCAAGATCTTCACAACGCGAACATCGTGTACGCCGGAACGGAAACCGGCATGTTCATCTCGTGCGACGCGGGCGCGTCATGGCACGACTTCAAGAACAACCTCCCAACCGTAGCGGTTCGCGACATTCGCTATCAGTCGACGTGGGATGACATGGTCATTGCGACGCACGGGCGAGCGCTCTATATCATGGATGACTTGCGGCCGCTTCAGATGCAAGCGTGTTCGACGCCGGCGCAGCCGTTTGTGGTCGGCCCGCGCGTGTCGTATCAATATAATCTCCATGGCAACGACGAGGGTATTTACACCGACTACGCCGGGAGTAATCCGGACTACGGCGCGATCTTCTGGTACTATCAGCCGACGCCGGGCACGCAAGCTCCGGTGCTGCAGATTCTCGATCGCGGGCGCGTGATTCGAACGGTGCAAGGCAATCGCGAACCATCGCCGTTCGCGCCAGCAGCTGCCGACAGCAAGCCGAAACCGAAAATCCCCAACGGTGCGGGTCTGCAATCGTTCACCTGGGGGTATGCCGTCGACGGGCCGGTGAAGTGGAACGGCGCCGGCAAGTTCTTCAAGGGTCCGGACGCAGGCGCATCGGTGCCTCCGGGCACGTATGGTTATCGCATGACCGTCGATGGAAAGACGTTCAGTGGAACCTTCGTCGTCAAAGCCGATCCGGCAACGCGTTTCACGCAGGCGGAGATGGTCGCGTCGTACGACTTCTCGAATCGGATGTTCGACAAGCTCTCGCAGCTCGACGTGGCGCTCAATAGTCTCGACGACGTGCGCGCGGCACTCACAAAGAAGAACGATACGGTGGGATTGCAGCATCTCCAAGACATCCAAGATCAACTCACGGCAAACTATCAGGGCTTTGAAGACTTCGTTCAACGCTCGGGTAAGTTGCGCGAGGACTTGATGAGCATGGCCGGTGCCGGGTTGATCACGCCGGCGGTACTGGATTCGGAGCGGCGCATGAACGCGGAATGGGCGACCGACGCGCAAGCGTTCAACGCCTATATTCAAACACTTCCGGCCGACGTCCCGAAACCGAAGCCGTTGCCGATCTAGTGGCCAACGTTACAGACCAGCTTGCCAACGAACGTACGTTTCTTGCGTACCTTCGAACCGCGCTGGCCTGTATCGGCTTCGGCTTCGTCGTCGCTCGCTTCGGGCTGTTCGTGCGCGAACTCTCGGCGACGACCGGCATGCACGAGGCGACGTCGGGCGTATCCGCGCTTCTGGGAGTCCTGATGATTAGCGTTGGTGTTGCGCTCGCGATCTTCGGCGGCTACCGATACACCGTCATGGCACGAGCGATCGCGCAGGGAGTGCCGGCGCAGCTCTCGATTCGCGCGGCGATGATCGCGGTGGCTGCCCTATGCGCGCTCGGGCTCATTACTGCGTTCGTCATCTACCACACCTGAGCGATCGTCGCGTTCGAGGACGCTTGCCGCGACCGCGATCGCAACCGCAACGCATGCGGTTGCGGCCGCGAAGGCCACACGAAAGCCGTCGATCGACGCGATCGTCGCGAGCACCGCAAGCCCAAGTGCAGCGCCGGCCTCGGACGAGGTTGCGAGCACGCCGGACGCAACGCCGGCATCGGCTTCGGTTGTGCCGGACATTGCGAAGAGCATCAACGGCGGAAACGCGGCGCCCATGCCGACCCCGACAAGCACCATCGCCGGGAACGTCGCGACAAGATAGTTTGCATCGGACGGCGCGAGCGTGAGCGCGAGCAGGCCGGCGAACGCGAGAGCACATCCGCTGATGAGGACGCGGCGCGCGCCAAATGCCGTGACTAAACGCTCCGCCCATCCCAGCGAGAGCGCGCCGCTCGTGATCGTGAGCGGCAAGAATGCGAAGCCTGTTTCGAGCGCACCGTAGTGGAGCGTACGCCGCAAGAGCAGCGTATCGAGAAAAAAGAATCCAAATAGCCCCGCGCTGAGCAGCATCTGCAACACATTTGCGCCACCAACGTTTCGCGAGAGGAACAGCTGCAGTGGAACGAGCGGCTTCTTCGCCGAGCGCTGCCGCGCGAGGAAAGCGGCAAAAAGCACGAGTGAAAGCACGCCGCAGGCAATAACGGGCGGGGATGTGATGCCGGTAATTGGCACTGAAACAACCGCGTAGACGCCAAGCATCAGCGATGCGGTGATGGTCACCGCGCCGATGATGTCGGCGCCATTTCGCCAGCCAATGCCCGGCGGTGCAACGATGAAGCGTTGACCCAGCACGATCGTGATGATCCCGATCGGCACGTTCACCAGAAATGCCCAGTGCCAACCCAGCGTTTGCGTGATTGTGCCGCCCAGCAACAATCCAACCGAACCCCCGGCCGATGCGGTGAAGCTGAACACGCCTATCGCGCGTGTCCGTTCACCTGGTTCAGGGAACGCGGTGACAATCATTGCGAGAATCACCGCCGATGCCATCGCGCCGCCGACACCTTGCGCAAAGCGTGCGGCGACAAGTACCGGAGCACTCCACGCAATCCCGCAGAGCAACGACGATGCCGTGAACAGGCCAAGGCCAATCACGAAGATGCGCTTGCCGCCGAACAGATCGCCTAAGCGGCCCGAGAGCAGCAGCAAGCCGGCAAAACCGATCAGGTATGCGTTGATTACCCAGGCGAGTTCGGATTGCGAGAACCCTAAGTCGCGCTGAATGGAGGGCAACGCGACATTCGCCACGGTGATGTCGAGCACGATCATCAACATGCCGATGCACAAGACGTAAAGGGATGTCCAGCGGGTGTCTCGCTGTGAGGAAATAGCTGAAGGCATGGAATCTCCAAGGCGCAGAGGGGAAGGGCGCGGTGAAGGGCTCGTGCAGCTATTTCATAAGAATCTGTTTATAACGCATACGGCCTGGTAGCGTCAAGCTTCGTCACAACACCAATTTCAAGTCGCCAGGTGCAGCCGGTCGCGCGATGAGATAGCCCTGCATTTGATCGCACCGCAACAATCGCAGTAACCGAGCTTGCTCGTCGGTCTCGACGCCTTCGGCGACGACTTTAAGACGAAGCGACTGTGCCATCGAAATAATCGTCGTGATCATCGTCGTCTTGTTGGCATCATCCGTCATCCCATTCACGAAGGTGCGGTCGATCTTGATCGTACTGATCGGAAGCCGCTGCAGCCTCGAAAGTGACGAATATCCGGTACCGAAATCGTCGAGCGCAATCTCCAGACCGAGCGCGCGCATCTCGTTGAGCTTCGCCGTTCCCTCCTCAGCGTGTTCCATCAAGACGCTCTCGGTTATCTCAAGATCGATGCCGCACATACTGCCACAGCCTTCGACCGCGCTGCGTACGTCGGCGACGATACCGGGATGGCTTAGCTGGCGCGGGGATAGGTTCACGGCAATCCGCGGCGCGCCGCGTCCAGCCTTGCTCCATGCGACGTATTGACGCGCAGCCTCATGTAACGCCCAACGCCCGACGGCAACGATCAATCCCGTTTGCTCGAGGACGGGGATGAATTCGACCGGCGGGATCAGCGCTTCCGGACGTTCGGGATCGCGCCAGCGGATCAACGCTTCGAGGCCGGTGACTTCGCGTGTGTTGACGTCGACCTTAGGCTGATAGTGCAAGACGAACTGCGATTCGTCGAGGGCACGTTGCAGTCGTGCCTCGAGATCGATACGCGCCTCCATCTGCCAGTCGAGGTCTTTGGAATAGAAGCGGTATTGAGCGCCGGTATGGCGCGCATTTTGTAAGGCGACTTCGGCGTGCCGGGTCAGTGTCTCCGCGTCACTCCCGTCCTCCGGAAACACCGCGCACCCGGCGCGCACCGTGATATGCACCTCTCGGCCGTCGCATACGAACGGGTCGGCGAAGAAGCGAATCCCGCTTTCGTCCAAAGTGTCGATGACCGGCTGCAGGTCCTCGCTCGGCGGGAACGCGACGGCGAAGCGATCCCCCGGAAAGCGCGAGATACATTCGGCTCCGACGGCAGCGCGCAACCGGGCGGCGATTTTGCGTAGCAACTCGTCACCGGCGGCCGGTCCCAAACGAGCGTTCAATTGAGCGAACTGGTGAAGGTCGATGAGCATGACCGCTACCCTCTCGCCGCCGCGAGCCGCAGCGAGCGTTTGCCGAAGGCGGTCGGTAAAGAGCGACCGGTTAGCGAGCTCGGTCAGCGGGTCGTAGTATGAGAGGTAGTCGAGGCGAGCCTGTTTGTCCATTAGGTCGAGCGCAAATGTGAGGTTGTTGGTGAGGCTCGAGAGCAGTGCCACCTCTTCCGCGTTAAAAAAATCCGTCCGGTACGAAGCGAAGAACATCCCTCCGGTCATGCGATCGCCCTGCAGGAATGGAAAGCACGCGACGGAGTGTGCACCGGACTGAACTAAGGTCGGCTGACTTTTGAGGTCGGGGTGCGTGTGAACATCGTTAACGATTCCCGGAGCCAGCGTCCGCATCGACTGCGCGATGGCGCCGCCCCCGGTTTCATAGGTGTCGACGAGGTGCTGTAAGAGCGGGAGCATTTGCTCCGTCGGATGCAAACGCAATCCTAAATGGCCGGGAAGTTGAGCACGATTGTCGCGGTCGAGGGTGAAAATAAAGCTGAATGCGAAGCGTCCTTCCTCTACGGCGATGCGGCACGCCTCGTGAAAGAGCTCGAGCCTATCGCGCAGCCGGACGATCGCCGAGTTGACGGCGGCGAGCATCTCCTTCATACGGCTGAGCTGGTGCACGCGACGCTCGGCTTCGATGCGGCGGCGTTCTTCAACGCCGCGTTCGACCGCGCGCAGTAAGGCGCCGGGAAGTCGTACCAGGTTCGACTTCAGCACATAGTCGGAAGCGCCGCATTGCACGGCGATCACCGCCCGTTCCTCGCTCACTGTTCCGGATACGAAGATCAGCGGCGTTGCGGGAGAGATTTCCTTGAGAATCTCCAGCGCGAGCGGGCCGTCGAAATCTGGAAACTGGAAGTCGCATAATACGATGTCGGGCGCGAAGTCAGCGACCGACTTGCGGAAGGTGTCTTCGGTCCAAACGACCTGATGTTCGAACTCGATGCCGGCCTCGCGAAGCGCCCGCAGCTCGAGATCTGCATCGAACTTGCTATCGTCGGCGATAAGGACGCGAATCAAAAATGTGCCTGCGACGTTGGAGCGTGATTGACCGCAAGCCAGTAGCGAGCGATATGCTCGACCACGTCGTCTAAGTCCAGCATGTCCATGGGCTTTACGGCGAAGCCGTTGGCGCCTAGACGATAACACTCGACGATGTCGCGTTCTTCGGTCGACGAGGTGAGCACAACAACCGGAACCGCGAAACCGCTTGCGCTCGAGCGGAGCTCACGCAGCAGGTCGAACCCATTCATCTTGGGCATCTTGAGATCGAGCAAAATGAGCTTCGGCGGAGCGGAACCCCTGAGGAAATCAATCGCCTCTTCTCCGTCGTGCACCCAAATGATTCGTCGCGAGTTGTCGTAGCGAGCGAGAGCGCGCATCGTCATATCGGCGTCGAGCGCGTTGTCCTCGACCAAGAGCACGTCCACTGGATCGTTGACGCCGCTCATGTGGCCTCCACCGGTAGTGCGAAGGTGAAAGTTGCGCCTTCGCCAGGCGCGCTCTGCGCCCAGATGCGACCGCTATGGTGGGTAAGAATGCGTTGCACGATTGCAAGCCCGACGCCGGTGCCCGGGAATTCGTCGGCGTGGTGGAGCCGCGCGAAGACACCGAAAAGCTTGTCGTAGTACTTCATGTTGAATCCGGCGCCGTTGTCTTGCACGCGATAGATTGCGTAGGCCCCTTCGATCCAGCCGGTTACGCGCACTGTCGCTGGACTTGCCTTCGAGGAGTACTTCACCGCGTTCCCAATGAGGTTCTCCCAGACTTGGCGCAGGAGCGTGCGGTCGCACAGAACCGGCGGCAGCGCGTCAATGTGAATTTCGAGCGACCTTCCGGCCTCCATGGCTGCCGCGCGCGGTTCTTCGGCGACGTCGCGTGCCAGCGCGGTCATGTCGACGAGGGTCTTGTCGAGCTTTTTGCGTCCGAGGGCCGAGAACTTCAAGAGATCGTCAATCAAAAATCCAAGCCGGGCAGATTCGTCACGCACGATCGTGAGGAGTCGCTTGGCTTCGTCGGCAAGCGTCGTTCCGAACTCACGGTCCAAGGCGTCCGCGTATCCTTTGATTGCGCGCACGGGTGCGCGCAGATCGTGTGAAATCGAGTAGCTGAAGCTCTCGAGCTCCTTGTTCGCGGCTTCCAGTTGCGCATTCTGCTGATGAATACCGGCGTTGATCAGTCGCAACTCCTCGGCGCGCTTGCGCTCGGTGATGTCGATGATGGCGGCAAGCACGAACTTGCCGCGCGGCGTGCTCAGCGGATTGAGCCCGATCTCGATGGGAAATTCGCTTCCGTCTTTGCGTACGCCGAAGAGCTCTCGTCCGGCGCCCATCGCGCGCGTCGTTGGGTGGGCGAGAAAGCTCGCCCGCAGAGCGGTATGGCCCTCGCGCAGCCGTGCGGGGACTAACCGTTCGACCGATTGACCGAGTAGCTCGGCGCGCACATAGCCGAAGAGACGCTCAGCTTGGGCGTTCATCAGCGAGATGTGTCCGTCGTCGTCGACCGCGATCATCGCGTTCGGCGCAGCTTCCATCACCAGGCGTAAGTGTTCTTCGGCTGCTTTGCGGGCGGTGATGTCGATGATCGCGGTGAGGACGTACTCTTCGTCTGAAATCGAAATCGGATTCAGCCCGATCTCGATCGGGACTTCGGAGCCGTCGCTGCGCAAGCCGTAGAGATCACGTCCGGCGCCCATCGGCCGCCGCGACGAGCTCGCAAGTATCAAGTCACGTAGATTTGGATGCGTGCCACGGAATCGTTCGGGGATCAGCATTTCGACGTCGGCGCCGAGCAGTTCGGTACGCAGGCGGCCGAATAGCTGTTCGGCCTCGGTGTTGACCAGGACGATTTTCCCGCTTCTCGAGACAATAACTATGGCGACAGGAGCGGCCTCGATAATGAGTCGTAGATCGCTGACGTCTTGGTGGCTGACCGTTGGTCCCTTGTGGCGCATCGCGATTGCGATAACCTCCAAGATATTGTACCCACACAAATGGCACAACTACAATCAAAATGGGCCATTCGCACTACACGCGTTGTCTACCATGCGGATGCAACAGTCTGGTAGTTTGCTGGGTTATCAAGCGCAATGAGCAGGATCAGCTCCCGTTACTACCCTTTGCTAGTTGCCGGGGTAACCTTCGTACTATTGGTTGCCGCCGCCGGGGTTCGTTCCGTGCCGACCATGTACGTGCGGCCGTTCGAAAGCGAATTCGGCTGGAGCGACGGCGTCATCTCCAACGCGCTTGCCCTGCAGATCGCGCTTTACGGCCTTACCGGACCGTTTGCGGCGGCGGCGATGGAGCGCTACGGCGTACGCAAGACGGCGGTGGCCGCGATCGCGTTGCTTGCGGCAGCGATGTTCGCGCTCACGAGAATCGATGCGCCGTGGCAGCTGCTGTTGTGGGCGGGAGCGGCCGGCATCGGCGTCGGTTGCCTGGCGCTCGCAATGGGCGCGACGATTGCGAACCGCTGGTTCGTGACGCAGCGTGGCCTGGTGATCGGCGTGTTCAGCGCGGGCAACGCCACTGGGCAGCTCGTTTTCTTGCCGATGTTCGGTGTGTTGATCGATCACGGGGGCTGGCGCCTCTCCGCGATCGTGCTGGCAGTCGTGTCGCTCGCGCTCATTCCGCTCGCGTGGTTCTTATTGCGCGAACGCCCGGTTGACGTCGGCATTCCACCGTGGGGTGGCGAAACGATCGAGCCCGCGCCGACGCACAAGCGAAATCCGCTTCGCGAAGCCTTTAGCGTGCTGGGCAGCGCGTCGCGCACGCGAACGTTTTGGCTGCTGGCCGGCTCGTTCTTCATCTGTGGCGCGAGCACGAATGGATTGATCGGCACGCATTTGGTTCCCGCATGCGGCGATCACGGCATTCCCGAAACGGGAGCGGCCGGATTGCTCGCCGCGATGGGACTGTTCGATCTGCTCGGCACCACGGCATCCGGCTGGCTCTCGGATCGTTTCGATCCGCGCTGGCTGCTCTTTTGGTATTACGGACTGCGCGGGCTCTCGCTCATCTTCTTACCGTATGCGTTTGGCATCGCTGCAGTCGGACTACCAGCGTTCGCGGTCTTCTACGGATTGGATTGGATCGCGACGGTGCCACCGACGCTACGGCTCACGACGGCGGCGTTCGGACGCGAGCGCGCTCCGGTCGTTTTTGGCTGGATCGCTGCATCGCATCAACTCGGCGCGGGCGCGGTCGCGCTCGGCGCCGGTTGGGCGCGGACGTTGACGGGCACCTACGATCAAGCATTCATTACCAGCGGCGTCCTCTGTCTCATCGCGAGCACGATCGTGCTCGCGATCGCACGCCACCCGAAACTCGAATCCGCCTTCGCGTGAAGGTCGCGCTCGTCGGCATCGCGGGCGTCCTCGCGAGCTTCGGCGCGATGTACGCGATCTGTGCGTACGCAGGTGTGAACGCATCGCCGGCAATTCTCGCCGCCGCGCTTGCAGTTGGGCTCGCGCGCAGGCCCGAGAGACTCGATCCGCGCGCGACGCTTGCGAAGTTCGCAGCCTTACCAGTGGTGGCCTTTGGCGCCGCACTCGTCGGATTGACGCTTCGAGCGCTGCCGGTGCTCGGTGCCATCCTCTTCTGTGCCGGTGTGACGCTTTCGATCTGGTTACGTAATTTCGGTGAACGTGGATCGGCGATCGGGCGAACGATCGCGCTGCCGTTCTTGGTGATATTGATCGTACCGCTGCACGTTGATAGCGGGCGACCCGGACTCGGCGCGTTGCTCGTGATCGTCGCGGGTGCAATTGCCTTTGCCTGCACATATGCAGTGCAGCGGATGGCCGGATGACGATTCACACGCGCATGGCGCTGCAAATGCTCGTAGCGCTCGCACTGGCGTTTGCGATCGGTCTCCTTGCGTTTGCGCAGCACTGGTCCTGGGTGGTTCTCACCGCCTTCATTGTATGTAGCGGCGCGGTCGGACGCGGCGATGCGATCTACAAGGGTTTGCTGCGCGTCGGGGGCGCGATCGGCGGTACGCTCGTGGCCGTGGTCGTCTCGCGCTTCGTACCCGCCAACGGCGTGATCGATGCCACCGTCATCTTTGTCGTGCTCTTCTTGGGCATGTGGCTGCGAACGATCAACTACGCCTACTGGGCTGCCTGCGCCACGCTGATCTTTGCGCTCTTGCAAGGCTCGCAGGGCGACGCCGCCGGACCACTCTTCGCAACGCGCGTGCTGTGCATCATGATCGGAGCGCTGTGCGCCATCGCCGCAACGTGGTTCATCTATCCGGTGCGTACCGAGCAGCTGGTGCGCAAGCGTGTGTCCGAAGCGCGGGCCGCACTGCGCGACCTGCGCGGCGGCGCCGAACGCGATTTGCATCACCACCTCGCGCAACTCGAGCGGGTGGCGCCCCCGGTGCGGTTGCACCGTGCCGTCTTCGGCACACGGGGCGAAAGCCCGCATCCGGCGACGCTGATCGATGAAACGCAGGCAAGGCTACGTACCGCCATCGAACGGCGTAACGTGCGCGTTTACGTATCGGTAGCGGTCTCGCTCGACGGCTACATCGACGATCGCTCCTCCGCGCGGCTCGTCCTCTCGAGCCCGGAGGACCTCGCCGACATGCGCGCTGCGCGCGAGCTGTGTGATGCGCTGCTGGTCGGCGCTGAAACCCTGCGCCGCGACGATCCGTCGCTGCGCTCGCTCAATGCGGCGCGCGTCACCGTGACGGAGTCCGGAGACCTCGATCCCACGCTGCGCTTCTTCGATGGAAGCGCCCGAACCATCGTATTGACCGGGGCCGCCGGCGAACGACGATTGCGCGAACGAATCGGCGACGGCGCCGAGATCGTGCTCGTCGATCGCTTCGATCCGGCAGCGATCATCGCCACGCTCGCGGATTGCGGCGTGCATTCACTCTTTGTCGAGGGTGGCACGCGGATCCTGACCGCATTCTTAGCGGCCGGCACGTTCGACGCATTGCGTCTGGGCATCGCACCGTTCTTCGTCGGCGACGCGCAAGCGCCGCGTTTCGTGAACGCTGCCGCCTTCCTCAATGACGCCAAGCATCGTCTGGTCTTGCGCAGCGTCCGTGCTCTTGGCGACATGGCGGTGCTGGAATACGAGCACCCGCGCGCGTGATCGACGACGAACCACGCGATCTGCGGCTGCTACGTGACGCAATTGCGCTCTCGCGCATCGCGCTTCCGTCGATCAGTGCCTACTCGGTCGGCGCGATCATTGCGGCGCAGGATGGCCTGATGATCGCCGACGGCTACAGCCGCGAGCGCGGGCCGCAATCGCACGCCGAGCAAATCGCCATCGAGAAGGCGCTCGAAGCGGGCGTGGATCTGCGTGACAGTACGCTGTATACCTCCCTCGAACCGTGCAGCGTACGCGGATCCGGATTGCGCCCGTGCGCGGAACGGATCATCGACGCCGGCATCCCCCGCGTCGTCTTTGCAATGCGCGAGCCGCCGATCTTCGTCGAGGGGCATGGTGCCGAGGTGCTGGCTGCTGCCGGCGTCGAGGTGATCGAGTTGCCGAGCGAAGCTGGGGTGGTCGCGCAAATCAACGCGCACTTGATCGGCTAGCGCGGATGCTCGCGCAACTGGTAATCAATCTCAACTCGGGACGCGCCCGCGCGTATGCCAATGCGACGCGCGAGGCACTGCGGGCAGCCGGCATCGCGTTCATTGAAACGGCGTGGCCGCATGAACTCGTCCCCGAAGCCGGATGCATTATCTGTGCCGGCGGCGACGGTACGCTCCTTGCCGCAATCGAATCGGCGATTGCGCGAAATCTTCCGCTCGGTATCGTGCCGCTCGGCACGTTCAACGATCTGGCGCGCACGCTTGGCATTCCGCTCGACGTCCACGGAGCAGTAGCGGTCATCGCGGCCGGCCACGAGCGCGCGATCGATGCGGCGCGCGTCAATGACCGATACTACGTCAACGAAGCAAGCATCGGCATCTCGAGCCGGATATCGCGTTTACAGACGCCCGAGCTCAAACAGCGTTTCGGTTTCCTGGCGGTAATTGCTACGGCGTTCACCGCGCTGCGCTACGCACGGCCTATTCGCGCCGAGGTTCATTTCGAGGGTCGACGCGAGCGATTACGTACGATTCAACTGACCGTGGCAAACAGTCAGCACTTCGGTGGATTTCTCAACGTCTCGACCGTGGCAATCGACGACGGCCATTTAGAACTCTACAGCGTCGATATTCGGCACCTCTACCAGGCATTCGCGATTGCGCGCGCCATGCTCGCCGGGCGCTCGGTTCACGTTCCTGGTCTGCGTGCGTTGCGTTCGCAACGCTTCGACGTCGTCACGCGCCATCCGCACCACATCGCGGCCGATGGCGAACCTGCCGGCACCACGCCCGCGACCTTCGAGGTGTTTCCAAAGGCGCTGCGCATCTTTACGCCGCAGTAAAAGTTGATGCAATATCGTGCGCTCGGCCACTCGGGATTAAAGCTTTCCGTCATCGGCATCGGCTCGTGGCTGACCTATGGGAACAGCGTCGATCGGGATACCTCACGCGCGTGCATTCTTGCCGCGTGGGAGCAGGGCGTTAATTTTATTGACACGGCCAACGTCTACGCCAGGGGTGCCGCCGAGGAGACGCTCGCGCCGATCGTGCACGAACTCGATCGCGATGCGCTCGTGTTAGCGACGAAGGTATATTTTCCGATGGCCGAAGGCGTAAACCAGCGCGGTCTTTCTCGCAAGCATATCCGCGATCAAATTCACCATTCGCTGCGCCGGCTCGGTGTCGATTACATCGATCTCTATCAGTGCCACCGCTATGACGTGAGTACGCCACTCGAAGAGACCTGCGAGATGATGGACGACGTCATTCGCGCGGGCGATGCCCTCTACTGGGGCGTTTCGGAATGGAATGCCGATCAGATCGTGGCCGCGGTAACGTTGTGCCGGGCGCGCGGGTGGGCGGTGCCG
>DATHMY010000073.1:0-2758 GCA_035486535.1 Candidatus Acidiferrum sp.
CGGCGCAGGGCGGCGTGCTCTACGACGGTAAATTCGATCTGGAGGTCGGGGGCTGGTACGGTGGCCTCGACCCCGAGGCGTCCGAGCCGTGGACGTGCGCGAATCGCGCACCGCATGGACCCAACGCGGCACGCTGGTGTGACGCGCGCTACGATGCGGCCTTTGCCGCGCAGCAGCGCATCCTCGATCCGGCGGCACGTACGCAGCAATTCCACATCATGCAGCAACGCATTGCGGCGCAGATTCCGGTGATCGTGTTGGTCGAGCGCACCGAATACGAAGCGGTCAATCCATCGCTGCGCGGCTTCGGACCGAATATGCTCTACAACTTCGCTCAAACGGAAGCGTGGTCATTGCCGTGAGCGAGACCATCGCGGCGCTGGCGACACCGCCGGGGCGCGGCGCGATTGCGATCGTGCGCGTCAGCGGTCCTGATGTCCGCGCGATTGCCGCGCGCATCGTTCCGTCGGTCGACTTGCAGCCACGCTACGCGCACTACAGCGCCCTTGTCGACGAACGCGGCGCGACGATCGATCGCGGCGTTGCGATTTTTGCAGCGGGGCCACATAGCTACAGCGGCGAGGACATGCTCGAGCTGCAGATTCACGGCTCGCCAATCGTCGCGCGCGAAGTGTTGCGGGTGCTGCTGGTTTTTGGTGCGCGCCTCGCAGAACCGGGCGAATTTACGCGCCGCGCATTCATGCACGGCAAGATGGATCTGCATGCCGCCGCGGCCGTCGCCGATCTGATCGATGCCGAAACGCGTTCAGCGGCACGCGCGGCCCTTGCTAATCTCGGCGGCGGCCTGGCGCGCGAAGTCAACGCGCTGCGCGCGCAGTTGCGCGCGATCGTCGAAGATTGTAGCGGTGCGATCGATTTTCCCGACGAGGTTCCCGATCCCGATCGTGCGCGTGTGGGTAACGAACTCGACGCGATCGCTCAGGCGCTGCGACGCCTGCAGCGCGACGGCGAAGTCGGACGATTGGTGCGCGAGGGCGTGACGGTGGCGATTATCGGCCCCCCGAACGCGGGAAAGTCCTCGCTGCTCAACGCGCTCCTCGGTGAAGAGCGCGCGATCGTCTCGGAGATTGCCGGGACGACGCGCGACACGATCGAGGAGTCGATCGCGATCGACGGCGTTCGGGTGCGGCTGATCGACACGGCCGGTATTCGCGATCACGCCGATCGTTTGGAGGCCGCCGGCATCGAGCGTTCGCAGCGCGCGCTCGACGCGGCGCGCGTTGCGCTCATCGTGCTCGACGGTTCGGTGCCGCTGGCTCCCGATGCGCGCACGCTCGTGGCGCGCACCGAAACGCACGCGCGCGTGGTCTTTTTCAACAAGGCCGATCTGGGTGAAGCCGGCGCACGCGAAGCGGCGATTCCCGACGCAATCAGCGGCAGCGTCTACGAACCGGGCACGATTCGCGCCCTGCGCGCCGCGCTCGCCCGGGTGGGCTGGGGCGGCGACGTCCCCGATCTCGAGCGGCCGCACCTCGCCTCCGTGCGCGAGTTCGCAGCGGTCAATGCCGCGCTGCGCGCGCTCGAGGCCGCGCACGTCACACTGCAAGCGGGCGAGCCGCTCGACTTGATCGTTGGGGACCTGCAGGAGGCCTATGCCGCACTCGGGCACGTCACCGGAGACGTCGCCGCGGAGGACGTGTTGGGCGGCGTTTTCAGTCGCTTTTGCATCGGTAAATAGGAGAGAACGACATGCTTGGAGTCTTAGCACGCAACTGGTGGGCGCTGCTGATCCGCGGCATCGCTGCCGTCATCTTCGGCCTTCTCGCCTTCTTCTGGCCCGGCGCGACGGGCTGGGCGCTGGTGATTCTCTTCGGCGCCTACGCGCTCGTTGACGGCGTTTTCGCGATCGTCTCAGCCGTTCGCGCGGCTGAATCGCATCAGCGCTGGATCGCGCTGGCACTCGAGGGCATCATCGGGATCATCATCGCCGCACTGGTCTTCTTCGACCCGCTGCTAGTGGGTGTTGCGCTCTACTACACGATCGCGGTCTGGGCGGTCCTGACCGGCATTCTCGAACTTGTGGCGGCGTTCCAACTGCGCGCGCTCATGCCCAACGAGTGGATGCTGATCCTGGGCGGCATCCTCTCGATCGTGTTTGGCGTCTTGCTGATCATCTATCCGCTGATCGGCATCCTCACTGTGATCTATCTGATCGGCTTCTACGCGATTTTCTTTGGGATCGTGATGATCGCGTTTTCGTTCCGGCTCAAGGCCCACGCCACGCCGACGCCGGCTTAGCCGGGCCCGCCTCCGGGCGTACTACAGTGGTAGTCCAACGTCGTGCTGCAGGCTTTGATCGTGAGCACCGTGATCCGGTTGCCCACGAGCTTGACGGTGAACGTCTGCGGCGGCACGTCGTTGGACTGCACGTCGATCGCGTACGTTCCGGGGGCGAGGCCCTTGAACGTGAAGCGACCGTGCGCATCGGTGGTCGCGTCAGCACTGCCCGGACCGGCCGCGTGGACGTGCACCTTGGTCAGCGGCTGACCGGTGGTTTTGTCGAGCAACGTGCCCGAAAAGGTGGCTAAGGCAAGCACGAAGCTTACGAGGGTGCGCGTGTAGGCAGTCGACATATCTGCTAGACTACCAGATTGTGAATAGCGCACGGGATGATGACGCGGGCGTCATCGTCGTTGGGGGTGGCCACGCGGGCGTCGAAGCGGCGCTCGCCGCTGCGCGCCTCGGCGTGCCGACGCTGCTAGTGACCGGCGATCCCGAGAAGATTTGCACGCTGCCC
>DATHMY010000074.1:0-3909 GCA_035486535.1 Candidatus Acidiferrum sp.
CGATCTCGCCAAGCGACGAGCGAGCGTTGTCGGCCAGCGGCGCGGATTGGGCCGAGCGCTCTGCGTTCGCGCGAACCGCGCGAATCGTGGCC
This sequence comes from Candidatus Acidiferrum sp., assembly GCA_035486535.1. Taxonomy (GTDB): domain Bacteria; phylum Vulcanimicrobiota; class Vulcanimicrobiia; order Vulcanimicrobiales; family Vulcanimicrobiaceae; genus Aquilonibacter. Next base: position 93 of record DATHMY010000074.1, read on the forward strand.
TCGGCCTCTCGCTGCACGTCGCCGACTAAATGCTTGATCGTCGACGTCGATTCGTTCGTCGTCTTGGCTAGTCGTCCGACCTCGCCGGCCACGACCGCGAAACCCAATCCGTGTTGACCGGCACGCGCCGCTTCGATCGCCGCGTTGAGCGCCAGCAACTCGGTTTCGTCCGAAACGTCCTCCACGAACTCGGTCATGCGCCCGACTTCGCTCATCAGACGCCCGAAGTCGTCCATCGCGGCAGCGGTCTGTGCCGATAGTTCGGCGAGCTGCTGCACCGAGGTCAAGAGCGACTCGACCACCTCGAACGAGTTGCCCAGATCTTCGGCGGCATTGCGGGCCTGCGACTGCGCGGTGGTCAGCCGGTCGGCCGTATCGCGCGACTGTTTGGCGAGGATCCCCGCACTTTCGGACAGCGCCACCATAAGCGTGGTCTGTTCTTGCGCGGTCGCGGCGATGGCTTCGGACGTGTGCCGCACGGCATCGACGGCCGCCGAAACGCTCGCGTTAAACTTATCGAACTGCGCATCCATGCGGGTATCGATCATACCATCCTGACGTGAAAGAGGTAGAAGAACAAGATAACGGAGGCCGTACCGAGCACCGCTCCGGCGATGACCTGGCCGACCGTGTGCGCTTTTAAGTAGACCCGCGCCCAGCATACCATGGGAATCAGCACGGCGAAGGGCAGCGGCCCGCGGCCGTACAGCGCGACCATTGCGACGATCGGCGCCGTGATCCCCAGCGCGTGGGTGCTGATCTTCCAATACCGCGTGATGTACTGCACGACCAATGTGGAGAGCGTGTAAGCGGCCATGGCCGCAATCATCATCCGCGGCGCGTGGAACAGCCACATCGCAATCGTGCCGAGCAGATAAAAGACGACGAACGCACCGAAGACCGCTTCGCGCTCGTGGCGTACCGACATGTCCAAATCGGAAATGCGGTCGCTGCCGTAGAGCCAGAAGACGTAGAGCATCGGGCCGATCGACGTGAAGAACGTCGACAGAAGTAACAGCCACCAAAAATCGACCGTTCCGCGTGCGCTCGCATGCGCGAGGATGACGAAGAGTGCCAACGCGGTCAAAAACGGATTGAAGATCGTCGAGAGAATGCGAGCAAGGTCCCGCCAGGCTCGACGGTTTTTGATCGGGACGATTTCTTGGGCGGGATCCAGCATTGGAGGGGTACCTTGGCCTCCTTGGCCGGAATCTCCTCACGGCCGTCGAACCTTCGGCGGTCTATTATGGTCATCGAACGCATCGAATCCCCTGCCGACGTCAAGACGCTCTCGCGCGACGAACTCGACGTCCTCGCCCGCGAGATTCGCGATATGCTCGTGGTGACGTGTTCGCGCAACGGCGGACATCTGGCGCCAAACTTAGGCGTGGTCGAGCTCACGATTGCGCTGCATCGCGTCCTCGATCTTCCCAGCGACAAGCTCGTCTGGGATGTATCGCATCAAGCCTACGTTCACAAGATTCTCAGTGGGCGCCGCGATCGATTCCACACCTTGCGTAAGGGTGGCGGAATCTCTGGATTCTCGATGCGCAGTGAATCGCCGTACGATCAATTCGGTGCCGGCCACGCCTCGACATCGGTCTCGGCTGCCTACGGGATGGCGGTCGCGCGTGATCTCGGCGGGCGCAGCGAAACCGTCGTCGCCGTCCTCGGTGACGGAGCGCTCACCGGTGGACTCGCCTATGAGGCGCTCAATAATGCGGGACAACTCGATTCGAACTTCATCGTGATCCTCAACGACAACGAGATGTCGATCGCGCCGAACGTCGGCTCGATCGCCTCGTACCTCTCGGTTCTGCGCACCAAGCCGTTGGCGAACTTCGTCCGCGAGCGGGCCAAAGGCGTGTTTGAACATATTCCGTTCGGCGGCGCGGCGCGCAAGGCGTTTGCAAGTGCCGAGATGGGTGCGATGCGTTTCGTCGCGCCTTCGGAAAAAACGGCGGTGATCTTCGAGGAGCTCGGCTTCCGTTACATGGGGCCGGTCGACGGCCACAACATCGATACGATGATCGACGCGCTCGAAACGGCGCAGAGCGTCGACCGTCCGGTCTTGCTCCACGTCCGCACCGTCAAGGGCAAGGGCTACGAGCCGGCCGAGAAGGATTCGCGTACGTTCCACGGCGTCTCGAGTGCGTTCGACGTCGAGAACGGTAAACTCGAGATCAAGCCCGATGCGCGGCCGACGTTTTCCGATGTCTTTGCCGGTGCATTGATCGATATTGCCAAAGAGAATCCGAAGGTCATCGCGATCACGGCCGCGATGCCCGATGGCACCAAGCTCTCCAAGTTCGCAAAACAATTCCCCGAACGATTTTTTGACGTCGGCATCGCCGAAGCGCACGCGGTGTGCATGGCTGCGGGTGCGGCGACCAGCGGGTTGCAGCCGGTCTGCGCGATCTACTCAACCTTCCTGCAACGCGCGTACGACCAAGTCGTGCATGACGTCTGCGTGCAGAATCTCCCGGTCGTGTTCTGCATGGACCGCGCCGGCTTCGTCGGTGATGACGGGCCGACGCACATGGGGCTCTACGACGTTGCCTATCTGCGCACGCTGCCGAATATGTCGGTGATGGCGCCGCGCAACGAAGACGAAGTGCTACCTATGCTGGCGCACGCGCTTTCCCGCAACGCGCCGGTAGCGATCCGCTATCCGCGTGGCTCGACGAGCGGCCGCCATCGCGACCCGGTGGCGCGGATCGAGCACGGCAAGGCCGAGGTCTTGCGCAAGGGAAGCGGCGTGGCGATCCTAGCCCTGGGCAATACCGTTGACGTCGCGCTCGACGCCTACGATCTACTGGCCAGCGGCGAATTCGGCCGTTCCGACCGGCTCCCGACCGTGGTCAACGCCCGCTTTGCCAAACCGGTCGACGAGGCGCTGCTCGCCGAGCTTGCCGTCGATCATGAGCTGATCCTTACGCTCGAGGAACATTCGCTCGCAGGCGGGTTTGGCTCGGCGGTCGTAGAGAGGGTGTCGGATTTGGGCCTTTCGGTCCGGGTGCAGCGCGTTGGCGTAACCGACGTGCTGGTGCACCATGACTCCCAGCCCACTCAACGCGCGCTCTTCGGGCTCTCCGCGCAAGCGATCGCGGAGCGGCTCGCGCGTGCGCTCGACCCGCATCAGGAGATACATCGTTGACCTTTTTACTCGGCGCCGCCGCAAAAGCGGCCGCCGCGGCACCGGCCGCCGCAGCACCCGCGAAGGGCGCCCCGCTCACCGTACAGCAGGCGATACCGCAGACGGCTGCGCCACAGACTTTTTTACAGATGCACGCCAGCTGGCTGACCCACGGAATCGCCGGTATCTTCGTCATTGCGGCCATTGCGCTCGTCGCGTTGCTCGCGGTGCAGACGACCAAACAAGAGGGTCTGTCCGGCACGATCGGGGGCCGGGTTGAATCGGCCTACGGACGCATGGGCGCCGAGGAACAGCTCAAGCGCATCACCGGCTTTACCGCCGTTGTGTTCGTCGTTACCGGCTTCATTCTCTCACTGACGGGGATCTAAAGCGCTGCAGGCGTTGCTCGAGGTTCGCAATCTCCGTACGACGTTTCGCACGGAGGACGGTCCGGTTACGGCCGTCAACGGGCTTTCGTTTTCACTTCAGGCGGGCGAGACGCTTGGCATCGTCGGCGAGTCCGGCTCCGGAAAATCGGTTACCGCGCTTTCGGTCATGCGTTTGCTTTCGCGCAACGCGGCGGTGACGAGCGACGGGATCATCTTCAATGGCGAGGATCTGGCGACCAAGAGTGAGGCGCAGATGCGCAAGATTCGCGGGCATCAGATCGCGATGATCTTT
>DATHMY010000075.1:0-11733 GCA_035486535.1 Candidatus Acidiferrum sp.
CCACTAAGCCGATGAATTGCCCGGCAAGCGCCGCGACTTGATTGATACCCAGCGCAAGCCCACGCTGATTCGCCGGAAACGCATCGGTGAGAATCGCAGCTGAATTGGCGGTGAGCATCGATCCGCCGAGCGCTTGCAACAGCCGCCAGCCGATCAGCCACATCGCACCGTGTGCGCCAAGGAAGGGATCGAACGAAAGCAACACCGAGGCCAGCGTGAAGACGGCGAAGCCGGCATTGTAGATACGCACGCGGCCATACATGTCGCCCAAGCGCCCGAGCGTGACGACCAAAACCGCTTGCACCAGCAGATAGCCGATGATCATCCACAGGAGATAACCGACGTTGCCCGCCGCTAGCGGGTCGAGGTGGATGCCACGGAAGATCGCCGGCAGCGAGATGATGACGATCGACCCGTCGAGGGTCGACATAAACACGGCGAGCGTCGTATTCGAAAGCGCTACCCACTTGTAGCGGCTATCGCCCGATTGCAATTAGTGCGCCACGGTCTCTTTGATCTTGAACTCCAGCGCTTCGAGATATCGTTCGGCGTCCATTGCTGCCTTGCAACCTGAACCGGCAGCGGTGATCGCTTGCTTATAGCGGATGTCGTTGACGTCGCCTGCGACGAAGACCCCGTCGATATTCGTCTCGGTCCCGTCGGGCGAAACGATGTAGCCCATCTCGTCGAGATCGAGTTGCCCCTGGAAGATCCCGGTATTCGGCGTGTGTCCGATTGCGATGAAGAGCGCGTCCGCTTCATATTCAATGACGCTATTATCGTGCACGTTGCGCAATTTCAAACCGGTCATGTGCGTCTCGCCCAGCACCTCATCGACAACGGTATTCCAAATGAAGTCGATCTTGGGGTGTGAGGTGGCACGCGCGCCCATGATCTTGCTGGCACGTAGACCCTCACGGCGGTGAATCACGGTCACCCTCCGGCCAAACCGCGTCAGGAAAAGCGCCTCTTCCATTGCGGAATCGCCACCACCAACGACGACGATGTGCTTCTCACGAAAGAATGCGCCGTCACAGGTCGCGCATGTCGAGACGCCGCGCCCACGCAGTTTCTCTTCACCCGGGACATCGAGCCAGCGTGCACTTGCGCCGGTCGCCACAATCACCGTCTTGGCATGGAATTCTTCGTCGGCGGTTCGCACGATGAACGGACGACGCGAAAGATCGACCGACGTCGCGTCGACGTTTTCGATGCGCGCGCCGAAGCGTTCGGCTTGTTCGCGGAACTTGATCATCAGGTCGGGACCAAGGATGCCGTCGGGGAAGCCCGGATAATTCTCGACCTCGGTGGTCAGCATGAGCTGCCCGCCGTAGAGGCCACCGGCTAATACCAGCGGCTGCAAATTCGCGCGTGCCGCGTAGATCGCGGCGGTGAGCCCGGCGGGGCCCGATCCAATAATGAGGACTCGTTCCATGGTTGCTACGGCTTCGACCCGTCGGCAGTGGCTCCCGGTTGCACGGCGAAGAGCCCGCCATGAGCCGCTGGCCGGATATCCCGCTCGAAGACACGTTCGGCGACGTGCTACGCAAAGCGATGCGTGGCAACGCCGTCAACACCGCGACGCTTGCCGCACAGACCGGCATAGATGCCTCCGCAATAGACGCATGGCTGGCAGACGACGGGAGCGCGAATGCGCCGGAGGCGCGTGCGCTCGCGAAGGCGTTAAAGCTCAACCCGGAGCGCATGGTCGAACGCGCCGCGGATGCGTTTGTCCCGCCCAAGGTTGCGATGGACAGCGTGCAGCAGCACACGCAAGATTCGCGCCCCAATAGCAACGGCTACGTAATTTTCCGAGGCGACCGCAAGCGCGCGGCACTGGTCGATCCCGCCGGCACGCCGGCGCACCTGCTGCAGCTGCTGCGCGATGGCGATTTCGATCTACAGTACATTCTGGTCACCCACAAGCACAACGACCATTCCGGCGCGGTTGCTGCTGTGGCGAAAGCCTATCCGAACGCGCAGATCGTTATGCATCCACTCGATGCACCGGCGATCGGTGCGCTGGCGTCAACGGCACTGCCTGCAAACGACGGTGCGACGTTCCCGTTCGGTGACGGCGCGCAGATTCGCGTGCTGCACACCCCCGGCCATACCGACGGCTCGGTCTGCTACCTCGTCGACTCGACCATCTTTACCGGCGACATTCTCTTCTCGGGAAGTGTCGGCGGCGCGTATGGCGACAAAAGCACGTACGCCGATGTGCTACGCAGCGTGAGCACGAAGATCTTCACCCTTCCCGATGCTACGGCGATCATGCCTGGGCACGGTCCGCCGTCGACGGTTAGCGTTGAACGTGCGCACGATCCGTTCTTTTTCTAACGTGAGGCTTTTGGAACGATCAGTCGCGAGCCGTCGCTTCCGGTAATAACTGCGCCGCTTGAATGCGGCGAGTCATCGGTTTCGCGGATCAGCTCGAACTGCACTACGACACTGCCTGATTGCGGGATGATTTCCGAAACCTGCGTCGGCGAACAAACGTGCATGTCGCAGAAAGCCGCAATCCATCCATCTGCCACGCCGCTCGTGCGCAAGTGCACCGTCGTCCCTGGCTTGCCCGAAACGGTCAAGCGGTACTTCGCTGCTGCCTGCGTCGCGGTCGGCAAATCGGTCCCGCTCCAGGGCGTAATTCCGATCGAGGCAAGAATCAGTGCGAGCATACAGTCCTTTCCGTTACGTTCGCAGTTTATACCCGACGGCCATCATCCGCAACGCAACGGCGAGCGCAACGACCGCGAGCAATGCAATCGCACCGAGCGAAATCGGTAGCGGCAGATAACTGTTCCCCGTGTAGCTGTAACGAAACGCGTCGATCGTATAGAAAATCGGATTAAACAGCTCGAGCCGGCGGAGCAGTGGCGGCAGCATTTGTGCGGAGGTGAAGACGCCGCCCACGAAGGTCAGCGGCGTGATGATGAAGGTCGTGAGGACGGCGAGGTGATCGAACTTCTCGGCTACGAGGCCGAAGATCAGTCCCAGCGACGAGAACAAGATCGAAACGATCGTGAGTACTACGAAGTAGAGCAGCCAATCCTGCGGCCACGTATGCACCAGCACCGCGCCAAGCACGGTGATGAGCCCTGCGATGAAGTAGGCGCGCACGAGTGAGCCGAGCACGTAGCCGAGGACGATCTCAAACGCCGACATCGGCGCGATGAGCATCTCCTGAATCGAGTTCATGAAGCGCCCTTGAAAGACCGAACTCGAACACTCGCCGTACGATGAGTCGATCGTCTGGAGCATGATCAAGCCGGGAATCAAGAATTGCGCATAGCTCACGCCCTGCACGCTCTTGATGCTGCTCCCAAGCGCAAGCCCAAAGACGAAGACGTAGAGTAGCGTTGATATGATCGGCGGCCAAATCACCTGATTGATGATCTTGAGGCTGCGGATCATCTCGCGCTTGATGAGCGTCCACAGTGCAACGCCGTTGAAGCGAGGAGCTACGGCGATCATGCGCGCGTCAACTCCAAGAAGACTTCCTGTAACGTCGCGCCATCGGCGATGAGCTCGCTGGTAGCTTTCTGCGTGACGATGCGGCCCTCGCGAATGATCGCGATGTCTTTGCACAGCGCTTCAGCTTCTTCGAGATAGTGGGTGGTGAGAAAGATCGTGAGCCCATCGCCGTTGAGTTCGCGCAAGAGATCCCATAGCTCGAGGCGCAATTCGACGTCGACGCCTGCGGTCGGCTCGTCGAGAATCACGAGTTGCGGTTCGTGAATCAGTGCACGCGCCAACGTGAGCCGGCGTTTCATGCCGCCGGAAAGCTTGGTGTATTCCTGATGTGCTTTGGAGGCAAGGCCGAAGCGCTCGAGGAGCATGTCGGCTCGCTCGCGTACCGCCGGGCCACGCAAGCCGAAATAGCCGGCTTGAAAGATCAAGACGTCGCGAATCGAGAGGTATCGATCGAAATTGTATTCTTGTGGCGCGAGCCCAATCACGCGACGCGCTTCACGCCATTGCTCGCGGTTATCATAGCCGAAAACGTGAATCGATCCGGCATCGGCTTTCGCGAGCCCGACGATTGCATTGATCGTAGTGGTCTTGCCGGCACCGTTCGGGCCGAGAAACCCGAAAAACTCACCGGATTCGACGCGTAACGAAACGTCGTCAACGGCGGTAAAATCACCATAGCGTTTCACGAGGTGGTCGATAACGATGGCAGGTGTCAGGGTACAAATCCCTTGAGGCGCCGATAGCGATGACGGCGCAGCGTGGCAATCAACTCGCCACTCCCCGGAATCCCGCAATCGGCGAGTTGGGTTGCAACTTTCTTCACGTCAAACTCGACGCGACGGTGTTTGACCTCCCAGCCGCCTCCGCGTTCGGTAAAAATCGCGTAGCACGCGCGTGCATCGCCGTCCTTGGGCAATCCGGCCGACGCTACGTTGACCAGCATCTTGCCGCGCCAAATCCGTATGTACGGCAAGTGCAAGTGGCCGAACGCGATCGCCATCGCGTGTTCCTCGCCAATTAGCCGTTCGAGCGTCGCGTCGTCCGCATCGGGCCAGAGGTGCTCGTCGTCGTTCGCCGGATTGGCGTGGACGACCAGCAGCTGGTTATCATCTTCGCCGATACGGACCGCGAAGGGAAGATCGTTGAGCGACGAGAGCCACTTCTCGCCCAGATCGTGACGTGTCCACTCGAGCTGCGAGTGTTCGAGCGTCTCGAACCGTTCCTCGCCGGGCGCTGCGAGATAGCGCTCGGTGTTGCCGCGTATCGATTGCGCACCGACTTCTTCAAGCCGCTGTAGCACCTTCTTCGGCTTGGGACCATCGAGACACAAGTCGCCCGCAGCAATGATCGCATCAGCACCGCCTTGCGCGTGCAGATCGGCTAAACACGCATCGAGCCCGACGAGATTTCCGTGAATGTCGGAGAGAACCGCAACGCGCATCAGTGGTCAGTCGCGTTTGAGCGCTAGCGCCAAAAGCGACGGGGTGATACCCACCTTCTCGAAATCGTAGAGATCGATGCCTTCGACGACGATGCCCGCTTTACGCATGCGGGCGAGCGCGTAGCGATAGCGGCCGTCGGCGATGACGTGGTGCTCGCCAAGGCAGATGATACCGGCCGCACACTCCTCGCCGAGCTCGAGTTCGATCGTATGAAAACCGGCAAATGCAGCAGCGTCGACTTTATCGGGAGCAATCACCACGGTGTCACGGGCAACTGCGCTCGCGACCGACCGCAGGGAGCGCGTGCCCGGCGCGAGCGCGACCTCGACGACGTCAAAGCCGTGCGCACGTGCGACCGCCGTGAAACCGGCGCGACCGATCTCGTTGCCGTGCGCGCTCACACCGAGGAACGCCGTGCGGCCGGCAAGCAACACGTCGCCGCCATCGAGCAAGCCGGGCGCCGCAATCATACCGGCGACCGGTATGTCCAACCGCGAGCAGTCGCTTTCGAAACGATCCGCTTCGGCGCGGCGCGACATCGCGCTCGGGCGCATCACGAACGCGCCATCTTCGAATACAACGGCGGCGTCGCCAATCGCCGTTTCATAGGGATCCTCGCCACGCGGCTCGAGCACGATCGTTTCCACGCCAAAATAAACGAGTGTCTTGCGCAGAATCTCGTGCTGCTCGAGCGCTCGCGCGTAAACGGCCCCCGGCTCGCCCGCCACGGACTTGGCATGCTCGAGCGTCGCAGCCGGCCGCAATAACATCGCGACGCGCAATTTGCCGGTGGGAGTACCCACCAGGCGAGGACCAAAATCGATCGTCGTCATCTTCTTTCGCTTAGGGGAGAGCCTGGTATACGGTCGGATACGGGACCTGCCCGAAGAAATCCGCCATATCCGTCGATAGCAAGTCGGCGAGCGAGAGCGGCGGCAGGCCTAAAAGCTCTTCCTCCGTCTTGACGACGCTTGCCACCGAGAGGTGTTGGCTCCCAACGTAGTCTGGGCGTGCGAGCGGCGAGACGAGCAACGCATAGCTGCGCGCCGCGTTGACGTGGTCGCGCGGTCCGGCCACGCCCTCGCCCACCACGAAGACTGCCGTCGAGGACCAGTGCGGGGTACTGCTTAGAAAGGCGATGGCCCGGCCCAGTGCCCGGTCAGCGGCGCCCATGCCGCCCGGCCCGGCTGCAGGCAGCCACAGGTAGGTGAAGGCCGGCTCCTGGTCGGCTGCGACCAGCCGTCCCATGTCGGCGGTAAACTCCGCGACGCGGCTATCGTCGCCGATGGCCGGGTTCCAGCCTGGATAGGCCAGATCCACGTGGCCATCGAGCGTAGCTAGTGCTGGGACGTCAAGCGTATAGCTGCTCTTGGTCGCTCGCGCGCGATAGCCCGAGAGCGATAGCAGGCCGCCGTAGTCCCGATACGAGAGCCCAGCGCGCTGCAGTGCGTTGAAAAGGTAGCCGGCGCGCGGGTAATCCTCGGGATCGTCACCACGATCGTCGAGCGGCGCGCGCGCCGTATTCACATGCAGCACGCGTTGCGTGTACAGCGTCGGCGTACCACCGAGCGCCGCTTGCGCATTGGCGTCGAGATTGGCATCGGCAACGTAGAAATTGTCGGCGATGCCGTACGCATCGGCGAGCGAATGTAAGTTCGGCGTCGTCGCCACGCCGTCGGTTACGAAGGCGGGATCGCCGTTGCCTCGGCCCAGATCGCCGAAGATCGCGTCGTAGCTTTCGTCGCCGACGGCGATATAGACGACGTGATCGATGACGCTGCTGCGCTTGCCCGAATGGAGCGTAGGCACGACGCTATTGCGCTTCGGAGAAATCTGCGTGCGGTTGTAGTGCAATGCCGAGTAGGTGACCAATTTGAGCGGCAGATTCCGTAAATCGACGCGCTGCAGCTCACCCCAGCCATCGACACCTTTGGCCGCGAGTACGTACAGGTACCGTCCGTCGGGCGAAAGCGCGAGCGCCGACGGATACCACGCCGTCGGGATCAGGCCAAGACGATGCAGATGCGCCGGATCGTCGGCGTCGAGCACCGCTACCGAATTGAGTCCGGCTAGCGCGACATAGAGCCGTTTGTCGTCGCGCGAAAGCACTTCGGCACTGGGCTGGGTTCCATACGGCGCGTTGAACCACGGCGTGACGAAAAGGCGCAGATCCAACCCGGGGACCACGTGCGCGTTTCCGTCGAGCGCAATCGCGGCAACGCGATCGACGTTCGCCATGGTGACGTAGGCGTAGGTCCCGCCGCGCCGCACCACGATCGCGTCGGGACGCGCCCCGCCGACGTTTTGCATGCCGTCGGGAATGGGATCCATCGCCACGTTCTCCGCGGGCGGATCGAGCACACCGGCGCCCGTCGCAGTGAGGATCGAGAGCGACGACGACAGCACTTGATCCGCACGAGGCGCAGTAAATGCCGGCGCAGCAACCGGCGCGCCAAGCGGTGCGTATTGGGCGAGGCCGCCGTTGGTCACGTAGAGCCGATCGCCGGCTACTGCGATGCTCGAGGGAAAGTATCCGACTTGTGCATCGCCAAGCACACGTCGAGCCGAAAGATCGATCGCCGTCACGCGGCTGGAGAGATCGTTTGCGACGTACGCAATGCGTCCGTTCGCGCCCAGCGCGATCGCATCTGGGAATCCGCTCACGGCAATGGTTTGCGCGGGCGCGAGCGTGCCGTCATCGCCGAGCTCGAAGCAGCGAACGAGGCCATGCTGTCCATCCGACGCGAGCACGAGCGTGTGCGAGGGATCTACAGGATCATTCGTTGCCGCCACGCCAGTGAAGAGCGCGAGCGACGGATTGCGATATACGCTCACGACGCGCATCGATGACGCGTCGATGACGGCAAGGCTATATCCGCCGACTACATCGGGCGATGACGGCGGCGGCGCGCCGGCGGCGGGATTTTGTTCGGCGTTACTCACCACGACAAAGCGACCGTCGGGCGAAACCGCCAGTCCGAGCGGATTGGTGCCAACGAACACGGAGGCGCCAAAAGGCGCCGCAATGCGACCATCAGGCAGCACGGCATCCGTCGGCCGTAGCGCCGATGCACCGGCGGGCCGAGTGCCAGCGGGAGCGGAGTAAACGGGATAGGCTGGGGGTCGCTGAGCCGGACGCATGGCCGCGCCCAGCAAAACGGCGGCCAAAGCCGCCGCCAGGGGTCCTCGGAAGTTCACTCACCTAGGCTACGAACGGCGAGCCCGAGGAACCTGCAGCCCCGACGAAGACTGAACGAGGCATGCGTTTTGTCGTTGCTGCTTGGCTTGCGAGTCGCGTGGTGATTGTCGCAGCATTTCTGCTTGCTTCGGCGCATCCACTTGCAAGCGCCGGCAACTGGGACGGCGCATGGTATGGCGCGATCGCGTCGCACGGTTACGGGTTCGCGCATCGTGGAGCGCAGAGCGACACTGCCTTCTTTCCGTTGTATCCGCTGATCGCGTCGCTGGTCATGCGGATGGGTGTCGGTTGGCCGCTCGCCGGCGTAGCTCTCAACAACGTTGCCTTCCTCGCCGCGATGCTCGTCCTCTATCGCATGTCGGCGCAGCGTTGGAATGCCGCAACCGCACGCTGGTGCGTTGCTGTGGCCTGCGCGTGCCCGCTCTCGCTCTTCGGCAGCGTCGCATACCGCGAGGGGCTCTATCTCTTGTTAAGTGCGCTTGCGCTGTGGGGCGCGCAACGTTCGCACCGGTTGCGCAGCGCGCTTGCCGCCGGCGCCGCGAGTGCAACGGCCGTTGCCGGTGTGGCGCTCGCTGCGGCGTTCGTTGTCGAGTCACTTGTGCAGCGCCGCGGCGTTCGGGCTACAGCCGTCGCCGCTCTGTCATTCACCGGTATTGCAGCTTACGCGTTCTTCTGTTGGTACCGTTTCGGCGATCCGCTGGCGCCGCTGCACGCGCAGCATGGGTGGCGAACGGCTGGACTCGATTGGCCCGCGTGGGAGCGCGTGTTCCGCAGTCTCGCTTCGATCGACGGACTGCGCCGGAATGTGATGGTGCTCGTGCTGGTCCCGCTCGGCGCAATCGCGATCATCATCCAGCACAAGGCGCTCGGAATGCTGATGACACTCTACGCGCTTTTCGCGCTCGCGATTCTTGCCGTCGCGGGGGGACCGATGTCGGCCGACCGCTATGCCTACGGCGTGATTCCGATCCTCATCGCGTACGGGCGCGCACTGCAACGCGTGCCGGCCATTGGAATCGCTGCGCTTGCCGTTTCGCTTGGCTTGCTAGCGTATGATGCCGTCCAATTCGCGCGATTCCATTGGGTCGCGTAGCGCCGCACCGACGCGGCGCACGCCTTCGCGCGCCGTAGGTATATCGATGTGCCCGAACGAGAGGCGCAAGCCCGGCGGCCCGACGCGAGTCGGGTAGAACGGCTCGGCCGGCATCACCAGCACGCCTTCGCGCGCGCACGCGTCAAAGGCCGCTTGCGTCGAGATGCGGGAGGGCAGTGCAAGCCAGACGTTGACGCCCGCCGCCGGCGGACGCACCTGCGCCCACGGAACGTATGTCGCGATCGCGTCGACGAACGCATCGCGCCGGTCGCGGTAGAGTGCGCGTGAGCTGCGCCGATGGCGCGCGTACGCCGGAGAATCCATGAAACGCCAGAGCGCGCGTTGCGTCAAGGTTGAGGTGAAGACGTCGGCGCGAACCTTCGCGACCTCCAGCGCCTCGGCAATCGCGCCGCGCGCGTAAAGATAGCCGATTCGCAAGGCCGGAAAGATCGACTTCGAGAGGCTCTCCATCGTGATCACTCGGCCATCGGTATCGAACGCCGCGAGTGGCGCCGGCGCCGATGCATCGTACGTTAGTTGCCAGCCGGTTTGGTCTTCGAGAACCATGACGTCGTAGCGGCGGGCGAGCGCGACGATCTGCTTTGCGCGCCGCGCGGGCAAGACGGCGCCCGTGGGATTCTGCGCGATCGGGTTGACATAGAAGAGTCGTGGGCGGTACTCGGAAAAAACGCGCTCGACGTCATCAACGCGCACGCCGTCGGCGTCGCTGCGCACTTCGACGTAGTTCACACCGCGGGCATCAAAGACGCCTAGCGTACCGGAGTAGGTGGGGCTCTCGCTCGCGACCACGCTGCGCTCGTCGAGAAGCACGGTTGCAATGAGGTCGGCGGCTTGTTGTGCGCCACTGCAGACGATGATGTCGCTGGACTGCGCACGGACACCCCGTCCGCTCAACAGTCCAGCCAATGTTTCGCACAGTTCCGCGTCGCCGGTCGACGAGCGATATTGCATCGCTTCGGGCGGGTCGTCGAGTAGCGTTCGATGCACGGCGCGTCCGAAATCTTGCAGGGGAAACGTCTCGGGCGCTGGGTGACCGGTCGCAAGCGAGATTGCGCCAGGATGGGTCGCGCGCGTGAGCTGCTCCATTACACCGTCGAGCCGTTGCGCTCGCGCCAAGCGTGAAACATCAGGCTCCCAACGACGCGAGAATGGCGACTCGGTTTGCGGCGGCAACGCAACGAAGGTGCCTTTGCCGACCCGCGAGATCACGCGTCCGCGCGCGGCCAATAATTCATAAGCCTGCGAGACTGTCACCAGCGCGCAGGACATGTCGCGCGCAAGATCGCGCATCGCAGGAAGACGATCGCCGGGCGCGAGCGCCCCCGACTCTATCGCTTGGGCGAACTGATCGGCAAGCTGGACGTAGAGCGGCCGTCCGTCTCGGGGATCAAGACGGAGCTCAACGCTTGTCGAGACGATAGCCGATGCCCCGCACACTCGAGATTTCGAGCGGGGCGTCGACCTCGAGCAGTTTCTTACGCAGCGCCGCGACGTGCACGTCGACCACGCGGGTCGGTACACCGGACGTATCGTTCCATACGTGCTCGAGAATCTGCGCTCGGGTCAAGAGCCGGCCTTCGGCCTCCCCGAGAAACCACAACAGCCGGAACTCGAGCGCGGTCAAGGAGACGTTCGTGCCGTCGTTGAGCAGGGTATGAAAGTCGCGGTCGAGCTGCGAGCTGCCGAGGGCAAGGAGGTTGTTCCCTTCCTTCTTCGTGGTCGACTTTTCGCGGCGGCGTAAGAACGACGCGATCCGCGCCACCAGCTCATTGCCCGAAAAGGGCTTGGTGATGTAGTCATCGGCGCCAAGACCAAGCCCGAGCAAGATATCTTGCTCGCGCGAGTGACCGCTCACCATCAGAATAAAGCAGTTATTCGAGTTCGAGAGCGAGGTGCAGACGTCGAGCCCGGAGATGTCGGGCAGTCCGACGTCGAGCACGACAACATCGGGCTTGTAGGTATCGGCGAGCTCCAGACCCTCAGCACCGCTCGAGGTTACCTTCACCTCGTAGCCGGCGCGCTCGAGAACCGTCTGCTCTAAACGAGCAACATCCTCGTCGTCCTCGATCACCAACATGCGGGCCAGGGCCATGTACTCACCTCCTTGATGCGCGGATCACCCGATCCGGCTATACCTTAGCATCGATCTCTTCTTCCTCAGACTTTACCAGCGCGCGTCGGGCAACGCCTTCGTCTACCGCCGCGCTGCCCACCGCTTTTGCGACGGCGTCGACCACGCGAGGGTCAAAAACGCTGGGAATGATGTATTCGGCGCTACGTTCGTCGTCGGTCACCATTGCGGCGATGGCATAGGCCGCCGCGATGAGCATCCGCTGGGTTATGCGGCTTGCTCGGACGTCGAGCGCGCCTCGGAAGATACCTGGAAACGCAAGCAGATTGTTCACTTGGTTGGGAAAATCGGAACGCCCGGTGGCGATAACCGCCGCAACCGGGCCCGCCACGTCGGGCATGATCTCGGGCGTCGGGTTGGCCATCGCGAAGAC
>DATHMY010000076.1:0-12305 GCA_035486535.1 Candidatus Acidiferrum sp.
GCCTTCAAGTTCAAACCGCGCGAGGCGCGTACCAAACTGCGCGACATCACCATCACGGTCGGACGCACCGGCACACTCAATCCAAACGCGGTGCTCGATCCGGTGGCGATCGGTGGGGTCACGGTCAAGAGTGCAACGCTCCACAACGCTGAGTACATTGCGAGCAACGACATTCGCATTGGCGATACCGTGCTGGTCACTCGCGCGGGCGACGTTATTCCGCGCGTCGTCGGGCCGGTGCCCAGCGAGCGTACCGGCAAAGAGCGGCGTTTCAAAATGCCCGACCGCTGTCCCGTATGCGGCAGCGCGGTCGATCATCCGCCCGGCGAAGCGATGGCGCGTTGTACCAATGCTGCCTGTCCCGCGCAGGTCTTCGAACGCGTGCGGCACTTTGCATCGCGCGGTGCCATGGACATCGAGGGTCTCGGCGACGTGCTCGCCGATCAACTGACCGGATCGGGGGTCGTGCACGACATCGCCGATATCTACGCGCTCGATGCGGAGAAACTCGCGTCGGTGCCGCGCATGGGTGAGAAGAGCATCAGCAAATTGCTCGAGGCGATCGAAGGCTCAAAGTCGCGCGGATTGACGCGCGTCCTCACCGGCTTGGGGATCCGCTTCGTCGGCGAACAAACCGCTGCGATTTTAGCCGGCGATTTCGGCTCGGTCGATGCCATCGCAGCGGCGAGCGAGGACGACTTGCAGCGCAGCGAGGGCATCGGGACCGAGGTCGCCGCCAGCGTGCGGCTCTTCTTCGAGCAACCCGCGAATCAGGCCATGATCGAGCGCTTGCGCCGGGCGGGGGTCGTGATGGCCGGCGCCAAGCGCGAGCGCGGCACGGGTCGTCTGTCCGGCAAGACCTTCGTGCTCACCGGAACGCTGCCGGCGCTGACGCGCGACGAGGCCGCGGCCTTGATCGTGGCCCAGGGCGGGAAAGTGAGCGGCTCGGTCAGCCGCAAGACCGATTATGTGATTGCCGGGGACGAAGCCGGTAGCAAATTGGCCAAGGCCCGCGAGCTGGGGATTGCTGTCCTTGACGAGGAGGGGTTCCGACGGCTGCTGGAGGAGTAGCCTGCCTACGACCAGTCAGTACGGGGGTGGGTACCATGGTCGCAACAACTCAAACGGAAATATTGCTCCGGCACGCGCAGCTGCATGATGACGCTGCGTCGCTTTTTCGCGCGCTCGATGAGGGCGAAGCGAACATTGTAGCAAACACATTCCAACGCTTCGTTTACGATCTCGAAGCACATCTATCGATCGATCTTGCCGTCGGCTATCGTTTGCTGTTGCGGCATCCGAGCGACTTTGTGCGCCGGTTGTCGGAACGCGTGCTTCTCGAGCACGAGCAGTTCCCGCAACAATTCGATGTGTTGGCAGCGCGGTGGCGCCACGCGGATGGGCAAATGCTGCTGACCCAAGCCTTTCGCGACGAACTCGAAACGCTGGTGAGCAATTTGCTCAAGCGCATTCGCATCGAAGAGCGGCTGCTGACCGCGATCTCAAGCGTAGCGTAGCAGCGCGCTATTCGGCGCGCGCTCGGGCAGCGCGCTTGCCAAGGCCTCGGGCAGATCGCCGGCAATCACGCCGACCGGCCGTTCGCGTGCGCAATGCCGCGCCGTGAGGCCATGCCAGTAGGCGCCCACGCAGGCCGCATCGACCGGCGATAACCCCTGCGAGAGCAGCGTTGCAATGATCCCTGTTAAGACGTCACCGGTGCCCGCCGTCGCGAGCGCGCTGGTACCGGTCGGATTGATGTGGACGATCGTCCCATCATCGATCAGCGTGGCCGGACCTTTGAGTAGTGTGGTGATGCCCGCGCGCGCGGTAAATTCTCGCAACCGCTGCACGCGTGTCCCGGGCGCAATCGTGCCGAGTCCCGAAAGGCGAGCAAATTCGCCTTCGTGCGGCGTGAGGACGCACGCTTTCCCGCGCAACAGATCCAAATGCTTGGCGAAATGGAAGAGGGCGCTCGCGTCGATGACGATCGGCAAGCTGCAGCGCGCGACAAACGATCGAATCATCACACCGGTCCACTCATCGAGTGCGAGTCCGGGTCCGATGCCCACCGCCGTGTTACGTTTCGCGACGTCCAGCAAATCTTTCGCGGCGGTCTGCGAATCGCTGTTTGCAAAGGTGACCGCGACCTGCTCGGTGAGATGGGCGCGCAGTACCGGCGCTGCGTCGGATGCGGTCGCCACGGTGACATAGCCGGCACCGGCGCGCGCCGCAGCGCGGGTGCACAACACCGCCGCGCCCGGGAACTGTGCGGAACCGGCGATGATGAGAGGCGCGCCCGCGCTACGCTTGTCGGCGTCGCGCGCGCGATGCGGCAAGAGATCGAGGAACGTGTGATCGTCGAGCGCAGCAAAGGTTTTTGCGTGCGCGGCAAGCGTGACGTCGTCGATCCCGATGTCGGCGATCCACAGCTCGCCGCAGTAGTCGCGCGCAGGCTCGAAGAGCAAACCCGGTTTCATTGCGGCAAGCGCGATGGTTGCGCCGGCGCGAACCGCTTCACCGGGCACGGCGCCGGTGAGCGCGTCGACGCCGCTCGGGATGTCGATCGCTACCACGGGCGTCACGCGCCGGTCGAGCGCGCGCACCGCGGGAAGATAGCGCGGATCGACCGGCGTGCGTGCGCCGGTCCCGAAGAGCCCGTCCAGTGCGACGACGGCACCCGCAACCGCGGCGCGCGCGCTCGCATCGTCAGTCGGCAGCGCGCGCAGCTCGACGCCTTTCGCTCGCGCGCCGGCGATCGCATCGGCACGTGCTGCCGACCCGGTGATCTCGTGTTCGCCGTAGACGATGCGGTCGTAGACGGGATCGAGCGCCGCGAGCGCGGCATACGCGTCGCCGCCGTTGTTGCCGGGTCCGGCAAAGGCGACGATGCGCCCGTCCATCGCGAGGCCGCGCACGTACTGTGCGACCTTTGCGCCGGCCGCGCGCATGAGCGCCACGTCGCCGGCGGCTGCGACGGCCTGCGCATCCGCGTCATGCATTTCCGCGGGGGTCAGAACGCGAATCATCTTCCTTCTAAGATCACAACGGCGGCGGCGGTCGTGGCCGAGTGCGTGATCGTCAGATGGATGGCGGCAATCTTGCGCGCAGCCGGCAGCGACTCGGCGGCGCCGTAGAATCGCACGATGGGCTTACCGCTGCGCTCGTGCGACACGCCGACCTGGCGCCACGGGATCGCGTGTCCGAATGCTTTGCGCGTCGCTTCCTTCGCCGCAAAGAATCCTGCGAGACGCTCAGGCCAGTGGCGTTTGCGCAGCGCGTAGGCCATCTCTTCCTCGGTGTACACCTTCCGCGCGAACCACGCAAGTGCGCGCTCGTCGAAGTGATAACGCTCCACCTCGGCAAGGTCGATGCCGATCCCGACGATCATGAAACGCCCTTGCGCTGCAAGCGGTGTCGGGACCTGCGATGTCGAAGCGCGTCGCCTCAAGATGGAGTCGCGTATCCGCATCGTCCCGATCAACGCCATGGAGGGCGCGTTTCTCGACCGGTTAGCTCCGTGCTTGGAAGAACGCTTTCTTTCGACGGTGCAGATCGAGCGAGCGCTTGCGGTTCCGCGCAGCACGCTCAACGCTACACGGGCGCAGCTCTTTCTCTCGACGCTGATTGCGCGCGTTCGCCGCGCGCATCCCGACGGCGCCGGACTCTTCCTGGCGCTGACCGACTACGACCTCTACAAAACCTCGCATCGCTTCATCTACGGCGATGCCGACGAGGCGCAAGGCGTCGCCGCCGTATCGCTTCACCGGTTGCGTTCGGAGTATTACGGTGAGGAGCCCGATTCCAACGTGCTGTTCCAACGGACGCTCAAGGAATGCGTCCACGAACTTGGCCACGCCTTTGGGTTGCGGCACTGCTATAATGCTCGCTGCGCGATGTATTACTCGAATTCGATTTTCGAGACCGACAACAAGATGTCGCACTTCTGCGAGACCTGCGACAAGCGCATCAGCCGCGCGCGTAACGAACGCTGAACCGAGCGTTAAGCTCGCCTCGCCGGGCGCGGCCCACCAGCCGGAGCGCCTCCCCCAGCCGGAATTAGCCCGGAATTGAGCTAAAGGTCACAGCGTTTTCGACCGTCAATCTTCTAATAAACGCCGTTTCGTTCTGAAGGGACTGTCGTGATCTCTGCCTATTTCGCCGGTCTTCGGGCACGGCTAGGTTTGCCGACTCGTCTAGGCCTGGCGGCTGTGGGCATCGTGGTGTGTGGGCTTATCGCGTGGTTCGGGTCCGCTTACCCGATCGAAGCGCCGCTGGTGGCGATCGTCGCGTTGGTCGCCGCCGTTGCAGGCTTCCCCTTTGGCGCGGTCGCGGCCCTGATTGCCGCAGCGCTCGACTATGCCGCGCGCAGCACGCACGGCACGGGTGACCCGCTGGTCAACGCGATGGCCGTGTTGGTCCCAGGCGTCGTCGTGAGCCTGCTCTTCTATGGAGACGAGACCACGTTCGAAGAGCCCGGCGAGGTTGCTCCGGGACAGACCGCGTTCCGGTCCGCGCCGCGCGCGGCGCTGCCACGCGGCGAAGCGGCAAACGGCACGACGATGTCGACCAGCCTCTCGGCGCTCGCGTCGGGGATTCGCGAAGTCTCACAGGGTGATTTCACCAAGAATATCGCCGTCAGCGACGGCGCGCTTCAAGATCTTGCGATCGCGCTCAACAAGTTGATCTTCGGCATGCGCGAGTTTTTGCGTCAACTGCACGGCAACGCGGGCAGCCTGGGGAACGCCGGAACCGAGTTGCGCACGACCGCGTCGACCGCGCTCGCGGTCATCGAGGGCGCTGCCGTTGCGCAAGGGCAACTGGACGAAGGCATTCAGGAACAATCGCGCATCGTCGAAGAAGCAACGTCAAAGGTTGTCGTGCTGACCGAAGCAATCTCAACGATTGCCGCATCAGCCGAAGAACAGACGCGCAGTCTCGATGAGACCGCACTCGCCGTCTCCAATATGGCGAGTTCAATCGAAGAAGTTGCCGCGCAAGTCGATTCACTCTCTACCAGTACCGCCGAAACGTCGCGCACCGCCGAGCGCGGTGGCACCGCCATCGGAACGATCGTCGACGGCATGCACACCATCCGCACCACGATCAATGATCTGGCCAACGACATCGGTCAACTCGGCAATAACTCCGAACAGATCGGCGATATCGTCAAAGTGATCGATCGCATCGCCGAACAGACGAATCTGCTCGCGCTCAACGCCGCCATCGAAGCAGCACGCGCCGGTGAACATGGCCGCGGCTTCGCGGTTGTCGCGAGCGAAATTCGCAAGCTTGCCGACGGTAGCGTCCAGGCGACGAAGGAAATCGCCGGCCACATCAGCTCCACGCAGGGCGTTATTTTTGAAGTGGTGAGCGCGATGGAGCGCCTGACCGAGCGCGTCGAGGAGAGCACGGGAAGCACGAGCTCGGCCTCGGGCGCACTGCAAGAAATCGTCTCAGCGGTGCTCGCTGCAAATCAGCAGATCGGTGAGATCAGCTCGGTCACGCGGGCGATGAGCGCGAATTCGTATCAAGTGATCCGCCAAATCGAAGAGATTACGAAATCCGTCGGCCTCAACCTCAAGGCGACACAGTCGATGACGCGTCAGTCCGACGAAGTCAGCAAAGCGTTTTCGGACATCTCCTCGATCTCGCAACAGAACGCTTCGTCGGTCGAAGTGCTCACCTATGTGAACAAGGAAGTCACCGATGCCGCGCAGCGCATGCTGGAATCGGTCGACCAGATGAACGATCTGGCCGGAAAGATCGACACCCGGCTCGCGCAATTCAAAGTGAGTGAAGCAGGGACGGAGGGGGCCAGGGCATGAGGTTCAGTCTTCGCGTACGCCTTCTGGGCACGATCGTTGGTGCGATCGTGTTTTTCTTCTTGGTGAGCGTCATTGCGACGCGCGTTGTGCTGCAGCACGATCTCACCCAGCTCGGTCAGACACAAGTGACCAATGGCGGCGGGGCTTTCCAGGGATACTGGGACTCACGCAAGGATCAGATTCGCCTGCTCGTCGCGCAGGATGCCGTCAGCGACGCCCTCCGTAAGAGCCTGCAGGGTCGCAACGTTGCGGCGCTAACCGATCAGCTCGCAAACATCGCTCGTACCTCCGGGCTTTCGTTTTTAACCGTGGTTGATGCCGGCGGTAACGTGATCGCGAGGGCGAACGGTGCCGCACCCGGATCGTTGCACGGGAATCCGCTGGTCCAACGGGCGTTGACCGGCGAGACCGTGAGCACCGCGACGCTGCTCGACCAGCAGGTGCTCGCCGGCGAGGGTCTGGGCCCGCAAGCGCAAGCCGATATCAAAGGTAGCGACGGCAAACCCGCGGTGGAACACCTCGACCGCGGCCTCGCAATCGTCGCCGCCGCACCGATCAGCGATGCGAACGAGCGCACCATCGGGGCGATCTACGGTGGCGTGCTCCTCAATCACTACTACGACTTGGTCGATCAGGCAACGGCGGCGCTGGGCGGTTCGTCGGCGGTGCTCGAAGGTGATGCGATCGTTTCGAGCACGATTCAGCAGCCCGATGGAACGCGCACCGTCGATCAGCAAGTGCTGCCCGCGGCCGACGTCGCTAAGAGCGGAGCGCCGTACACCGGCGTCGACACCGAGGGCGGCACGCGGTACTTGGTGCGCATCGATCCGATCCTGGACGATCAGCAGCACGTGATCGGCGCGCGTTGGTACGGCACGCCGCTAGCGAATCTGAACAATATCATCAACCACACGACGCTGACCGTCGTCATTTGGGGCCTCATCGCGGCGATCGTCGCGCTTGCCTTCGGCATCGCCGTCGTGCAGGTGCTCTCGAATACGCTCGACCGGCGGAGTAAACAGGTGCGCGCTGCGGCCAAGGAGCTCGGCGTCGCAATCGTCGGAAGCGAAGTCTCCGGCGATCACGTCGCGATGACGAAAGCCGCCGCGGAACGCAGCGGGCGCCTGATCGACGAGCTCAGTTCGCAAACCCCCTCACCGAAGCTCGCCGAGCTCAAGACGGTCAACGACGAATTGCAAAACGACATCATCGTGATCGATACACTCTCACAAGAGATGAGCAGCCGCATGCAGCACGCGGCCAATCGCGTGAGCGAGCTGAACGAGGTCGCTGCTGCACTCACGCAGCTCGTCACCGGAGAAGCAGGTTAGGGCTGAGGTCATGGCTGACTTGATTCTGTTTTTCGGCAGCAACGCCGATACGATGATTGCCACCAAGGCGCTCAAGGATGCGGGGATCGCAGCGAAGATGATCCCGAAACCCGCTACCGTCAACACGCCGTCAAACCTTTGCCTGTCGATCGACACCGGCGTCGAATCGCAAGCCAAGACCGCGCTCTCCGGCGCCGGCGTCGCGCTCGGCGGCGTGGTTAAGTAGGAAGTTCGGCGAGGCCCTGAACGCGATCGCATCCAAGGTCGCGCGCCCGTTCCCACGTCTCGCGGTCGAACACGCCGTCGGCGATCGCGTACATGCCCAAGGTATGCGCGGCGCGGACGATTCCCGCCGCTGATTTGCGCGCAGACGTCGAGAATGCGAGGGCTTCGATCAATGATGCATCGATCTTGACGGCGTCGCACGGAACGCAGCGCAGCACGTGCTCCATTCCGATGCAGGTTCGCGCGTGATCGATCACGACCTCGATGCCGAGCCGGCGCACGGCCCGGGCGAATCCCCCGATGGTGTGGACGTAGGGCACGACGAAGCGTTCGTCGATCTCCAGCGCCAGTGGCAGATCCTGAAGGTGCGGCGTGAGCGAGCGGAGCCACTGATAGAGCTCGAGGGCCCGATCGACGTCGGTGATACTGCAGATATCCACGTGCGTTAGCACGTGCGGATGTTCGTGCGCGACCTCGCCGCCGGCTGCGAGCGCACTGCGCAACGACCAGCGATCCAACAGTCCGTGCTCGTCGACCGCAGGGAGTTCGTGGAGCTCCCACCGCGCCTCGCGGCCGACGAGTTCGCCGTTGCGCGCGTCGTGTATCGGCTCCAAGTGAACCGCCGGCGGCGAGATACGTTCGCCCAAGAGCATGCTGATGACGTTCATGCAGCCAAGGCCGGCGTAACCGGTGCTGCACACAGCACGTCGCCGGTGACGAACCCGTCGAGTGCCTTGCGCAGCCGTTCCGATTGGGAGAGAACGGTTTCGGCAGTCATGTTGAGTTCAGTGATCTGCGCGCTCGTCTCGTAAGCGCTCGCGCTGACCTCTTCCGCGGTTGCCGCATGCGATTCGGCGGATGTCGCGATCGGCAGCATCAGGTCGGTAACCGAGGCGGTGCTGATCTGCATCTGCGTCGCAGCTGCAGCATTCTCTTCGATGACGCTCGAGACGCTACCGATCATCGCATTGATTTCGGCGGAGGCGCTACGAATGATCGTCGAGCCGGTTGCGACGGCGTCGGCGGTGTCGGTGGTAGTGCGGGTCGACGCCTCGAGGCGCTCGAGCGCTTCGCGTGCGGTTGCCGCAAGAGAGAGGCCATTGTCGAGGGCCTCTTGTGTCTGGGTCATGCTGGTCGAGACGCCGAGCGTTTCACTGCGAATACCGTTGAGGATGGTGGCGATCTCGGAGGTCGAGGTTGAGGAACGCTCCGCGAGTTTACGGATCTCGTCGGCGACCACCGCAAATCCGCGTCCATGTTCGCCGGCGCGGGCCGCTTCGATCGCGGCATTGAGCGCGAGGAGGTTGGTTTGATCCGCGATGTCGTCGATCGTCGATACGATCCGCACGACCTCTTCGGAGCGCGTCACCAGCTTCTGCATGGAGGCAATCGTCCGTTCGGAAACGTCGCGAAGGCGTTCGATCGCAGACGCGGTCTGCGCCACGGAATCGTTGCCGCGTGCGGCCTCGGCACTCGCCTCGCGTGCTAGTTGCGCGAGCTTAGCGCCGAGATCGGCGAAGGTTACCACTTGGCCGTCGAGTTCGTTGACGCGTCCGGCGGCACGTTCGATGGCATTGGTTTGATCGCCCGCGCCGGCGGCGATCTGTGCCGCGGCAGCCGCCAGTTCTTCAATCGCGGTGGACGACGACTGCACGTCGCCGGATTGCCGGCGCGAAATATTGGCAACGCCTTCGATCGCTTCGGAAATCTGCGCGATCGCGATGCGCGCCTGCTGCGTGGCGGCGGAGATCGACAGGCCCGTCGCACTCAGCTCGTCGGCAGCTGAACGCACGTCGCTCATCGATGCACCCAAATGTTCGGTGGCGCTGTTCCAGCTATCGCCTAGATTTTCGAGCCCGGCGACGAGCGCGTTATAGCTCTTGGTGATTTCGGCTACCTCATCGCTGCCGCGCAAGGTCGCGGGCATCGATCGAATGGTGAAGCGCGCGGTGAGATCGCCCTGCTCGAGCCGTGTCATGGCCTCGGTCAAGCTCGCAAAGTCTTCATTGATCACTTGATAGAGCGAGGCAGAGAGCGAGCGCAGACGGCGGCTCAAGCGGCCCGAGATCCGCGTCGAGACGATGATACCGATGAGCAGCGAGAGGATCGTGCACACCGCGAACGCGATCGTGACCGTGCGCTGCGTCGAGGCAAACTGCGCCTGCGCGGATTTCACCGCGGCATTGGCATCGGCGATAAGGCCCTGCGCTTGCGCGTCGATCTCGTTGCCTAATGCAATCCGCGCCTTGCGTACGACGTTGACCTGATTGTTCACGTTGTGCATGTAGGCGGCGATGATGTCCTTGGGATCGGCGGCCAACTGCAGTTTGACGTCGCCATCGTACGGCGTGAGGAGCTGATTCATCCGAGCGATGTGCGCTTTTCCGGTCGCGGAACCCGTGGAACTGAGCCTCTCGATCGCGTTGTCTTCGGCCACCAGCGCGGCTTGAACGGGTTTCACCGACTCCGGCGTCGGTATGAAGCCGAACTCCCGGAAGGCAAAGCGCAGGTTCAACGTCGCATACGGCACCGCTTGCGCGAGTGACGCGACGTTGCGCGCGACATTGAGTTGCGTCTTGGCATGGTCGAGCTGGGTGAAGCCCCAAAAGGCGAGCCCGCTGAGTGCGACCATCAACGTGAGGGGGATTGCGAGGGCAACCGCGAGTTGCCGGCCGACGGTGTAACGCATGAGAGAAACTCCTTGAGCGTAAGGCGACGCCACCAACGATACTGCCGTCGCCTTTTCGCGGCATTCGAATCTCCGCTCGAAACATAACCAGGACGTAACCCCGGGGCGGGAGAAGGGCGAGAGCCCTCCGATGGAGGTCGCAATGAGAGTCCCTCGGGAGGCCCTTGTGGGCCGGATCGCTCGGGTCGAGCCGCGCATCGTTTTGATGATCGCGGACGGTGGCTACGGCAAAACCTACATCGCGCGCCAACTCATGCAGCGCGCCGCGACTTCCTCATATTGCAACCTGCGGGACGTAATCGACGAACAAGACGCCGACCGTGCCTTGGAGGACGCGTGTCATAGCAATGGCACCGGCCTCGGGCCCGATCTGCTCGTGCTCGACGAGGTCCTGACGCTCGAGCGCATGGCCTGGTCGCCGTTGGACCGTCTGCTGCATCGCCTCGATGAACGGACACGCCTGGCCGTGCTCGGCCGGCGGCGTCCGAGCTACGACTTCTCGTGGTTTGCCGCGCCGCACGAAATGCTGACGCTCACCCGTAATGACCTCTTGTTCTCGGTTGAGGAGTGCGTCGAGCTGTTCGCGGACAGCGACCTCGATGAGGCGACGGCGCGCGTGGTGCATACCACGACGTCGGGATGGCCGGTGGCCACGCTCGTGTTGCTACGGCTCGCGCGCGAAGGCCGTCTTGCCGAGAGCCTCCGCGATCTTTCCGGAATTGCGTTCACCGACGTCCATCAGTACGTGAAGACGCATCTGCTCGATCGCCTGGACCGTGAAACCTGCGATGCCATGGTCGCCGTTGCCGCGCTGGGCGAAGCGAGCGCTGAGGAAGTCAACGAGCTGGCCGGACCCGGTGCAGCCGACGCGCTCGAACGCGAGATCGATGGCTACAGCGGGCACGTACGCTATAACGGTGGCCGCTTCACGCTCTCGACCTTCGTCAACGCAACCGTGCTCGCGAAGTACGAGCGCGGCGTGCGCAACGTGCGGCAGAGCGCGTCCGAGCTGTTCTATAAGAGTGGGGCCTACCCGCGCGCGGCGCGTATCGCCGCGGCCGGCGAAGTGTGGGACGTCGCGGCCCGATCGCTCGATCAGTTGGCGAAGGATCGCGCGTCGGTCGATACCCGGACGCGTGCGCTGCTTGCGCAGGTGCCAATCGAATGGGTGCTGACGTCACCCCGCTTACTGACTTGGTACCTCGGATCGGAAACCTTGCGCACCGATCCGTTGACGATGCTGCAACGGCTCAGCGAGGCGGAAAAGCGCCGGGATTATCGCCTCGACTCGATCGCGCGTTACGGTCTCGACGTGGCCATGTTCGTCGCGTTGCGCATCGCTAACGTCACTGACGAAGCGCTCGAGCTCGAGCGGGGCCTCGCGGCGACGCCGGCGCCTGCCGGCGCCGAGGTGCTCGCGGCCTTTTTCCAGGGCGAGCGCGCCTGCTTCAAGGCCTCGCTCGGGCAGATCGACGATGCGCAAGCGTTGCTTACGACGATCGCCGCGGCCGGCATGCCGATGGCGATTCAGGAATTTTGGGTGCAGTTCACCGTGTACATGCACGTCGGGAACGCGCAAGCGCTGCTCGAGTTGTGCGAAATCACGCTGACGCGCGTGCGGGCGCTCGATGATCCGGCGGCGTTGTACCGTGCGATTGCGTATCGCGCGATCGCGACATTCTTTGCCGGCAATCGCGACGAGTTCCGGCAGGCCTGCCGCGAGGTGCAGGCGGTGGATCCGCATCGCCGGGCGCTTGCGCGCTTCAACCCCGAGGTTCCAGAGCGCGGGCGCTTCCCGTTCAATATCGACGTGCTGTGTTCGCTCGACGCCGCTTTTGAAGAGAGCGATGCCACCGTTGCCGCCGCGC
Source organism: Candidatus Acidiferrum sp. (assembly GCA_035486535.1). Classification (GTDB taxonomy): domain Bacteria; phylum Vulcanimicrobiota; class Vulcanimicrobiia; order Vulcanimicrobiales; family Vulcanimicrobiaceae; genus Aquilonibacter. The sequence continues at coordinate 11,939 of DATHMY010000076.1, forward strand.
TGCTCAAAGAGATCACGGCGATGGTCGATCGAGCGCGGAAGCCGTTCTGGTCAGCGCTCGTACGGGTCGCGCACGCGTTGGTGCCGGGGTGCGATCGCGCCGTGCTGCTTGCCGAAGCGCTGGCGTACGCCCTACAAACCCAAGCGCCGCAGCTGGTCGCCGACGTACAGGCGATTGCTGACGGGAAGAAGGCGAGTGGACCGCTCGCGTCGCTCCAACGGTTGATCGACGAATCGACGTTGCTCCAAGGCATGCGCGTGCTGCGCGTCTCAATCATCGACGGCAGCGTCACCCGCGGCCAGACGGCCCTTCCGGTGCGCGCGCGTGAATTCGAGATTCTCGCCTTGCTTGCGCTTTGCGGAACGGC
>DATHMY010000077.1:0-15655 GCA_035486535.1 Candidatus Acidiferrum sp.
GAATCCGCGAGGATCTGCGCGAGGCCAGCCGCGAGCTCGATGAGGTCATCGAAACGGCGACCAAACTGCTGGGCCGGCTCTCGAACAACCTGGCCTTCGTCACGAAGCCGCAGCCCGATACCCAGACCTTCAAGCACATGCAGCTGATCTGGCTCTCGCCGCGCACCGGCGTCGCGGTGGTCGTCACCTCGATGGGCGTTGCGGCGCAAACCCTATTCGAGGTCACTCACGACGTCGAGGCCGATGCGCTTACTCAGCTCTCCAACGCACTCAACGCACGGCTAGGCAATCGCCTCTTGCGCGATATCAACGATCGCGACGTGCAAAGCATCATCGAGGAACTGGGACTCCACGACGAACTGCGCGGCGCGGTTCTGGCGGCGCTGAATAGCGCGCGCAGCGCGCAAGCCCCGTCGATCGCAGCCGCGGGGGCGCAGAACCTCCTCGACCAGCCGGAGTTTCAAGACCTGCGCAAGCTGCGCTCGATCCTGCGGATCGTCGAGGAGCAAAAGACGCTGTACGACATGGTTGCCGACGCGGTTGGGAACGATACACCCAGCGTGAAGATCGGCGCCGAATTCGGCAGCGACGAGTTGGCGGATCTCTCGGTCGTCACCGTGCCCTACCGCTTTGGGCCGAATGCGGTTGGGATGCTCTCTATTCTCGGTCCGCGCCGCATGCCGTACGCGCGCCTCGTGGCGCTCGCCTCGGGAACTGCCGATACCCTTTCCGAACGACTTTCCGATATAGAGTAAGATGCCCACCAAGGACTACTACGAAGTACTCGGCGTTGCGCGAGACGCATCGCCGGATGAGATCAAGCGTGCTTATCGCGGGCTCGCCCGCCGGCATCACCCCGACGTCTCCCACGACAAGGCGGGCGCCGAGCACCTTTTTAAAGAGATCAACGAAGCGTACGAAGTGCTTTCGGATCCGCAAAAGCGCGCCCAGTACGACCGCTTCGGCACGGCCAACGGGTCGCCGGGCGGCGCGGACTTCGGCTTCTCGGGCTTCGGGCCTAACGGCTTCGGCGACATCTTCGACATGTTCTTCGGCGAAGCGCGCGCGCAGGCACAGCCGCGACGCAGCGGTCCGCAGCGCGGCTCGGATCTTCGTTACGATCTGGTGATCACGCTCGACGAAGCATTTAGCGGGACGACGAAAGAGATTCAATTTTCACATCTCGCGCAGTGCGAGACGTGCAAAGGGACGGGCGCAGCGCCGGGTTCGCTGGTCGCCGGCTGCGAGCGCTGCCACGGTTCGGGCGTGATGCGCACGGTTCGTCAAACGCCGCTCGGACAATTCGTCACGCAAGCAACGTGCAACATCTGCGGCGGCGAAGGGCATGTCATCACGCAACCGTGCGCCGACTGCGCCGGCCGTGGACGGCATGAGGTCGAGCGCAAGCTCACCGTGCGCGTGCCCGCCGGCGTCGATGACGGTTCGCGCATTCGCATCGCCGGCAACGGTGAAGCGGGCATTCGCGGTGGTCCCGCCGGCGATCTCTACGTCTACTTGAGCGTTGCGCCGCATCCGCTCTTCCGGCGCGACGGACTCGAAACGTTTATCGACGTCCCGATCAGCTTTCCACTTGCAGCATTGGGAACGTCGATCGAGGTGCCATCGCTCGAAGGGCCGTTGCCACTGGGCATTCCCCCGGGCACGCAAAGTGGGACGACGCTGCGCCTGCGCGGACACGGCATGCCGTCGGTTCGCGGTTCGCAGCGTGGCGATCATCACGTGACCGTGCATGTCGTGGTGCCGACGAAACTCAACAAGCGTCAGCGCGAACTGCTCGAAGATTATGCGCGTGCCGGCGGTGATGCGATCGAGGAGAAGAGCTTCTTAGACCGGGTGAAGGACGCGTTCCGGCCGGAGTGAGTCAGGCACCGTAATGCCGGCACGCCGGTTCTTCGTTCGCGACGCCCATCACGCCGGAGAAGTGGTGGCGATCCACGGCAGTGACGCGCACAAGATCGTCAACGTGTTGCGCTTGCGCAACGGCGACCTAATCGAAGTCGTCGATTCCCGCGGCGCGGTCTTCGCGGCCACGCTCGAATCCAAAGACGGCGAGTTGCATGCGCGTCTCACGCAAGCGCGCGACGCGCCCCCCGAGCCGTCCGTCGTGATCGACGTCGCTCAAGGAATTCCCAAGGGGCAGAAGATGGATTTTATCGTCGAGAAACTCGGCGAACTCGGCGTGCGTTCGCTGTTGCCCCTGCGCAGCGAGCGCACGATTGTAACCGACGTCGGGCCGGCAAAGCTCGAACGATGGCGCCGCTTAGCGCGCAGCGCCGCGCAGCAGAGTGGCCGCGCCGATCTCCTCGACGTTACCGATCCGTTACCGTTTGCGCAGCTCCGCTTGCGATTCTCGGAGTACGACGCGGTGATACTTCCCTGGGAAGTCGCGCCAGGCGAGCCGTTGCGCGGCGTCCTGCCGGCCATCGTCGATGGAGCGCGGACGATCCTTGTGGTGATTGGCCCCGAGGGCGGTTTTTCGCATGCCGAAGCCGAGTCGGCACAAGCGGCAGGCGCGCATTTGATCTCGCTGGGCTCGCGCATCTTGCGCACCGAAACCGCCGCACTGGCGGTGGTCGCCATCCTTGGCTACGAATTCGGCGTGTAGAGGCCGCCCGGCTAACGGACGATAACTTCAAAAGAATGACTGAGCGCAGGAGTGGAAGCCGGCTGCGCAATGCCGGCACGGTGGGCGCGCTGGCGATTATCGGTGTCCTGGTTTTACAGGCCGTCATTCTTATCGTTTTGTCCCTTACCACCAACCCGCCGTCGCGCTCGGTCAACGCGAGCGGTCTGCGCCGTGGGTACACGATTCGCATCCTCTACGATGCGACCGTGCACGACGAGGACGATCTGCACGACAGCATCGCCAAACTCAGTGCCTCGCAGGCCCATTTCGGGGACCTTACGCCCGACGAGAGCGTGATCTTCAACCGGTTCCTTACCACGCCCAATCAGGCCGACGGACGGGCGCTCTTCACGATCTTCAACGACAAGACCAATGCCTACGAGTCGAACGCGCGCAACCGCCGTAGTCCCTTCCGCGTGGTCGCCATCATCACGGGTCTGGTCGCCATTGTGCTCGTCGCGATCTTGTACTATCGACTTGCGCGTCCAGCCGAAGCGCGATTCGCGAAGATGGTCGAGCGGCTCGAAGAGAGTCAAGAGCGGCTTAGCTCAATGTTCGATTTTCATCCCGATGCCGTCGCGCTCATCGACGCGAGCAGCCGAATCGTTCGGGCGAATGCTGAACTCGAACGGCTCACGCAATACCGTTCGGATGAATTGATCGGCGCGCCGATCGACACGCTCGCCCCGGCGCAGGACGCGATCGAACACGCCGGCTTGGCGAGCCCGCTCTTTTCAGACACGTCAAAGCGATTCGACGCGGCGCTGCGTGCGAGGAATGGATCGGCGGTGATGGTTCGGGTGGACACCGTTCCGATGCGGGCGGGTGGTGCGCTCGAGGGCGTCTACGTGATCGCGCGCGACGTTTCGCACGAACGTGAAATTGAGTTTCGCGAAGGACTGCAGCGCGAACGGCTACGCGCCCTTTCACGAATTGCATCGGTGCACGCGAGTTCGGTCGATCGGCAGATCAGCGAGACACTGCAGTATGCCGTACGCGCACTCGAAATGGAAGGCTCCGGCGTTTCGCGCGTGTACGACGACGAAGTCAAGATCATCCACTCGGTCGGCGACACGGTCCAGGCCGGCGATTCGTTTCCTTTCGCTGAATCGTACACGCGGCATATCTTCGGTACCAACAAGATGATCGCGTTCTGGAACACCGAGAGCAACGAATGGGAAACCGATCCCGCGCAAGCGCGCTTCGGCTGGGGTGCGATGATCATCACGACCGCCTTCGCCGACGGCGTGCCGGTTGGTGCGCTAGCCTTCATGTCGCGCAAGCCGCGCCGCCGTCCGTTCGAAGAAGCCGACCTCGATTTTGCCCGCGTCGTCGCGACGATGATCGGTGCGGCGCTTGCGCGCGAGCGCCGCGAAGAGGAACTTGAAGAGATCGCCTACGTCGACTCGGTTACGCGTTTGCCGAACCGGCGCTACGCGATGGATCAACTGCGGCTCTCGATCGCGCGCGCTGAACGCGCGGGCGATCAGATCGTGGCGTATTTCATTGACCTCGACGGCTTCAAGGCTATTAACGATGAATTCGGCCACGCCATCGGCGATGATTTCTTAGCGATTACCGCGGCACGGTTGCGCGCCGTGCTGCGCGAGGGTGACATCCTCGCGCGCGTCGGCGGCGATGAATTTGTCGCGTTGCAAAGCGGCGCTGTATCCGTCGACGGCGAGGCGCTGCGTCTGGGCGAGCGTTTGATCCAGGCTGCATCGGAGCGCGCAATTTTCGAGGGCCGCTCGGTCGCGGTCGGCGCCAGCGTGGGCATCGCGGCATTTCCGCGCGATGCAGCGACGGCGGAAGGATTGCTCGAACGGGCCGACCAGGCGATGTACGCGTCAAAACGTGCAGGCAAGGGCGTAGCGACCGCCGCTTCCTAAGCGGAAACCTACCCCGGGCCGTCGTATGGGCTCGGGCTAGACTATGGCCAAGCTCCCATTTTCCATCGTGGTTCCGACCTACAACGAAGCTGGAGGCATCGAGCGTTTGCTTCGGGCCGTCAGCGACGTCTTCAAAGAGCACGATCTCGACGGCGAGATCATCGTCGTCGATGACAATTCGCCCGACGGCACCGGCGCAATCGTCGATCGCCTTGCCGGCGAACTTCCGGTGCGCTGTCTGCATCGGCCCGGGAAGCTCGGCCTTTCGAGCGGGGTCATCGATGGATGGGCATTCGCACGTCCACAGTCGCAAGCGCTCGGCGCAATGGATGCGGACTTCAGCCACGACATCAACATTCTGCCGCTGCTGGTGGCGGCACTCGAATCGGGCGAGTACGGTCTGGCGATCGGAAGCCGCTACGTGAAAGGCGGCGGCATCGCCAATTGGCCGCGACGCCGCATCATCACCTCACGGGTTGCGTGTGCGCTTGCCGCACCGCTCACGCGCGTGAAGGATCTCACGAGCGGTTACTTCTTGGTCAAGCGGGAAGCGCTGGACGGCGTGCAGCTCGATCCGATTGGCTTCAAGATTGGTCTTGAGGTTATCGCCAAGGCGCACTACGGACGTGCACTCGAGATTCCCTACGTCTTCACCGATCGAATCGTGGGCGAATCGAAGTTGAATCAGAACGAGATCTTCAACTACCTCAAGCAGCTGCGCAAACTCTACGCGGCGCGCCTTTTCCCGGGGCGCAACTGAATCGTGTCGATTCCGGATTGGCTGCTGCGGCGCCGAGGAAAGAACGCCGACACGCGTGACGCGGCGTTGTGGACGAAGTGTCCGGTCTGCGGCGAAGTGCTTTATCGCCGCGATCTCTCGGCGAACTACGACGTCTGTACGAAGTGCGGACACCACTTCCGGATGAACGCCTACGACCGCATCAATCTGCTCATCGACGGCGATTTCACCGAAATCGGCAACGAGATTCTGCCGGGCGATCCGCTCGGCTGGGTCGACAAGAAGACCTATCCCGTCAAACTCGCCGGCGATCGCGAGAAGAGCGGCATCTCCGAGGGCGTCGTCTGCGGCATCGGCTCGATCGACGGATTTCAAATCGCGCTCGGCGTGATGGACTTTCATTTTCGCGGCGGTACGATGGGTACGGTCGTAGGTGAACGCGTCACCCTGCTTCTCGAGGAAGCGCGCAAACGCAAGATTCCCTGCATCATCGTGACCGCTTCGGGCGGGGCACGCATGGAAGAAGGCATGTTTGCGCTGATGCAAATGGCCAAGACGACAGCCGCGGTCGCGCGTTTCAAGGACGACGGCAATTTTTTCGTCACGGTGCTCACCGATCCCACCACCGGCGGCGTATCGGCGTCGTTTGCCTTTGAATCCGATGTCATCATCGCGGAGCCCAAGGCGATGATCGGCTTTGCCGGGCGGCGCGTGATCGAGCAGACGATCCGCCAGAAGCTCCCCGATCAATTTCAGACTGCCGAGTTCTTGTTGGAGCGGGGGCAGATCGACATGGTGGTCGATCGCCACGACCTCAAAACCACGCTGGTGCGTCTGTTGCAATATGCGGCGCCACATCCCGGCGCGGGACGCACGCGATGAGCGGGAACGTGATCGTTGAGCGCGAGCGCGGATTGCTCGAGGTCGAGCGACGCATTTCCGACCTGCGGGACGCCAACGTCAACCAACCGGTCGATTTCTCGGCCGAGATCGCTGCACTCGAGCAAAAGTACGAATCCTTACAGCGCGAGCTCTTCGGATCGCTCACGCCGTGGGAGAAAGTCAACATGGCGCGGCATCCGAGCCGCCCCACGAGCTTGGACTTCATCTCGCAGTTCGATCGCTTCGACGAGCTGCATGGCGATCGCGAGTTTCGCGACGACCCCGCGGTCGTTGCCGGCTTTGCGTTCTTGCGGGGCCGGCCGGTGATGGCGATCGGCCAGCAGCGCGGACGCGATACCAAAGAAAACCTGCGCCGCAACTTTGGAATGGTGACGCCCGAGGGCTATCGCAAGGTGCGGCGCCTAGCACACACGGCCTCGCGTTTGGGTGTCCCGATCGTCACCTTCATCGATACCAAGGGCGCCGACCCCGGAATTGCTTCGGAAGAGCACGCACAGTCCGAAGCGATCGCGATGTGCCTGTATGCGTTCACCGAAGCGCGCGTGCCGATCGTGGCATCGATCATCGGTGAGGGCGGTTCGGGGGGTGCGCTGGCGCTCGGGATCGCCGACCACGTGATCATGCTCGAGAACGCCGTCTACTCGGTCGCATCGCCCGAGGGCTGCGCTGCAATCCTCTGGGGCGATGCGAGTAAAGCGGAAGAAGCGGCATCGCGGCTGAAGTTGACCTCGGCAGATTTGCAGCAGTTTGGTATTATCGATGAGATCGTTGCCGAGCCGCTGGGCGGCGCTCATCGTGATGCTGCGACCGTCGTTGCCAATGTGCTCGGCGCGGTATCGTCGGCAGTGGAGCGGCTCGCGCGTTTGTCGCCGCAGGAATTGCAAGAGGCTCGCTATCGGAAGTATCGTCGGATAGGCGCATGGCAAAAAGAGCGCCAGGGGGACGTGGGAACACCGGGACGGTGAAGCGCCGCACGCGCGCCTCGCTGATTTGGCGTTTTCTCGGGCGGCTCGGCGCCGCCACCGTCGCGCTCTTGGTCTTCACCCTCGTTGCCATTCAGTTTGCCCGCGTGGTCGATGCCAACTTTGCGCTTGCTCACGAGCTTTCGACGACGCAGAGCGACATCTCCCAGCTGCAGGCGCGACGCGAATGGCAGCTGCGACAGCTGCATCGCCTCGAGGATCCCGAAGGCGCGGTTCCCGAGATTCACGATCGCTTGCGTCTCGTGCGTCCCAACGAGGCGATTGTCTTTGTAAGCCCCATGCCGTCGCCCCCACCATCACCGACTCCGTGAACGAACGCGTATACGGCTTCGTAATCAACGTCAATGCGTACGGTGCGACCGTTCGACTAGAGAGCGGCGAGCTTGCAAGCGCGCCGGCCGGTGACGTCGAGCTGCATCGCGTAGAGTACGACCGTGGGATGTCGGAGCGCAAAGCCGTGGCCTTCCTGTTACACCCCGGACTGCGGCGGCCGATGGTGACCATCGTGCCGCGTATCGACGAACCGGAACTCGACGCGCAAATCGCCCGCTACCTCGAGAGCACGGCTGAATGGGAGAACGACGTCGACGGCGTCCCCGCCCACGAACGGCATTTCCTACAGAAGAAGAAGCGCGCCGCGCACTTTGAGTAAGCGTTACGCCATCATTTCGATCGGCACCAACTCGACGCGCGTCGTCCTGGCCGATGTAGGGTCGAGCGTGCCGCACGTCGATCTGGCGCGATCGATCGGCACGCGCATCGGCGAAGGCCTGCGCGAAAGTGGGGAACTCGGCGAGGAGCCGATGCGGCGTACGCTCGATGCGGTCGCGTTGCATCTGCGCGCGGTGCGTGGGCACTACGTGCGACTCTTTGCAATCGCGACAAGCGCGCTTCGCCGGGCGACCAATGGCGAAGCTTTCAAGGCACGCGTCGAGGCGTTGCTCGGCGTGCCGGTGCACGTGCTCAGCGGCCACGAGGAAGCGGTCGCGTCATATCGCGGCGCCATCACCGTCTTCGGTCCGCTGCACAACGAAGAATTAGGCGTGGTGGACGTCGGCGGCGGAAGTTCGGAGTATGCAACCGGCAACGGCGCGCTTCCGGATCGCACCGTCTCGTGCGAAATCGGCGCGGTTCGCTTGACCGAAGCGCTGCCGTTGCTCTGTGGTAACGATGGCGTGGTGGATCTCGATACGATCGAGCGCGCGCGTGAGCTGGCGCGCAGCGCGCTGGCGCCGATCGCGGATTTTCCGAAGGTCGGCCATATTGCATTTGTCGGCGGGTCGGCGACGACGGTGGCGTCGCTGATTCGCGGCAAGCGCACGAAGATCGACCAATACGAACTCTCGCGAAGCGATTTGCAGCGCGCGCTCGTGCGCTTGTGCGCGCTGCCGCTCAAAGAGCGCAAGACCCTCGCCGGGATGAAGCCGCAGCGCGCCGACATTCTTCCGGCCGGCATCATCGTGCTCGAAACCGTGCTTGACCTCATTGGGCACGACCGCGCGACTGCGACGACCGCCGACCTGCTTCTAGGCTATTTGCTGCAACACGACGACGTGGCAGGACGACCGGGCCACGACCCCGGATGGAGTGCGCATGGAAGATCAGGCTATACACCAGCATATTGAGTCGCTGGTCGCCGAGGAGCACCGGTTGCTCGAACACGGCGATAGCGGGAAACTCACGCCGCAGGATCGTTTGCGTTTGGAGGACGTCCAAGTGCAGCTCGATCGGTATTTCGATCTGTTACGTCAGCGCCGCGCTCGCCGCGACGCGGGACAAGACCCAGAAGTCGCGCACATGCGCACGGCCGATACCGTCGAACACTATCAACAATAGCGGAAATCGCGAACCACCTGGGACGGTGGTGGAACTGGCAGACACAGCAGACTTAGGATAAAATCCCTGAGCCGCAGAATCGGAAACGCTCTGCGGGATGCGCTCAAAGTCGGCGAACTCTTCACTGACAACGCCGAGCCAAGCTGATTCGCGCAAGCGGATGAGAAGGTGTAGAGACTGGACGGGCGCGGCCTAACGAGATTCGTTACACGCGAATCTCTACGGTCAAGGCACAGTCCGGACCACAAACGTGAGAGCGGTAGCGAAAGCTATAGTGGTGCGAAAATTTGCCGCTCGAAAGAGCATGCGGGTTCGATTCCCGCCCGTCCCATTAATTTCTCGCACGTCCATTGCCGGAGCCGCCTATGTCAAAGCTCGGGGCCACGACACTCATCGCAATCGGCGCGCTCGCCATGGTGATCGGCGCGCCCGGCGTGTATCTCGCGCTCTATGCGTACGCGAGTGTGGACGCGCTCAATGACGGTAGTTTCCTCCTGACGGTCGGTGGCATCGCCATTGCTGCGGCCGCCGGCATCTTTGCCGCGTACAACGCCGATGCAGCGCAACGTCGATTTCCGGCCTGGGTCTTGAGTCTCGTGATCGTCGTGGCAAGCCTCTTAGGCATTGGGTACGGTACCGTGAACCGATTGCAACTGGAACGCGACCGAATCAGCGCAGTCCACGCCCAAGATGCCCTCCGCCAAGAGAATGCCGCTCTTGTCGCCGAGAATGCACGTGTGAAGAAGACCGCGCAAGAGACCTATGCTTCGGCGCTCAAACTCGATCGCAGCACTTCGCAAACGCTCTCGGCGATTCAGCGTGAAACGGCGGCGGCCGGACTCATCAATCAACGGACGCTTGACGTGGCGGCGCAAGCGACCGCCCTGCAATCGTCGGCGCTCGAAGCACTGCGTAGGACGTTGCAGGCGTCGAAGGTAAAACCGCGATGAAGAGGATCCGGAAATGGACAAACAAGCGCTAATACTTCAGATCTATGCTGCCTTTAATCGACGAGACATCGATGGCACGCTCGCATTGATGAGCGAAGACGTCAGTTGGCCAAAAGCATCGGAAGGCGGCCGCGTCGCCGGGAAACAAGCGATCCGTGAATACTGGACACGACAGTGGTCTGAGTTCGACCCGCTCGTGACGCCGCTTGAAGTGATCGAGCGCGAGAGCGGCGTGACCGATGTCAAGGTTCACCAACTCGTGAAAGACCGCGAAGGCTCGATCCTATCCGATACCGACCTGTGGCATGTCTACAGCTTTACGGGCGGTCTCATCGGCCGCATGGAGATCAGAGAAGGCGAAGGCGCATCGGACGGCGCGTCCGCCGCTTTCTCAAGACGTTCGGGATGACACGCGTAGCCACGCCGCGCGGAGCGCGTCCGCGAGCGTCGCGAAGATCTTCCCGCCGGCGCGAAAGTCGGGATGTTTTTGGTGCGAGCGCTCCTCCGCGCCGGCGAAGCTCAACGCAATCTCCCTGAATGTTTCTTGTGTCACAGCCACGGCGATCGTCTTTCTCGCGTGCAAGCATCGACGTATTTCGGATTGTGACAATCGATTCAACGTCACGCGCTCGTGTGCCCGCCCGTTTTGGCTCGCAAGATGCTGCAACGACGTACCTACATCGCCACCGGCGAGCGGATTCGCAACTACCTTGGCATTGGCTTCCTGCTCTCGCTCATTCTCAATGCACTCGCCACGCCGCTCTATCCCGAGTTGAAGTCGCAGATCGAGCAAGTGAACGCGGACAGGTTTACCATCACGCACCCAATACGCATCAGTACGCCGCCACCGAAGCAGACGACGCCGCCGTTGCCGCGAACGGTGGTGCCCTCGCACGCCGCAGCCAAGCCGTTAGCGGTCAATCCCCCGAAGATACGCGGTACATCGGGTGCCGTTGAGCTGCCGTACGTGCGGCCGCCCAACGCTGTCGCGAACGGAATCCCCGGGGAAATAGGAACGTCACCGACATCCGACGCGACGACTGGTGTTGCAACGACGGGGCCGCTGTGCTCTAATCCCAATGCGGAGGCATCAGTGATCGACGCGATGTCTCCGGCGTATCCCGACTCTGCCCGCGACCTCGGCTTGGACGTGGTCTCGGTGTTCGTCGAGGTAACCATCGACGCGCAAGGCCGGCTTGTCGACACCAAAATCTACCGGTCATCAGGCAATGCCGCAATCGATCAGGCAGCGCTGAGGGCGGCTCGCCAATCGAGCTACGCACCGAAAATCGTCGATTGTGTGCCGGTGGAAGGGACCTACATCTTCCACGCGGACTTCCAGCCGAACTAGCGCGTGGCAATCATTCGTCGCGGTGAGCGAGATCGACGCGCATATAGGCCGCGATAGCATTGGCGTCGGGGTTCTCGAGCATCTCGAGCCCCTTGATGACGCCGGCGACGTTCTCGGCCGGGTGGTGCCGATTGAGCTTAAACAGACCGGTGAGCGCATCGACGCGCATTTGCACGCCGACGATCGCCTTGAGTTGCGATTCCATGTAGTCCGCCGGCGCTTCGTCGATCGTCCACCCGGCGCCGACGCGTGCCTCTTGTGAGACGGTCAGCCGCGCGACGAATTCACGCAGCCATGTGGTGTCTTCGATGAAATGTGCCGCCCCGCGCGCTTCGATCGACACATAGTCGAACGTGGGGACCACCCGCCCGGTCTGCGCTTTGGTCGCATACCACGTCGGCGAGATGTAGTGATCGGCAACGCGGAAGAGCGCGACGCTCGTACCGTCGCCGCCTTGCCACTGATTGTTGGCGCGGGCGATGTGCCCCTCGAGATAGAGCACGCCGTCGGCTTCGCGCGCGAGCATCGGCACGTAGGTGATGACAGGCTCACCGTTGGGCACGGTAATGAACGTCGCCAGCGGATGGGTGGCGATGAGTGCCAGTAGCGGCGCGCGGTCGTCGGCGCGGACGTGCGGGGGGCGGTAGGTCATGCAGGCGCAACCTCTGAGAGCATCAATGGGTACCAGGTTTTCGTGAGCAAGCTGTTCTCTCCCATGACCTTGCGCGGGACGACCTTCGAGAATCGGATCGTGGTCTCGCCAATGTGCCAATATTCATCGACCGACGGGAACGCCAACGACTGGCACGTCGTCAACCTTGGCCACTTTGCGCTCTCGGGCCCGGGGCTCGTCTTCTTCGAGGCGACACACGTCAGCCCCGAAGGGCGGATCACCGATCAGGATCTGGGACTCTACTCAGACGCGAACGAAGCCGCGATGGCGCGTGTGGTCAGCTTCATCCGCACGTGGGCGCGCAGCAAGATCGGCGTGCAACTCGCGCATGCCGGGCGTAAAGGCTCGACCGCGCCGCCATGGAACGGCGGCGGTCCGGCCAGCGGCGAACACGCATATCAAACCGTCGCGCCGTCGGAGATCCCGTACTCGGATTGGCCGGAACCCAACGCACTCGATGCGCAAGGGCTGCAAAAGGTGCGCGATGATTTCGCCGCCGCAGCCAAGCGCGCGCAGCGCCTTGATGTCGACGTGATCGAACTCCACTTCGCGCACGGCTACCTTGCACACGAGTTTCTCTCGCCGCTCTCGAATCGGCGAACCGACGCGTACGGCGGTTCGCTGGAGAATCGGATGCGCTTTCCGCTCGAGCTCTTCGATGCCGTGCGCGCGGTGTGGCCAAAGGAGAAGCCGCTCGGTGTGCGCATTTCGGCAACCGATTGGGTTCCCGGCGGTTGGGATGTCGAGCAGTCGATCGCATTCGTTCGGGAGCTCCAAAAGCGCGGATGTGATTTCGTCGACGTCTCGAGCGGCGGTCTTTCGCCCGATCAAAAGATCGCGGCCGGCCCGGGCTTTCAAGTGCCCTTCTCGCAAGCGATTAAGCAAGCCACCGGCATGACGACGATGTCGGTGGGCATGATTACCCAGCCGGCGCAGGCCGAGGAAATCGTGGCCACCGGGCAAGCCGATTTTGTCTCGCTGGCGCGTGGATTCATTCGCAATCCGCGCTGGGTCTGGGATGCCGCGGACGCGCTTGGCGGTGAGTCATTTGTCCCAAATGAATACCTTCGCGGGCGCAGATTAAGCACGTAACGTTTCGGTTTCGGTACGGCCGACCAGCGAGATTTTCCGGGAATTCGCCGATGATACAAGCGGGAGGTGTGTACTATGAAGGCACTGCTCGCATTCATTTTCCGCGTCGCGCCGGCAAGCGCACATGACGACTCGCTGCGCGCGAATCGCTTTGACGATGCCCGTGGCACGAGCCCGTGGCTGATGCTCCTACCGCGAATCTAGGGGTTGACACCACGGCGTAAAATAAATGAGGATTCCTCGTTAGGCGAGGCTTCTGTACGAGAATAAGCCGCTACCCGGAAAGGTCGAGAGACCCCAATGGGTTACCAGGCACCGTCGAATCAAGGCGGTATCTAATGCGGCTGAGGCAAGACGAACGTGCTTCTACGGCGTGCAGTGCTAAAGCTCAACGTTGAGGCGAAGTAGAGCGTTAGGCGCCCCACAGTCGGCTCATCGTGGCGAGGACCATGATGGGCTTTTTTGTTTTGCCGACACGGCAACCGAAGGGAGGTGAACTTTCGTATGGACGACGGACCGAGTCGATCTCCGCAGGCTCGCGAGAGCCGTTTAGACCGCGCCGTTCGTACGGCGTGCAAACACACTATCCCCCGATAACGGAGGCTACGTGCCATGAAGGCATTGCTGGCATTTTTCTGGTCCCTTGCGCCTATCGCGGCGCACGATGACGCCCTTCGCGCCAATCAATTCGATGACACAGTGCGGGTCAGCCCATACGTCGCGATGCTGCCGCATCTTTAAATCATCCTTGACCCGAAGGCTCGCGTCCCGCGCGGACTTAACTAAGGTCGTGTACATGCACAAGCGTGCGTTTTGGCTTGCGGCGGTTGTCGTCGCTATTTGTGAAATCCCGGTAGCTGTCGCCGCGCAAACCGCGGCGCCGGCTCCGTCCGGCTCGCCGGCCCCCTCGCCGACGCCGGGCTTTTCGCTCCACGTTCAGGGTGCCAACGTTTTCATTTCACAAGGCGCAGGCGGTCCCGGACTCACCCCGCCCGAAGCGCCCGCATTCCAGGCCGGATTGCCGCTTTCGCCGATGTCGCCATACGATTGGTTTTCGAGCGCGGCGGAAACACCGGGTAACGCGGGGATGCTCCAATATCTCGTCGATGGAAGCGATCGCACGCGTACCGTCACGCTCGACGCGCAGGTGCTCGTCGGCGCGTACGGCGGCGATCTAAACAACCTCATGTACTGGGGCGAACCGTGGCAAGGGCCGCTCGATCCGCATGAAGGTCACTCGCCAATCAACTACGCGATCAATTTCCCGCAAAGCGGCGGCGGTGGAATCGAAGGTGGTTCCGCGCAAGCGGTCATGCCGTATGCTGCCTCGCTCGCAAGCAACGATGGGGCATGGAAAATCAGCGGTGGATACATCAATCTCACGCAGACCGATCATTTTGTTTTTACGCCGCCGGCCGTGACCAACGCGAATCCGTCGATCGGCGTGCAAACCGCAGAAACGCTCGGCCCTGGCATGCCGAACGTCGACGCTTGGAGCGCCTCGCCCTCGTCGCTGCCGCTGCTCGGCGCCGATCTCGTTTCGACGCACGGACAATCGACGGTCGAACTGACCGATGCGCTCTTGCCCGTGCTGCAAGGCACGCAGGCGCGCTTAGCGATGGGATCCTACGTGCTCGATCGTGGCGACTACGGCCGACTCTCCGCGCAGGTCGAAAACATCACGACTTCGGGTGAGCCGATTTCCACGACAACGTTCTTTGGCACCGACCAAACGCTCTATCCGGGACCGCAAGGGCGGCTCTTTTCGAGCGTGCTCGCCGATCAAGTGCAAACGATTGCCGGAATACGCGGCTTTTTTCATCCGTTTCGCGGTGACGATGTGCTGATCGAGCTCGGCGAGGGCTGGTATCATGATGGCCTCGCAGTTGAACCCGGCTCGCAGTCGCCGGGAACCTTCGAACATTTCGCGTTCACGCGTCACTTCGATGCGAGCAGCGATGCCGGGGTCGAGTACTATCGCTTCGATCCGCGCTACGCCGACGTGATCTTGCCCTACGGCGTGCCCGAGAACGTATGGAGCGTCGCATGGTCGTGGCCGGGGCAGTGGCTCAAGTCGACGTATCAAGCCGTGGACAACACGACGATTGGGATCAACCGTGAAGGCTACCGCGCGCACGCCGATTACACGCGCGGGCGGCTCGAACTGCACGCGGACGCCTACGTCTGGCGGCAGATCGAACCGATTACGCTGAGCAACGCATCGCAAGAAGGCTGGGTCGACGGCTATTTCTTACCGCAGTTCGACGCCGCTGCATCGCTGGGTTGGCAGCGCCAAGTCGCGCTTTATGCGGCCTGGCATTGGCAGAACAACGACGTGGCCCTCGACTCGGTCTGGGATCGGTCGTACCGTCCGGCGATCGACCCCGTCGATCTTGTCAGTATGAACTATCCGCAGGTCGTCGGGAGCTTCCAACACCACTGGAATAAGAAGATGGTTGCCTCAGTGGGCTACGGTCGGTACAGTGCGAACGGCAGCTGGTCGACGACGCCGGTGCTCGGGATCTACGGCGTGGCCTTCGTGGGGGGCGAGTGGGACTTCACCAATGGCGAGCAGCTTCTCGTCCAGTTGCG
>DATHMY010000078.1:0-10782 GCA_035486535.1 Candidatus Acidiferrum sp.
CACCCAGGTCCCGGGCACCCAATAGTAGCCGTCGACCGGATCGTAGGCCCAATACCCAGGCTGCCAAATCCAGTTTGGTCCGGGGGGCGCCGGCTGCACGTAATACGGAATCGCCGGCGGACCGAATCCGACGGAAATGCCGACGCCGACCGAAACCTGCGCGCTTGCCGGTGCGGGGGTGGTTCCAATAAACAGCGCGCAGGCCACCGCCAGCGTGCCGAGGATCAAGATGAAGCGATTCATGGTGCTAGCTTGCCCGCACTCAGGGCCTTCCCAAACTCAGGAAACGCTTATTTCTCGCCCTCGTAGAAGCAGCGGGCGCACATGGGCCGGTACTCCACGTCCCCTTCGATCGCAACCTGCGCGCCGGCAAACAAGCGCTCCCCGCCCACGAAGCGCGGGTTCATCGTGGCTTTGCGGCCACACGAACAAACATTTTTGAGCTCCTCGACGCTGTCGGCGAGCGTGAGCAAGTACGCGGCCCCGGGGAACGGCTCACCCAAAAAATCGCTGCGGATCCCGTAGCAAATGACCGGCACGTCCAGCAGATGCGCGCCGCGATGCAATTGCCGCACTTGTTGCGGAGTAAGAAACTGGGCTTCGTCCACCAGCACGCACGAGATATCGTGCATCTGCGAGATCGCCGCGAAAAAATCGAAATCGGCATCGAATGTCTGCGCCTCGCGTTGCGGTCCGATACGCGACGTAATAATACCTTGGCCGTACCGATGATCGACCGTCGATGTAAAGAGCGCAACCCGCCGGCCGTTTTCCTGATAATTGTGTGCAACCTGAATCAACGCGGTGGACTTTCCCGCGTTCATCGCCGAGTAGCGAAAGTAGAGTTTCGCCAACTAGCGCACGGCGCCGAACGCCGCGAGCGCGCGGTCCATCTCGTCCTTCGTCAACGCGGCCGAAAGCTGGGTGCGAATGCGCGCTGTGCCTTCCGCCACGACTGGAAAACCGAAGCCGGTGACGAACACGCCGCGCTGCAGGAGCTTGTCACTCAGCGCGATCGCCTTGGCGGTTTCACCGACGATGATCGGCACGATCGCACTAGGACCGTCGAGCGGCTTGAAACCAAGCTTCGCGAGGCCTGCGCGGAAGTATGCGACGTTCTCGCGGAGCTGCTCGACCAATTCCGGATGCGCATCCAGAACGTCGATCGCGGCAAGGGAACTGCACGCCACGGTGGCCGGCAACGCGTTGGAAAACAATTGCGGGCGCGAACGCTGAATCAGGATATCGATGAGCGCGTCGCTGCCGGCAACAAAACCGCCGGCGGCGCCGCCGAGAGCTTTGCCAAGCGTGCCGGTGATGATGTCGACCTGGCCGGTGAGTCCAAAATGCTCGATCGTGCCGCGACCGGTCTTGCCCATCACACCGGTGCCGTGCGAATCGTCGACGACACTCACCGCGCCGTATTTCTTACACAGCGCCACGATCTCAGGCAGCTTCGCAAGCGACCCCTCCATCGAAAACACGCCATCGGTGACGACGAGAATGGGCGCACAGCCTTGTGCGTCCCTGAGCTTTGCTTCGAGATCGGACATGTCGCTGTGCTTGTACACCGCGCGCTTCGCCTTGCTCGCCAGCCTCACGCCGTCGATGATGGAAGCGTGGTTAAGCTCATCGGAGATGATCGCCGAACCCTCGCCGCATACCGTGGCGAACAACCCGGTATTGGCATTCCAGCACGAGACGTAGGTCAGCGATGCTTGCGTGCCCAGAAACGCCGCGATCCGGTGCTCCAGCGTCCGGTGAATATCGAACGTTCCGCAGATGAAACGCACCGACGCCGTCCCCGCGCCGTATTTGCGAAGGCCTTCGATCCCGGCCTCGATCACCTCGGGCCGATCGGAAAGGCCGAGATAGTTGTTGCTCGAGAGCACGATGACGTCACCGGCTTCTTCCATGTGTACTTCGGGCGCCATCGGGGTCGTCAAGTGCCGCAGGTGCTTGTAGGTGCCCGCGGCTTTGAGTGCATCGAGCTCGCCTTGCAGTTGCGTGTCAAATGCCGAATTCACTTTGCGATGTCCCCTTTGAGATCGAGCACGATCTTCGCCGCTTCGCCGCTGCGCATCAGCTCAAAGGCGCGATCGAACTCACGAAACGGCAGCACGTGGGTGATGATGGGCCGCAGATCGATACGCCCACTCTTCACCAGCGCCTGCGTCTGGTACCAAGTCTCGAACATCGTGCGTCCGTTGATCCCGAGCACGGTAAGCCCTTTGAAAATGATGCGCTCCGCGAGATTGAGATTGACGTTGTCGCTCGGGATTCCGAGCAGCGCCGCGGTTCCCCCATTGCGCACCATCTGCAAGCCGAGATCGATCGCGCTCCCGCTACCCGACATCTCGAGCAACACCTCAACGCCGTCGCCGTTGGTGCGACGCTTGATTTCATCGACCAACCCCGGCGCGCGTGAATCGAAGGTTTCATCGGCGCCGAGACGTTTGGCCAGTTCGAGCTTGGATGGATTGACGTCGATTGCGTAGACCGACGCTGCACCGGCCGCGCGCGCAACCGGAATGGCCATCAGCCCGATCGAGCCGACGCCGGTAATCACCACACTCTTGGTACTCACCCCTGCAGCCATGACCGTGTGCACCGCGTTGCCGAGCGGGTCAAACACCGCGGCAAATTCGTCAGGGATCGCCGGATCGAGCTTCCAGACGTTGTATTCAGGCATCGCGATGAATTCGGCGAACGCGCCGTCGCAATCGACGCCGATGATCTTCACATGTTCGCAGATGTGTGCTTGGCCGGTGCGACAGAGCACGCAGGTCAAGTCGGCGATATGCCCTTCGGCGGAAACGCGGTCGCCCGGCTTTACCGCGCGCACCGCATCGCCGACGGCTTCGACCGTGCCCATGAACTCGTGCCCGATGACCACCGGTGGATGCACGCGGTTCTGCGCCCAGTGATCCCATGAATAGATGTGGTGATCGGTGCCGCACACGCCGGCCTTTTCGACGCGGACGAGTACGTCGGTGGCGCCGATGGTGGGAATGGGAACGTCGGTAAGCGTGAAACCCGGCTCGGGCCGAAGCTTCGCGAGCGCTTTCATCGTGGATGCCATGTCGGCCCCACATATTCAAAACAAACGGGGCCCGCGCCTTGCGCGAGCCCCGTCCTGCTTGGCCCAACCGAGAACGCTAAAAGTCGTATTCGGCTTGGAAGCGATCGTACTTGAAGAGACCAGCGATCGGCTCTCCCGGAGGAGCGAAGTTCGTCGCCGAACGGCTGAACAAGCGGACGCGGACCGAGAAGCCCTTGTAGAGTCCCGTCTTCGGTACTTTGTTGAAGAAGTACTGAGTGTCGAAGTCGGTGCTGTTGGTCGAGGTTGCGTAACCGGGGTTTCCGTAGTCGTACCACTCTTGCGCGACGGTTGCGACGAACTGCTTATCGTCCGACGTAAAGGTCGCCGCTACTTTGAACGAGTTGCCCGGGCTACGACGATCGACCATGCCTTGCGTACCGCCGGTCGTGAACAGCGGATCCGCTGCGTACGAATCGGTATACGGGCTGGCGATGCCGCCGTAGTAGATGTTGGCGCGACCGCCGCCCAGGTTCGTACACTGCGCCGTGCCGGCGCTGCCGCCCGGCAGGAAGTACGGGAACGTAGCTTCCTTGTAGGAAGAAGTGGGCGTGATTTGGTGCGTGTTCGTATTACACGCATAACCGGCCGGCAAAGCGATCGTATCGGTGCGAACCGGGAGCGTATCGAAACCGGCGGCTACGAGCACATTGCTCAACGGATAGAATCCGGCTTGGATACCGAAAACCGTCGCGTCGATTTTGCCGAGCAGATCGCCTGACGAAGACTGCTCGTCACCGGCTTGCACGGCAACGTACGGCCGCAGCCTACTCGTGCCGATTGGCAACTTTGCATCGAGCCACCAGAAGTTGGCGATATCGTTGAATCCGTAGTAGTAGAGGTTCGCCGTCAGCGGCAGCGATGCCGGGCCAACGTAACCCAAACGCCCATAAATGAACCCGCTGTTGTTGAGCGGTGTTTCCGTTGGGTCGTACACCGTCGTCGGCAACGCATTTGCGCCCGAGTAGGTGTAGCCGCCGGGGTTCACGACGGTGAGCAGCGTGCCGTGATCGAAGGCGGAGCACGTGCGGCACTCCCACTGCCAGTAGTCAGCAGCTTCAATCGTCCAATTCGGTGTGATCTTGTACGAGGCATCGGCGCCCTGGAACGCGATTGGTTTCAGGCGTGAGTCGGCCGCAGTTGCCCACGGTGTGGTGATCACTTGATTGCCGCCTTTGAAGTACAAGCCGTTCGCATGGTATTGAGCGTAGGCTTCATACAGCGTACTCATCTCGTACTCGGGCAGGGTCGTGTCGGGATTGAGACCCGGCGGAACGCTCTTGGTGCCGCAGGGCCCCGGCAATGCTGAACTAGCCAACGCCGGATTCGAGCAGCCGTTCAACGGATTCGCATACAGATACGAACCGCCGACGCTGAAGCCCGAGTTCTCGAAAGCATATGCCGCCGAGACGCTGATCGAGTTGTTCTCCGACTGCTGATTGGCTTTGCCGCCGGGGCCGCTCGGGACGTTATATCCGCTATATGCGTTTTGACGGTAGAAGTCGTAAGCGCGAACGCTGCCGTGGTAGGTAAATGGATCTGGCGAAGGTTTCGGCTTCGGAGTTTGCGCTTCCTGAGCCACCGTTGGCAACGAATACACTGGTGTTGCCGTTGTTTCCGCCAGCGCAAAACTCGTTGCTGCCAAAACCATCACCGCCGCGGTCAGACCGACGCGCGCGAGTTTGGTTAACACGTGAGAAGTACTCCCTATCAAAAGAGTGTTACAGGGGTAACGGGCCCATGCTACCTGGGCAAAATTAAGGCGCATTTAACATGGCCTTAAGTGCCCTTCGGGCGGAACGCCTATCCGTAGCGGCCGGTGATGTAGTCTTCCGTCCGCTTATCGCGCGGTTTGGTGAATATCGTCGAAGTCGCCTCGGACTCGATGAGTTCACCCATGAGGAAGAACGTCGTGAAATCGCTGATGCGCGCGGCTTGTTGCATCGAGTGCGTGACGATGATGACGGTGTATTCCTTCTTCAACTCCTCGATAAGGTCTTCGATCTTGCTCGTGGCGATCGGATCGAGTGCAGATGCCGGCTCATCCATCAAGATAACTTCCGGGTCGACGGCGAGGCAGCGCGCGATACACAGACGTTGCTGCTGACCGCCCGAAAGATCGAGCGCCGAACGATCAAGGCGATCCTTGACCTCGTCCCACAGCGCCGCGCCGCGTAGGCCCTTCTCGCAAATATCCATCAGCGTCTTGCGATTGCGCTCGCCGTGAATCTTCGGCCCGTAGACGACGTTCTCGAAGATCGTCTTGGGGAATGGGTTCGGCCGCTGAAATACCATGCCGATGCGGTGGCGAACCGTCACGGGGTCGATGTTGCTCGCGTAGATATCCTCGCCATCGAGCAACACGTGGCCATCGACGCGCGCGTCCGGCGTGAGGTCGTGCATGCGGTTGAGGGCGCGAAGGAACGTCGACTTCCCGCAACCCGACGGTCCGATCAGCGCCATGACGCAGTGCTCGGGCACGCTCAGGTTCGCGTCCTTGATCGCGTGGAAATTCCCGTAGTAAACGTCGACGTCGCGGGCCTCAAGCTTGGTGGAAGCCGGAGCGCTCGTCAGGTCCGGATTTGTGGCGATCATGCGCGTTGTATGTTCGGCCAGGCTGCTATGCGACACTCCTTAACTACTGATTAAGGCGCATTAAGATAAACGCCCTCGGCGAGGGGCGCCGCGGGCGTAATATCGGGAAATGCGTCGACGTACCACTCTCGAACGTCCTGCAGCGTAAGGCTGCGGCAGTACTCATCGAGAAACGCCAGGACTTGGCGGCGCATCATGCGCTCGTCAACCTCGGGACACTTCGAAGGCGACATCCCTCTACGGTAGGGTACGCAGATTAGGCGGCCCTTATCGCGTCTTTAAGAGCGAGGCGCAACGCGCATGATCGGCAGCCGCACCGTGAACAGCGTGCCGCTCCCCATCATCGACTCGGTGGCCACCGTTCCGCCGTGCGCGTCGATGATACCCTTGACGATCGCGAGTCCTAGGCCGGCTCCTCCGCTTTCGCGCGTGCGTGAGCGATCGACCACGTAGAAGCGTTCGAAGATGTGCGGAATATCGCGATAGGGGATGCCGACTCCCGTGTCGCGCACGCGCAAAATCGCGTCGTTGCCGGTAGCGTCGAGCTCGACGGTCACGTGGCCGCCGGATGGCGTGTGCCGGATCGCGTTGTCGATCAAATTGACGAAGACTTGCGAGAGCCGATCCGGGTCGGCCTCAACTGAAACCGGGCGCATTGCCCGCAACTCGAGGCGAACGCCTTTGTTGACCGCCTGCGGTTCAAATGAGGCCACGATCGGATGCGCGACCACCTCGAGGTCGATCTCGCGCAGATTCAAACGCAGCTGACCGGATTCTGCTCGTGCTTGCTCGAGCAGCTGTTGCACGAGGGATGCGAGCCGATCGACTTGGGTTAGCACTTGGGGTAGAAACAGATCGGCAGCTTCGTCGTCGGGTGACTCGACGACCGTCTCGAGCATCAACTTGATCGATGATAACGGCGTCCGCAACTCGTGCGAGATGTTGGTAAGAAACTCGCGACTCGCACGCAGTAGACGCGCGACATCGGTTTGATCGTCGGCGAAGACGGCAACGCCACCGCTGTCGCCTTCGCCGATCGGATAGATCGAGACGCCATAGGTACGGCGTTGCGTCGCACTCGCGACCGTGATCGGCGCAACCGACGCTTCGCCGATCAGCGCCTCGTCGATGCGGCGTTCAAGCTCGACGTTGGGAATCGACGTAATGACGTGTGACCCGATTGCGCGGGCCGGATCGAAGTCGAAGATCGTCCCTGCCGCCGGGTTGGCAAAGCGAATGCGTGCGTTGCGATCGACGAACACCACGCCGAGCGGGAGTGCATCGACAAGCCGCGCGAAGTCGGCCTGGATTTGCGAGTGCGCTTCCGGGGCCGGCTCGCTCGGAACCGGTTCAGGCAGACGGCGCGTGCGGGCAAAAGCGAACCCAATCAGCGCCCCGGCGATGAGCGCTGCTGCAACCAGCAGAACGACGCTGATCATGTCTCTACGATTTGAACATGTAGCCGCGCGAGCGCACCGTAATGATGTGGCGCGGATTACGCGAATCTTCTTCGATCTTTTCGCGCAGCCAGCGAATGTGAACGCTGACCGTCTGCTGCTCGCCTTCGAAATCGTAGCCCCAGACCTTATCGAGCAGTGTTTGACGAGTCACTACCCGCCCGTTATTTTCCATCAAGACGCGCAGCAGCGCGAACTCCTTAGGCGCGAGCGCGACGTCTTTGCCGCGTACGGTCAACTGTTGGCGTGAAGGGTCGAGTACGATCTGACCGAGCGAAATCGCTTCCTCGTGTCCGCCCTGGATTGGGGCTTGGCGACGCAACCGAGCTTTGACGCGCGCAAGAAACTCATGCAGCGCGAAGGGCTTGGTGACGTAGTCGTCAGCTCCGAGCTCAAGCGCGAGCACCTTGTCGATCTCTTGGTCCTTCGCGGTGAGCATGATGATCGGCACCGACGAAAACTTGCGAATCTCTTTGCACGCTTCGACGCCATCGAGGACCGGAAGCATGATATCAAGCACGACGAGATCCGGCGACTCGCGCTGCGCCATGGCTACGGCGCTGCGCCCGTCGCTCGCGGTAACCACCGTGTAGCCGCTGCGCTCAAGATTGAAGCGCAGCGTCTGCAATATGGCAGACTCGTCGTCAACGACCAGAATCTTCTTGTTGAAGTCCGGACTCTTGACGAACGTTCCGCGCGATGGCTTACTCTCCAGCGATCCGTTCATACGATTTGGCGATCGCGCTGTAATCGAGCGCGCCGTCTCCTTCTGCCGAGCTGGCAGTATACAGTTGGTAGGCTAGTCCCGTGAGCGGCATCGCGAACTTCGTTGCCCGCGCCGCATCGAGCGCTGCCGCGACGTCTTTGCGCAGCAGATCCATGGCGAAGCCACCGTTGAAGGTTCCGCCTAGCCACGTCTTCGGCAGCCATTGGTCAAGCAGGTAGTTGGAACCCGTCGCCGTTGCAAGAACTTTTCGAACCTGATCCAAGTCCGCCCCCGCCCGCCGGGCGAAAACAAGGGCTTCCACGTTCGCGATCATGACGCTCGCAATGATCGTCTGGTTAACCAGCTTAACCGTCTCTCCCATCCCGATCCCGCCGAGGAGCGTCGGCGTTCCCATTGCCTTGAGCACCGGCTCGACCCGTTCGAACACAACGGGCTTCGCGCCGACCATGATTGTCAGCGTACCGGAGGCCGCGCGCGTTGGACCGCCACTCACTGGCGCGTCCACGAAGTCGACGCCCGAGCCGGCCAAGCGCTCGGCGAAGCGCTGCGAGGCAATCGGCGAGATCGTTGACATATCGATAGCGATGGTGCCCGACTTCAGCCCGGACGCCGCGCCGCGCTCTCCAAAGAGCACCTCTTCGACTTGGGGCGCGTCAGGAACACACGTGATGAGGATCTCACTTGCCGCGGCCACTGCCTGCGGGTCAGCCGCCTCCTTCGCGCCTTCAGCGACGAGTCGCTCCAGCGGGGCGCGGTTGCGATGCGCGGCCACGGTGACCGGGAATCCGGCTTTGAGCAGCGAGCGAACCATCGGTTCACCCATCGCGCCCAGACCGAGAAAGCCTAACGAAGGATGTGCATCCACTACCCGCGGCTAGTTGCACAGGCACGGCCTCGCTCCTGGCCGAAGCGCCTGCCATGAGCATTGCAACTCCGGCCGTCCGCCGGCCGACGTACGATCAACTCAATCTTTCAACGGGCAAGCGCGTGCGTTTGCATCGCTTGATGTACGAGCACGGCCCGGCGAACGGCACCCTGATGATTTTGCCGATCGATCAGGGCCTCGAGCACGGACCAATCGACTTCTTCGACAATCCCGACTCGATCGACACCGATTGGATCTATCGACTCGCCGTACAGGGAAACTTCTCCGGGATTGCCCTGCATATCGGGCTCGCCGAGAAGTATCACAAACAGTACGCCGGCCGCGTACCGCTGGTGCTCAAGATCAACGGTAAAACGAACATTCCATCGGATGACGAAGCCTTCTCCTCGCTGACGTCGTCGGTTGAAGATGCCGTGCGTTTGGGCGCCGATGCGGTGGGCTACACGCTCTTTGTCGGCAGCCCGTCGCAAGACGTCGACATCGCGCAATGCAACGAAGTGCGCCGCGAGTGCGAGCGCTACGGCATGCCGCTCATCATCTGGGCATATCCGCGCGGCGTGGCGATGAAAGCCAAAGGTGGCATCGAGTCACTGTATGCCGTCGACTACGCAGCACGCGTTGCCTGCGAAATGGGTTGCGATATCGTCAAGCTCAACGAACCGAAGTGGGACGCTGCAACCGCCGACAAATTGCCCAAGCCGTACAACACGCTGCAGTTCACCGACGTCGAAGGTCTGCGCAAAGTCGTGAAGTCGGCCGGACGCACGCTGGTCCTCGTATCGGGCGGCAGCAAAATGGGCGACGAAGACACGATAAATAAGGCTCACGCCGCAATGACCGCCGGCTGCGTCGGCCTCATCTTCGGCCGCAACATGTGGCAGCGCAATTGGGATCAGGCTCTGACGATGAGCTCGCGCATGCACGACCTGATGAAATCCTACGGCCAAGACGAGTAGACGATTGCCGGGGCAGGCCTGCGACGTTCGGCCGAACGGGTTAGCCGAAGCGGCGAGGACCCTGACATTAACTGTCCGAGACGCGAGGCGTTAAGAGAGGCCGAATGTCGCAGGTCCTGACCCAGAAATCGGCTACGATGTTGGCGGTATGACGGAATCCCAGGCAAGCATCGCGAGCGAAGAGTCCATCGAGGAGCGGGTCAACCGGGCCATCGATAAGGTGCGCCCATTGATTGCGCGCGATGGCGGCGAGGTCTGGCTGATCCGGGTTGACGGGTCGACGGCCTACGTGCAGATGCTCGGCGCCTGCGGCGGATGCCCCGCGTCGAATGTGACGCTCAAAAGCGCAATCGAGGCCGTGGTTACGGCCGACGTTCCCGAAGTTACCGAAGTCTTACAGGTCTGATTCGCGCTATTTAGCGCAGTGGCTACAATAGTAGCTCACGGCGCCGTCGTGCACTTGCGGCACCATGTGCTCGCGCGAGCCACGCCGTCCGCAATTCGCACACGAATAGGTCGCGCCGATGGTCGGGACCATTGCCACTTCATGGCGCTTGGAAAGCCACACGGCAAGGTAGATGACGACGCCGAGGACGAGCGGCGCCCAGGCAAAAACGTCCCGGAGCGCATCTTGCGAAACCACTGGATTCATAACGGATTCCCTTCATTCGCACGACCGGCGCAAGAGCCCTCGGAACCGGGACAGAAGCTCATCCGATGAACCGAGAGGGGTCGCTGCGCGCCGGGCTCATCGCTCATCTCGAGCGCACCCGCGTACTGCGCGATCCGCGCATCGCGGCGGCGCTACGCGCCGTGGACCGCCACCGCTTCGTGCCCACCAGCGCGCCCGAGGAGGCGTACGAAGATAAGGCACTGGCAATCAAGGAGCGCGATGGGTCCGTAATTTCCTCGATCTCGCAGCCCTCGATGATCGTGCATATGCTCGCGCTGCTCGACGTCCGCGACGGCGATCACATCCTGGAAATCGGAACCGGCAGCGGCTACAACGCTGCGCTCCTCGCACAACTTGCCGGCACCGGCACGGTAGCGAGCGTTGAGAT
>DATHMY010000079.1:0-5969 GCA_035486535.1 Candidatus Acidiferrum sp.
GCAGAACGGGGGCACCGTGATTGCGCAAGTCGCGGCAGCCAACGCTAATTTCCAAGCGCCGCCAACCGGCGCCGCGCAAGGTTTCGGCGGAACGTCGACGACGAATTCGACCGTTCAAGTGCAAGTCGTCAACAACAACGGTGTGGCCGCGGCAGTCGCGACGGTGCTCAACAACGCCACCGGGCAGACGGTAACGACGGGTCCAGTCGCTGCGGGCGGCACGATCACCGGCGTGCAGAACGTCAACATCAAAGTCGGCAACATTTCGCTGGCCGATGTCGGTCAGACGGCGACGGTGCAGATCGCACAAGCGACGCCGGCGAATTCGCAAAACAGCGCGCTTACCGTGCAAAGTGGGACCAATGAAGGTAACACGACCAACGTTGCCATTCCCGGTGTCAGCTCTTCGACGTTACAAATCAACAACATCAACCTATCGAGCAGCCTGAGTTCAACTCAAGCGATCGGTCAGATCCAAAATGCGCTCAATTCGTTGACGACGTCGCAAGCGCAACTCGGTGCGCAACAGGTCGCGCTGCAGAATGCCGCGCAATCGGACGCCTCGTACTCGAACAACCTTACCAGCGCGGCATCCAGCATCGCGGATGAAAATTACGGTCAGGGTGTAACGCAGTCGACGCTCTCGCAGCTGCAACAGCAGATTCAGTTCGCGCTCCAGGCGAAGAATAACGTCAACGCAGCGGCCGTTCTCGGCCTCTTTGGCTAACTAACGACGATCTGGCTTTTGCCGGGCGTTCGTACGCCCTTCGCCCGATCCAACGGTGCGCTCGCGCCGTATGACGCGATCGAGATGTCGGTACCGGTCGTGCAGGCAATGATCGCGCAACTTGGCGGCGCGAAGCCCGACTTCGCCGTGTGGGGCACGGTCCTCCCAAACCTGACCTGGAGCAACATCGCGCGCGAAGTGCTCCTCGACGCAAAGGTTGACCCAACGATTCCGGCCTTTTCAACGGTCATGGCGTGCTCGACCAGCATGGTCGGAGCCCTTGAAGCGGCGTCGATGCTCGACGGCGCGCATCGATCGCTTGCGCTCGTCGGCGGTAGCGAAAGCTTGAGCCACGTGCAGATTGGTCTGTCGCAGCCGCTCTCGGATTGGCTGCGCGGTTTCATGCAAGCCAAAGGTGCAAGCAAGAAGTTCGAACGTCTGGGAGCGCTCGCACGGACCAAGATCGGTTTGTTCATCCCGAGCATTGCGAATCGCTCGACCGGAAAAAGCATGGGCGAGCACATGGAAATCACCGTCAAAGCGATGTCCGGCGCGATCGCGCGCGCCGATCAAGACGCGTGGTCGCTTGCCAGCCATCGCGACGCGGTGGCTGCATGGCAGCGTGGCTTTTTCAATGACCTCGTGATTCCGTTCGGTGGGCTGACGCGCGATACAATCCCGCGCCCCGACACGTCGCTCGAAAAGCTTGCGCGCCTCGCGCCGGCGTTCGATCGTCGTAACGGCACGATCACTGCCGGAAATTCCTCGCCGCTCACCGACGGTGCTGCCGGCGTTTGGGTCGCGTCGGATGCCGGCCTTGCGCGCCTGCCCGCCGATTTGCCGCGGGTCAAATTGACCGACTGGGAACTCGCGTCGATCGATTTGTGGAGCGAAGGCTTGTTGATGGCCCCGGCCTATGCCATTCCGCGCCTGCTGGCGCGCGCGGGATTGCGTTATACGGATATCGCGCTATGGGAGATCCACGAGGCCTTTGCAGCGCAAGTGCTCGCGCACATGGCGCTGCTCGACGACCGCACTTTTCTGCGGGAACGCGTCGGCGTCGACCGGGATTTCGGAACATTCCCTCGGGACCGCGTCAATCCGAACGGTGGCAGCATTGCGCTGGGCCATCCCTTCGGCGCCACCGGCGCGCGCATCCTGAGCCAGACGGTCAAGGAGTTGGCCCATAGGCCGCCCGGATCGCGGGCAATCGTCAGCATCTGCGCCGACGGCGGACAGGGTTCGGTGGCACTTCTCGAGTCGGTCTAGTGTTCGCATCGGCAATGGCATGCCAAGCGGGAATAAGCAAGCGTTTCCGTCCAAGCACCAGACACACGGCAATTATTTGTGAGGTATCGCTGATGCATGTACGTATGTGGATGGCGACGTCCGTCATCATTTCAGCCCTGGTGCTCGTAGGGTGTAGCACCGCCGGAACCTCAAGCTCATCTGCCTCGTCGAATCCCGCGAGTAGCGCGAGCGCGGAGGCCAGCGCTGCTTCATCGGGTGGTACCGGCTCATTCACCGATGCGCAAGCAAGTGACGGCGCAACCGTCTACTCTGCGAGCTGCGCGTCCTGTCACGGCGCGACCTTGCAAGGCCAGAGTGGCCCCTCGCTCAGCGGCGCGCGTTTCGCAAAGTCGCTGGTTGCGTACGGTACGGGCCAGCAGATGTACGACTTTATTAGCAAACAGATGCCGGCCAACGCGCCCGGTAGCTTGACGGCGGCACAGTACCTTTCGGTGACGGCGTACCTGCTGCAGCAAAATGGTTTCCCGAGCGGCACGCATCCGCTCGACGCAACGAACTTGGGCGCCGTCAATCTTTCCAACGCGGCGAGCATGGCGTCGGCGAGCAGCGGCCCGAATAACAACGAGATCGTGCGCGGCGCACCGCCGGAGACGGTCGACTATGGCAAGGTTTCCGGTAACGTCAGTGTCTCGGATGCAATGATGAGCAATGCCGACAATGACGTTTCCGACTGGACGCTGCAGGGCCGCAGCTATTCCAACGACCGCTATTCACCGCTCTCGCAAGTCAACGTGGGCAACGTTACCGGACTTACGCCGGTAGCGATCGCACAAACCGGCATGACGGCGAGTTTCGAGACGACACCGATCGTGGTCGGCGGCACAATGTTTATCACCACGCCGGTCGTCAGCAACAAAATGAAAGTCATGGCGCTCAATGCTGCGACCGGCGAGCGCTATTGGGAAACTACCTACAACCTCGGAACGTTCCAGATCTGTTGCGGGCCGGTCAATCGCGGCGTAGCGGTCGGGTATGGCAAAGTCTATTTCGTCACGCTCGACGACAATCTCGTCGCGCTCGATGCGAGCACCGGCAAACTGGACTGGCAAGTCAATGTGGCCGATCCGACGCTCGGCTATTCCGAAACGATGGCGCCGCAGCTGTACCAAGGCAAGGTCTTCGTCGGCAGCGCCGGCGGCGAATGGGCACTTCGCGGATTCGTCGCAGCTTTCGACGCGAATAGCGGTGCGAAGAAGTGGCAATGGTGGTCGACCGATCCCAAGACGTTTGGCGGCGACTCGTGGAAGACGGGCGGCGGCATGTCGTGGACGACGCCGGCGATCGATCCGAAGCTCGGTTTGCTGATATTGAGCACCGGCAATCCAAATCCCGATCTCTATGGCACCTCGCGTCCGGGCGATAACCTCTACACCGATTCGATCGTCGCGCTCGACGTGAACTCCGGTGCGTTGAAGTGGTACCTGCAAGAGGTCAAGCACGACGTCTGGGATTATGACGCGGTGAGCAATCCCGTACTGTTCGACGTGCACCAAAACGGGCAGACGATTCCGGCCGCCGGTGAAGCCGGAAAAGTCGGTTGGATCTTCATCGTCGATCGTCGCACCGGTAAGTTGATTCGCAAGTCCGTTCCGTACGTGATGTTCTCGAAGAACATGTTCTCGACGCCAACCAGCAAAGGCGTCGACATGCTTCCGGGTGCAAACGGCGGCGCGGAATGGTCACCGCCGGCGTACTCGCCGCAGACCCACAATCTGTACGTGCTGGCGATGAATCAGCTCATGACCTTTACCACCAACGAACCTGCCGCGGGAACCGGACAGATTCGTCTCGGCAGCGCATTCGCCAACGTGAAGAAGGGCGCGATACAGAACGGCCCGTTCGTAGCGGTGAACATGGACACCGGAAAAATCGCCTGGCAATACATCGCGCCGCAACCGCTCATCGGCGGTGCGCTCGCGACCGGCGGCAATCTGGTCTTCATGGGCGAAGGCAACGGTTGGTTCGACGCCTTCAACGCGACGACTGGACAGAAGGTCTGGCGTTACAATCTCGGTGCCGGCGTGAACGCACCGCCGATCACCTATCAAGTCGATGGCGTGCAATACATCGCCGTGGCGGCCGGCGGAAACTTCCAGCTCGGCTATCCCTACGGTGACGCGGTTGCGATCTTCCGCTTGAAATAGCCGAGTCGCTACCAGTGCCGCAAGGCGCCCGCGTAGATGTCGCGCAGTTGGGTTTGCGACGTCTCGCGCGGCGCGTTGCGGATGAGGCCCTGCTGCGGAAACGAACCGCCGGCCAGCGCGTCGAGGTCGGCAGTCGTATACCCGACCGCTTCCAGACCGTTGGGCATTTCGGTTGCGCGCATCAGCTCGATCAGCCGCCGGCTCAACACCTCGCCTGCATCGTCGGGCCCGGCGCCGCGTGTGTCAGCCCCGAGCTGTTTTGCCGCCTCGAGGTGACGCTCAGGGCAGGCGGGCGCGGTGAATTGGAAGACCGCCGGCGCGTTCAAAATGACCGACATGCCGTGCGGAACCATCGCTTCGTGCGCGGGATATTCCGGCGCGCGATAATCTTTGACCAATCCCGAAACCGCGTACGACATCGCGTGAGGCAAATGGCAGCCGGCGTTGCCGAACGCAATGCCGGCGAGCATGGCGGCAAAGATCATGCGCTCGCGCGCAACGTCGTCGGTTGGATCCTTGACGGCGCGAACCATATGTTCGCCCAAAATCGAGAGCGCGCTGATGCAGCCGACGTCGCTGTACGGGTTTGCGCCCTGCGAGAGTGGACGCGCTACGCCCTTTGGCATCCGCGGATGTTGTGTATAGGGAAGCGCGGTGTAGGATTCAAGCGCGTGACTGAGCAGATCGAAGCCGCTGCACGCGACGATCATCGCCGGCAGCGTGCGCGTCACGTCGGGGTCGATGATGCCGAGCGTAGGGCGCAGTTCGCGCGCGCGAATGCCGGTCTTCGCATTCATTTCAAGATAGTCGAAGATCGCGATGCCGGTGCACTCACTTCCCGTTCCCGATGTCGTCGGGCAGGCGATGTGCGGTTTGAGTGCGCCCGGTATCGCTTTGCCGCCGCCGATCGGGGCGTTGACGTAATCCATGAACGGCGCGGGATAGGTCGAGTACAGGTCGGCCGCCTTGGCCGTGTCGATCGTCGAGCCGCCGCCGATCGAAACGAACCCATCGAATGTGTCATCGAGCGCGAACGCTGCGGCATTTTTGAATGAAACATCGGTTGGCTCGATGGCGATGTCGGTGTAGATCGCGCTGTCGATGCCTGATTCGTTCAGCGACCGAAACGCGGTTTGGACGAATTCGACGTCTTTGAGGAACGGATCGACAAAAACCGCCGCGCGCTTGATCCCGAGCGCTGCAGCGGCTTCGCCTAATTCTCGCAGCACGCCGCGGCCATATTTGATGCGCGCGCCGTCGACCTCAAAGCCGTAGTCGCCGGAGGCCGACGGTGGGTAGTGGTCGTGTTGGCAACAAATCATAGCCGTTATCTTCGCCGCTTGGTTTGGGAACCTCCACATCTGGCTAAGACGTTGGAGACATATATGAGCATTCGTTATGCCGTCGCGGCGGCCGTTACCGCTTTCATCGTACTTTCATGTGCGCTCGCGGCTCGTGCCGACGTCGGTATCACGATCAACGGCAGCAGCGTCGATGTCTACCCGGCGCCCATCATGCAGAATGGCCGCGTGTTCGTGCCGCTACGGGGCGTCTTCGAGAACCTCGGTGCTAGCGTCGTCTACAGCAATGGACAGATCAACGCGACCGGCAACAATAGCGAGATCTCGCTGACC
Organism: Candidatus Acidiferrum sp.; assembly: GCA_035486535.1. Classification (GTDB taxonomy): domain Bacteria; phylum Vulcanimicrobiota; class Vulcanimicrobiia; order Vulcanimicrobiales; family Vulcanimicrobiaceae; genus Aquilonibacter. The sequence goes on from DATHMY010000079.1 coordinate 5,817, forward strand.
ATCGGCTCGACGCAGGCGACGGTCAACGGTTCGCCGGTGACGATCGACGTAGCGCCGTTCATCGTGGGCGCGAGCACGTACGTCCCGCTGCGCTTTGTTTCGCAGGCGCTCGGCGCAAACGTTTCGTGGGACGACGCGAACCAAGTCGTCGAT
>DATHMY010000080.1:0-11612 GCA_035486535.1 Candidatus Acidiferrum sp.
GCCATCATCATCAACAGCACTGTAATACGCGAGCCCTGCTCCAGGGCCGTTCCAGGGTCTAGCCGGATGACTACTAGTCAACATGCTTGGCTCTGCAGACGCTCATCTAGCAAATCAAGCCTTCAAAGAGGCAGTCTAAGAAAGGAGGCTCGCAAGCGAGCCTCCTTCGGACCTACTACTTCAACGCGATGAAGATAGTGACTGCGAGCAGCGCGGCCTGGATCGCTAGACCCAGCAGGCGCGCGAAGCGCTCCTCTTTCATACGTCCTCTCAAACAAAGGAAGTGATTCGCCGTTGGGCTGTGAGCTTGTAAGTTTGAAAGTTAACGTGTAAAAAGTGTGCGTCTGCAGTGCGTGAGTTAAAGAATTACAGAATTTGAAGAAAGCCTTCGGCTGCCCTATCCTACCACAATAACCGGGAAATGTTACGCCAGGAACCTCGCTCGCCTAACCCAATCTGGGGTGTCGGGAAAACACATGGGGTCCGGGCCGCCGAACCTAAAGCGGCATGTGAACGGGGCTTGCGCTCTCGCCCGGGGAGACCAGTCCGTGGGAAAGCGAAACGGCCGCCTAGCGGTGCATCGTGTCAGAGCTGGCAAGCGGCCGTCCAGTGTCTACTTAAATGTCTACTTAGCACTTGCATCAGACTGCATCAGCCCGCACCCGTAAATAGAAGAAATCGCCGATCTATGGGGTTTTTTCGGAGAGCTTGCAGTCATCTGCAGTCGGGGCAAGGGGTTCGATTCCCGTTGGCGCTACCAAATAAAACGCCCGATTTTTCGGGTGTTTTCGTTTTTGGCGCGGCTTGCTGGCCAACAAACGCATTCCTGCTGTAATCGGTTGAACAGGCGGTGGGACCGCTTCGGCCGTTATTTATTGCGTGCCTGATCGACGACTTCGTCAACGGCGGAGATGACGGCGGAAGGATGGTTTAATTGGATCGCATGGGCCGAACCGGCAACGACGAAGTGCGCACCGACCAGGGATAATCGAGCAATGTGATCCTCAGCCTCGTCTTTCGCGACCCATTCCGCGCGCTGAGCGGCAACCGAAATCGGGCCATCGCCGTCGATGTCGCCTTGTTGCGAGTCCGTGAGAACGATGATCGGTAGATTGCCGTACGGATGCTCCGCCGCACGAACCTCGTCTGCGCCTATCTGCGAAGCCTTAAGCTCTAGCTCCTCGTCTTTCCAAACCGACGTTCGGGCCATGTGTTCGCCCTGTACTTCTGCAACGGCGCACGCTGCCGGCGAAATCGCCGGACAGCCGGCTGCACGTAGACGCGCGCGATACGCTGGAATACCGCCCAAAAAGAACGCACATGTTCCACGCGTGACATTGACCGCGCAATTATCGTACTGCTTGTACCAATCGTTTATCTGCTGGTCGTACCATTGACGCGATTTATGCATGACCGACGTAACGATGCTCGCGTCGTAGTCGTCAGGTTCGAACTCCGAGTCCGGATCGACCTCGACAAGGCCTACGACCTCAGCCGGATAGCGGTACTGATACAGGCGCGTATAAAGCCCGCCGCTCGACCATCCCACGAGCACGTACGGTGGCGCGACGCCGGCGTTCGTCAGCAGGGTGTGCAAATCGCCGACGATTGCTGCCGCGTCCCGCGGAGCGCCGGCGGGATCGCTGAAGCCGAGTCCGGCTCGATCGTATGCTTAAACTCTCGTCGTTCGCGAAATGGCGGGCTGCACTAAGCGCCACGCGGTCGAATCAGCGACGAGTCCCGCCTCGAGGATCACCGTCGGCGATCCCGTTCCGGTGCAGATCAGGTTCAACCGGCGACCGCCGATATCGACCAGCCGTTGAGGATGAAGATACCAATTGACGTTGTAGGGCGCTGGTGTGCGCGGGTGAGCTGCCGCAACTTGCGTCAGCACGATCGCGCTCATGACTGCGGCGCGAAACACGCACCGAAGTGCGTTCACGTGCGTCTGGCGATCTGATAGATAGCGGCGCCACTGCACATCGCCGGGATGACCCCCCAAAGTAAAATCCAGGCCACAAGCGGCGCTTGCGAACCCGGATGGCCCGCGACGGCTGGAATAACAAAGCAGAGAACCAAGAACAGCGCGGTCCAAAATGCCACCCGCAGGCCGTCGGTCCGAACAAGTAGCGCAAGGATCGCACCAAAAACAACGGCGATCATCCAGTGAAGGCCAAACCACAGCCAGTGTGGACCTTGGCCCACACCTTCGAATACCGTCTGCACCGCCGTATCGATCGCCAGCATTGCAAGGAGTACAGCGAGCGCGATGAGTGCGACGCCGACGCGCCGAGGCGCGGATGCGTTCGATCGGGAGTACGAGAGCAGTGACGGTATCGAACGCAGCGTTTGCGCCCAATACCTGCGATTCGCGGCCTTCGTCCCGCGCAACGATGCGATGCGAAGGTATTCCTCATGCAGATCGCCGGCGACGATCTCGTAGTCGCTCGCCGGAGCGATAACTGCGACAAGTGCTTGCGCGAGGGCGGGCGGCTTCACGCGGTCGCGTCCCGTAGCGACACCCCTGAGTGCAGTCGTTCCAGCGTGTTTCGCGCATGTTTGAGCGCCGAAATACCGTCCGCCTCAACCTTGAAGTGCCGTTTGGCTTTGCCGCCGCGCTCAGCGGTTGGCTCGCCGATCCACGACGAGACCAATCGCTTACGCTCGAGACGCTCGAGCGTCGCGTGGACCGCGCCGATCGCTGGAGAGCGACCCGTGACGTGCTCTATTTCAGCGCGAATCGTCGCGCCATATGCGCCTTCGCCCAAACGGAGGACCGTCAGAAGAACAATATGCTCGAACTCGCCGAGATACTCACCCTTCGCCATAATATCGACATTGTAGATAATATTAGCGGTTCTGTCAAACGGTAACGTGAACCGGGACGCCGTTGAGGGCGGCGTTGCCGGTCAACGCGTCAACGTCGTCCCCGATGATTTCGTTATAGTTCGCGCGCGCGAAGCCGTGCGGCAAGCACACGACGCCGCGCATAAGGTCAGGCGTCGGCTCGATCGCCACAGCGATGCTGCCGGTTTGAGTCGTGAGATTGACCTTTGCACCGCTCGCGACGCCGTGCGCGCGCGCGTCTTCCTCGTTCATGAGCAGCACGCAGGGATCCGCACCGCGGTTCAATCGCTTGAGGTCGTTCATCCATGAATTGTTCGTTCGCAGCGAGCGGCGCCCGATCAAGACGAATTCGGGGTGCGGTTCGTCGAGTTGCGCTTCGAGCCGGTCGACGTCGGCGCCAAAAGCTTGAGGAACTAAATCAATGCGTCCATTCGCCGTCAGCAGCCGCTGCGGCATGCACGGCTCCATCGGCCCGTAGTCGATGCCGTGCGGATGGGAGAGCAGCGCGTCGATACTCGTTGCGCGTGGGCCCGCTTGCAAGCCGGCCTCGAGGCGTTCGTTGGGATGGGTGAGTGTTTTGCCACGCAGACGCAGTGCGAGTTCGGCAAAGATCTGCCAGTCGTAACGCTGCGTCGAATCAATCTCGAACACCGCGCGGTTCATGCGTGCCGTGTTTCGTACCGCGAAGTGATGGAAGACGACGTCGTAGTGATCGGTTTCCAGTCCGGTCGCCGGCGGAAGGAGCACGTGCGCGTAACGCGTCGTCTCGTTGATGTAGGGATCGATCGAAACCATGAAGTCGAGTCGCGCGAGCGCTTGCGCGAGGCGGCCGCCGTTCGGGGTTGAGAGCACGGGATTGCCGGCGACGGTCACGAGCGCGCGGATCTGGCCTTCGCCCGGCGTTTCCATCTCTTCGAGCAGCGTCGCGACCGGCAGCTCGCCGTTGAATTCGGGATAGTTGCGCACGCGTGAGTGCCAACGCCCCTCGTGGATGTCGCCAGGCTTGCTGCCGAGCAACATGTCGTAGGCAGGCGTCGGCCACATCGCGCCACCGGGTTCGTCGAGGTTGCCGGTGACGGCATTGAGCACGTTCACCAGCCATTGGCACAGCCCGCCGAAGGCTTGCGTGGAGAGTCCGACGCGTCCGTAGACGACTGCGCGCGGCGCGGCGCTAAATGCGCGTGCGAGCGAACGCAGGGTTTCGGCGGAGATCCCGGTGTGCGTGCAGACGCGCTCCGGGGAAAAGCGCGCGGCGATGTCGCGCAATCGCGCGAGACCGTCGTATCGACCGGCGAGCCGTCCCAGGCGTTCGCGGCGTTCTTCGAAGATGACGTGAATCAGCGCAAGCAGGACGAATGCGTCGGCTCCCGGCCGCACGAAATGATGCTCGTGCGCGGCTTTGGCCGTTTCATTGCGCCGAGGATCGATGACGACGACGCGCCCGCCCCGATCGCCAATCGCTCGCAAGCGCTCGCGCATACCGGGCGCGGTCATGATACTGCCGTTGCTGACCAGCGGGTTTGCGCCCATGATCAAAAAGAAATCGGTGCGATCGACGTCGGGCACCGGCAGGAGCATCGGGTGGCCAAACATATGCGTGGCCGCGACGTGATGCGGTAATTGATCGACGCTGGTTGCGCTGAAGCGGTTGCGTGTGCGCAGTAACCGAAGGAAGCCACTCGAGCTGAGCAACGAGCCGCTGTTGTGCACGGTAGGATTGCCGAGGTACGTTGCGATCGCGTCGGCGCCGAGTCGCTCGTCGATGTCGCGCAGGCGCGAGGCCACGAGATCGAAGGCTTCATCCCAAGCGATCGGTTCAAATCGGTTGCTCACGCGGCGATGCGGTACACGCAAACGATTCGGATCGGCATGCAGATCGATCAGGGCGGTTCCCTTTGGGCAAATCGCACCGCGCGACAGCGGATCCTCCGCGTCGCCGCGCAGGTCGGCAATCGCCCCATTCTCAATCGTGATTTTCAAGCCGCAGATTGCCTCGCAGAGGTTGCAGGCCCGAAAATACACTCCGTCGCGCGCCGTACTCATAGAAGCGGCCTTCGCCGACCGGAATCAATCTACATGTCGCGAAGGATGGTAGCTATGAATGCCGTTGTATGCCAATCGTTTACTGGAATCGATGACTTGGATTTGGGCGAGATGCCCGCGCCGCAACCTGGCGCGGGTGAAATACTCGTCGACGTCCATGCAGCCGCGGTGAATTTCATGGACTGTCTGATGGTGGCAGGCAAATATCAGTTGCGGCCGCAAACGCCGTTCGTTCCGGGCACAGATGCTAGCGGCATCGTTGCCGCCGTGGGCGAGGGCGTCACGCGTTTTAAACCCGGAGACCGCGTCGCCTGCAGCAATTGGACCGGAGCGTATTCGTCGCAGATGATTGCCGCGCAGCGATCGGCAGCGCACCTGCCACCGGGTGTTGACTTTGCAAGCGGGGTGGTCGTACGACACTGTTACGGCACCGCGCACTACGCGTTCATCGAATGCGCGAAGCTTCAAGCCGGTGAAACCGTTTTTGTCTCAGGCGCTGCGGGCGGCGTCGGACTTGCAGCCGTGGACTTAGCGCGAAGTCTCGGGGCGCGCGTGGTGGCCGGCGTCGGTTCGCAAGAAAAGGCTGCGATTGTTCGCGAATATGGCGCGGACGAAGTCATCGACTACGTTCACGAGGACTTGCGCGAACGAATCAAAGCGGTGACCGGCGGTAAAGGTGTGGACGTGTTCTTCGACGTTCTGGGCGGCGAAGTGTTCACCACCATGACGCGGCTCATGAACTGGGGTGGCCGGATGCTGCCGATCGGTTTTGCAAGTGGCGATATTCCGTCGGTCCCGATGAACCTACTGTTGCTCAAGAACTATTCGATCGTCGGCGTATTTTGGGGCGCGTGGGCCGAGCGTTATCCCGAAGCGAGCATTGCAGCCGACGAGCAGATTTTCCAGTGGATCGCACAAGGTAAACTCAAGCCGCACGTGGGGGCGGTTTTCCCCTTAGAGCAATTCAAAGAAGCAATGGGAGCCGTGCTGGACAGGACATCGCAAGGGCGTGTCGTGCTGAAGATTTTGGGATAAACGGGGGCCGCCCGGCGAGCTATGCTGGTAGAGCCAGTGAAAGGAGCCGATCTAGTGAAGCGATCGATCGCCCCCGGGTTTCTCATTGCGACGTTGTTCGCCGGTGCTTTTATCAGCGTACCACTTACGACGCAAGCCGATTCGAGCGGCGTCATTACGAAGATCAATACGGAATGTAACGCGATCCAAAACGCGGTGATGGCACTGCATCCGATTCACGTCGCATATCGAAGCGGCAATTGGATCGTGCTTTCCGACGCGGACGCGACGGTCGCGATGCGGACGAAGGTGTCGATTCGATTTGCCGACGTCTACAAGCAGGGCTCAAACTACGCATGGGTGCACGCGCACACGTTCGACTCGCAAGGAAACCAGCGCGCGACGCAGCTCTGCTTCCGCCAGAGTGACGGCACGCTAGAGCGCGTTCGCCAGGCGACGACGATTCCCGCGTTAGCCGAAGCGTCGGCGCAGCAAGCCTTCTATACGAGCGACGGGAAAGTGATTCAGAAGACGTCGCTCTTCGAACAGAACGATCCGATGATCGCAAAAGCAATCTCGTCGCTACCGTTCTACAACGTACTTCCGAAGTAAAACCACTTAGGCGATGTTTGGGGCCATGCCCACCTGGCGCGTCGCGTTCACGAACGCGATCGCCAGGGATCCGAGGATCAAGAGCGCCGACCCGACGATGAAGCCCGCGATCCACGAGCCTGTGCGATCGACGAGAATTCCGAAAATTAATGGTGAGAGTATGCCGGCGACGCCAAACCCGGTGTTCATGATCCCCGAAATCGTTCCGCAAAAGTTCTGGCCGCCTAAGTCCATGGCGACGGCCCAGCAGTTGGATACGGCACATTCGAGCATGAACATCGCAAACGCCAGCAAGATGATCGCGGCGCCGACGTTGCTGACAAAGATTGCCGGAACGATGAATACCACGGTGCCGACGAACGCGCCGGCGATCAGCGTGCGTCGCGCCAGATTCAAGTTACCCGTCCGGCGGTAGATATAGTCCGAGAGCCAGCCGCCGACCAGATCGCCGGGGACGCCGCCGGCCAGTGGGATCGTCACGGCGAGCGCGAGTCCGCTGAACGAGATGTGACGCGCGTCCGTCAAGTACGTCGGCAGCCACGTGATGTAGATCCAGAACGTGTAGCCGTAGGCGAAATACGCGAGCGTCAGCAGCCATACGTCGATGCTTGTCAGGATCTGACGCCAGGGAATGGTATGTTGCTGTGGCGCCTCGGCCGAAGCACCGCGAATATAGTCGAGTTCTTGCTGGTTGATTCCGCGCATATCGCCCGGCGAGTTGCGATACACGAGGTAGAAGGCGACGGCCCAGACGACCCCAAGCGCGCCGAGGATGAAGAAGGCATAGCGCCAGCTACCCGTCCAGGCCACAATTGCCACGACGATAATTGGTGACACCGCGCCGCCCGTGCGCGAGCACGCATGCAGTATCCCCTGGAGCCGGCCGCGCATGTCACTCGGGAACCATGACGATAACGCCCGGGTCGAAACCGGAAAGCCGCCCGCTTCGCCAAGACCGAACAGCAACCGTGCAGTGAACAAGGTCAAGAAGTTCACCGCAGCGCCGGTGGCGACAGTGAACACCGACCACATTGCCATCAGAAACGACAGCACCGCGCGCGGACCGAAGCGATCGCCAAGCGACCCGCCGATGATTTGCAGCAGCGCGTAAGTCGTCGCAAACGCGGAAAACACCACGCCCATCGTGGCTTTGTTGAAATGAAACTCTTTGATCATCGCGGGAGCGGTGACCGAGATGGCGGTGCGGTCGAGATACGAGAGGAAATATAAGAAGCAGATGAGGGCAAGGATCGTGTAGCGTACATGCGAGGCTCGCATGCTCATGCTGTAGCGACCCTTTCCTTTGCATCCGTGAGGAATTCGAGCGCGGGGGACACGCCGTCGCCGTGTGGGATTCCCATGACGTCAAGGCCCATCTGGACGCCACACAAGGTTCCGGCGAGCATCAGGTCGTTGAAATGACCGAGATGCCCAATTCGGAACACGCGGCCTGCGAGCCGTCCCAGACCCGTGCCGAGCGACATGTCGTAGCGCTCGAGAATCGTCGCGCGTAACGCATCGGCGTTCGCATCGTCGGGTACGATGATTGCGCTCACCGAGTTCGAGTACTCGCGCGGGTCGGCTGCTTGCAGCTCGAGATTCCAGCCGCGCACCGCGCGGCGGGTGGCTTCGCCGTGACGCGCATGGCGCGCGAACACCGCCGGCAGACCCTCTTCGTGCAACATTGCAATCGATTCGCGCAATCCGTACAACATGTTCGTGGCGGGCGTGTACGGCCAAAAGCCATTCTGGTTGGCTTTGATGATCTCGCTCCAGTCCCAATAGGATTTCGTGAAGCGCGCGCGCGTCGACGCGTCGAGCGCTTTTTGGGACACGGCGTTGAATCCAAGGCCGGGCGGCAGCATCAAACCCTTCTGCGATCCACCGACAGTTACGTCGACGCCCCACTCGTCATGGCGATAGTCGATCGATCCGAGGGAAGAGATCGCGTCGACCATGAGGAGCGCCGGGTGCCGCGCGCGATCGATCGCCGCGCGCACGTCGGCCACGCGACTGGTGATGCCGGTCGAGGTCTCGGTGGAAACAACCATGACCGCCTTGAACTCGTGCTTGCTATCGCGCTCGAGACGGCGCTCGACTTCCGCCGGGTCGACTCCGTGGCGCCAATCACCCGCAACGAACTCGACATTCAAGCCGAGCCGCTCGGCCATCGTGCGCCAGAGCGATGCAAACATCCCCGTTTCGAACATCAGGACGCGATCGCCGGGCGAGAGCGTGTTGACGATTGCCGCTTCCCACGCGCCGCTTCCCGATGAAGCGTAGATGACGACCGGGTTCTCGGTTCGGAAGATCGTTTTTATTCCGTCCAATACGTCGAGCGCGAGCTCGGAAAACTGCGGACCACGATGGTCGATTGTCGGCATGTCGATCGCGCGCAAGATACGGTCCGGGACGTTGGTTGGGCCCGGAATCTGAAGAAAATGGCGTCCAGTGTGCATGCATCGAGCCTTGCGCAAAGCCGGCTCGGATTCCCGCGCCCTACATCTTATATGACGCGATCTCGATGAGATTTCCATCGGGGTCGCGGCAGTAGACGGAGAGGAGGGTGCCGCGCGCCCCGGTTCGTTCGATGGGTCCCTTCTCGACCGGGATGTTCAGCTCGCCTAGATGCGCCACAACCTCGCTTGGTGCACTGGTGGTAAGAAAACACAGATCCGCGCTTCCCGGCGCGACAGTGCGCCCGGTGAACCACGCATCGACGCTTGCCGAGGCGGGGCGCAGATTCATCTTCTGCGTTCCGAACTTCACCGATGTACGCGCGCTCGACGATCCCGCCGGCGTAAAGTCCTCGCGCTGCATGCCCAGCACGCGCTGATACCACGCAGCAGCAACCTCAACGTCAGTCACGTTGAGGACGAGGTGGTCAAGGCCGTTGATGATGAGTTCCATGTGTCAGTCTCCGTTGGCTCAGGCGTCGCGGCGGCGGCGACGTAGCGTAAAAGTCTCAAACGGCGCCAGCTCGCCGTTCACACCCACCACATCGTAATACGTGACGTTCATCGCGGTGAAGTCGCCGGGATGTGCACCCGGGTCGACGGCAAATGCGGCAAAGCCGTACGAATGCGCCGCGTTGCGCACCGCTGACCAAGGTGCGTGCTCTTGCACGTAGATCGGTGCTCGCTTCCCGGTTGCGGGATCAGGATCGCTGACGGCGGTGATTACGCGGCACGCCGGCGGATCGAAGAAGAGTTGGTTCGACGGCAACGACGTTCCGCCGCCGCCGATGACCATGTGCACGGTGCCCTTGGTCGTATCGACAACGTCGAGCGACGTCGCGGTGGGGATCGGTGTCTGCGTCGCATTCGCTTCGCGGTTTCGGATCGGGTGCGAGCGTTCGTAGTGATGCTCGTGTCCGCACACCACCAGATCCACTTCGTATTTGTCGAAGAGCGGCAGCCACGCTTCACGGACGCCGAGATCGGCGCCGTTGAAATGATCGACGCTCGAAATCGCGACCTGATGCATGCAGACGACAATCCAGTCGATGCTGTGGTCAGCGCGAGCCGCGGCGAGTTCGTTCTCGAGCCACGCTTGCTGCGCGCCGTGAGAGTAGCCGCGAACGTACGAGCTGCCGCCATCTTGATAGCACACATCATCGTTGGCGATGCTGACCACCCGCACCGCGCCGGCGGTGAAGGCGTACCACAGACCCTTCGTCACGCCGGTTTGACCAGATGCTTCGGGCAGCGAGAAGTACGTCTGATACGCCTGATACCCGATCGGCCCATTGCCCAGTTCATTCTCGTGATTACCGGGCGATGGCATCCACGGACGGTTGCGCGCGCTACGGGTGTTGTTTTCCCAGAAGTCCCACCACGTGCGAATCCGATCGTCGGCGAGATTGGCGTAACACAAATCGCCGTTGAACAAATGAAACAATGGCTCGATGCGCTCAACACCGAGCGTGGTATCACCGGCTGACGGCGATCCGAGGTTGTCGTTCACGTACGGCGGTGGCTTGGGGAGCGTCACGCCCGGCGGCACCACGAATTTGCGGCCCAGCGTCGGAGTTCCCTGATCGCCGAAACTGGTGAAGGTGAACGCCGTACGCCCGCGCGGCGCCGTTCGGAAGACGCCGAACTGCGGCGCTGCGCTGTCATGAAGCGCGCAGTACAGATACTCCGCATGTGGCTTGAGTCCGTCGACGTTGGCGTGGTAGGCGTAGACGACGTGCTGTGATTTGGCGTCGGTATAGCTTACTTGCCGCGCTGCCACGGTGCGCTCGAGCCCGCCATCGGTGGTGCCAACGACGACCAGCGGGTTGCGCACGGGTTGGAGCGTATGCCACGATACGACCACGTGCGACGACGCGTCGGAACCGAATTGCAGATGCAAGCCGGCCACCGGCGGTGTCGTAACGGGATCGGAACTCGCCCCGGGGTTAGGGGTAGCGGCTCGCACTGGCGCTAGCGGTAACAGCGATGCCGCCGTCGCGGCTCCCGCGTACAGGCCCGCCGCTACGAGCAATTTTCGACGGCTGAATGCGAGTGCGTTATCGTCGTCCGTGCTCATGCCCGAGGTTTGGCTCTCGCGGTGCCTCCGCCTTCCCGCTCTCATCAGGCAAGTTACCGGCCTTAACAATTCGACAAACGCCTCTTGACAATCCGACGTTACACTGAAACCATTGCTGTGTTGCTAACTGCAGCGATGTTTTCTTTTTTGCACTTCGTTTTTTGGGGAGGCAGTGTGAGAACACTCGCGGGTATCCTGGCTGCGGTTGCAATCGCGGCGTTCTGCGTTGGACCCGTCAGCGCTCAAACAAGCAGCGCGATCACGGGCAAAGTGGTCGACGGTGCAGGAAAGCCCATTAGCGGCGCTCGGATCGGGATCATGGGGCCGAAATCGGCGGAAACAACGACAAAGTCTGACGGGACCTATCGTGTCGCGGTTCCACCCGGCCTCTACAGTGTAACGATCTCGGCAGCCGGCTTTCAATCGACGCAGCAGGACAGCATCGCCGTGCTCTCGGGTGCCAGCGTCACGCTCGCGACGACGCTGGTCCCTGCAACGCTCACGACGATCGCGCATGTCTCGGTGGGCGGTGGTTCGACGTCGGTCTCGGACTCCTCGGCGTC
>DATHMY010000081.1:0-3226 GCA_035486535.1 Candidatus Acidiferrum sp.
AAAAATAGTTCTGGGGACGGCAACGAGCCGTACGCGGGCCTCCTCAACATAAAGGGCGCGCTCTACGGCACTACGGGCCAAGGTGGCAGCGCGAGTGTCGGCACGGTCTTTAAGATCACGACCTCAGGCAAGGAAACCGTACTCTACAGCTTCGCGGGCTACCCGTCCAACGGCGGAACCCCGACTGCGGGCCTCATCGACGTGAACGGCACGCTCTACGGCACTACCAACGTGGGCGGCAATAGTGAGACATGCTATAACTATTTCGGCCCTACCGGCTGCGGGACGGCCTTCTCGTTATCGTTGTGATCCTACCAATCAGCGTAGGCACGGAGAGTTGAAGCCGGTCCGTTACGGCTCCTCGCCGGTCGCATAGCGCTGAAAGTATGTCCGCTGGTGCGTGTAGTCTAAGATCAGACGGTACTGAGTCCGTTAAGACGAGTCCGTTGCCGGTTCTCATCCATGAGCGACCGGCGAATCGTCCGCGCTCGAGTCGCAAACCGTGGGTCTCGCCGACCACGCGGTAATCGCCTAACGTGGTCGCGCCGGCTGCTTCGTAGGTATCTGCACGCGCGACGTCCCCGGCGCTCGAGACGGTTCGGTAGCGCAAATGGTAGAGCCCGGGCGCCAGACACCTTCCTTCGGCGTCGCGATAGCGGGCAAGCAACTCCTGCGGCGTGAGCGTTGTCGAAGCGAACCTTGGTGCGACCGCGCATGCGTGCAGACCGCTCGCGACCACAGCAAAAAACGCAGAGCCGGAACACCCAGGGAGGATTGAGGAGCATTCAAGGCTGCTTTTCGACGCGGTCAAGTCCCGTCTTGCATGCCTAGCTACAAGGGGCGACTCGATCGTTGTCGTAGCTCAATCCGCAATGCGATATAGGTTGATACGGATCTGGGCTGTACTTACCATTGGACTGCTGGCCGGCGTGCTCGGCGATGCGGGAACCGAGTTTTCCGCGCTGTTTGGTTGGCTCGACGGCACTACACGGGACGTTGACCATCAGGGAATCTTACCGGCGCTTGCGATCGCTTTGACGCTAGCGCTCGGCCTAACCGCGTACATTATCGGCTCCCGCATCGCGCCCGGCGATCCGCTCCTGCGCAGGCTCGACGATGCGCGCGCCCGCGCGCTCGACGCGCTCGTGGCATTGGCAGGAAGTTGCGTCACGGTCGTTGCGATGGAAGCTTACGAAACGCATTTCGGCGGGTTGGCACCATTCAATGCAAACTCCGTCGTTATCCAACATGCTCCGATTCTCGTCTTGTCATTTGTGACGATCGCGGTCGCGGCACGGATGATGCTTGGCGCGGCGATCCGTTGTGCCGCGCGCAGTGGGGCGTTGGCCGCAACAGTCTGGACATCGTTCCTGAGAATTTCGCGCTCGCGCGCGGCGACACCGAAGCACGCGACGATGCCGCATCCGGGCATGAGCTGTTCTCACGTCGCCCCAGAAATCATCACGTCGCGCGGTCTTCGCGCTCCACCGCCCACGCTCCCAACGCCGGCCTAACTTACGCCCGACAAACCGCGGCGCGTGTGCCATCGCGCGCCGATTGGGAGCGAGTTCCATGCGAACGATCAGGTGCATTCTTTGCGTTGTCGTTCTGTCAGCGCTATCGGTCCAACGCGGCGAAGCCGCCGAGTTCGTCACGGGGGCGATTTTTGGGACCGTCTCTACGACGACTCACACGCCGATCGCAAATGCTCGCATCCGGGCACTCGCACCGTCGGGCCGTTATACGGGAACAACCGATGTTACCGGTCACTTCACGATTCTCGGGGTTGCGCCGGATACGTATACCGTCAGCGCTGAAGCAACTGGTTTCGAACCGGCCAATGCAACGGTTGTCGTGCTGCCCGGCGAGCACGAGCGCCTCGCGGTAGTTTTGCTCGTCAAGCTCAAAGAAATCGCGAAGGTCGAGGCCAAGCATGAGGCTTTCGCGGTTGGAAGCACGAGCGACGCCTTCACGGTGCAAGGCCAACAGGCACAAGCCGGTACGCCGCAAGCCTCCTCTTCAGGTCTTGCCAACTATTCGCGCGACTCCATCCAGGGCGCAATCGCGAACGTCCCCGGCGTCCAGCAAGACTCATTCGCCAACGTGATCGTGCGCGGTGGAAAAGTGCAAGACACGGTCTACGACTACGATTCTGTCCCCGTACCGCAAGGTCTGATCGCCGAACCCGGAGGCAATATCGTCGGCGCGCAGCTTGGGACGGCCGGCGTCGGTTCCGCAACCGTCACCCTGGGCGGCTACAACGACGTCAGCCAAAACGCTCTGGGTGGCGTCGTCAACGAAGTGCCGCTTACCGGGACCTATCCCGGAACCGAAACCATCGAAGTCGCCGACGGAATCGGTGCCCAGATGGGTGAGGTGAAGTTCAGCGCACAGGAGGCGACGCCGGACCTGCGCTGGCGCTATGCGCTCTCGGCAACGAGCGGCAATGAGTATTTTGCCTATGGCGACGGCCACACGTTCTATCCATCGGAGATTGGTACGTACGGTCTCGGCTTTCAGACGCGAGCGCAGTATGCGATCGCCGGCAACCTGCACTTCGCCGCTACCGCGAAAGACGATCTCTCGGCCGTCTTTCTCACCGGCGCGGCCGCGTACCAGCAGTACGATTCGCCCTATCAGGGATTGGAGTGGTCGACGTTCAACAGCCCCACCGCAACGTTCCCGGGCGAGCCGGCGAATCCGAATCAGCAAGTCGATACGCCTTCGATCGCGCGAGGGACCTATGGCGTCGAGAAGCTCCAGTGGGTTCACGATTGGCAGCACTCACTCGGCCGGCTTCAGCTCTTCCAATCCCAGATTGGTGCGGTCGCCAACGGTCCCGAATGGGACGACCTCTCCTTTCCCGACGGCGTCATCTCGCTCTACTCGACGCAATACCAGCGCGAAGACGGAATCGGATATGACTTTGAGGACCAAGCCAACGACAAGACGGACTTTCGTGCCGGCGCACAATACGATGTCAATGCGAGCAGCATCTACCAGGTCGTTCCAACGGTTCCGCAGATCGTCACCGCCGCGCCGCGGCTGAATCAATATCTCGTCTATATGAGCGACACCTGGAGCGTAACGCCAAACTTCACCGCAATGGGCTCCCTGCGCTATGTTGGCCAGCACGCACAGACGAGCGACAACCCACCCGTTATCTATGGCGACGGCGCTCTCGATCCACACCTCGCGCTTGCGTACACCTTCGCGGGGCTTAACG
>DATHMY010000082.1:0-4757 GCA_035486535.1 Candidatus Acidiferrum sp.
ATCCGGGCGACAACGAGGGCTTCGACGCCTGCGGCGTTGGAGCGCCGTATCTGCGCACGATCGAGCGCTATGGCACCATCGGCTCGCACGGCGGATGGCTGCACAATGGTTTCGCGTGGGCGGTCGAGCGCCACCACATCAGCGATAGCCGGATGCAAGCATTGATCGATGAAAACGATGTGTGCCTACAGAAAATGACCGGTGCCCGCGTGCGTGACTTCGCCGCACCTGACGGCGCGCACCCGCAGCCCGCGATGACGCGAGCGCTCGAACACCTCAACATCTCCGCGTACTACTATACGGGCGATACGGGCTCGGCGGCCGAGCGCGCGCTGTACAACTCTTCCCTCGTGTCGCAGAACACGTGGGCCTTTCCGATCCAGCCGTATGGTCCATACGCCTCCCTCGCGGAGATGCGCAGAGGAGACGTCCCGCCCGCGCAGGTCAAGGCGTGGCTCGACAGCGTGATGGACGAGGCCGCGCGCGATCGCACCGTGCTGCTCTTCTACAGTCACTCCTACGACATGCAGTACACGCCCTACGACGGGGCCTTCGGCCAATTTCTCGATCGTCTCGCACGCGCGCAACGCGATCGGATCGTTCAGGCAACCGTCATGGGCGATGCCAGCGCCTTTCTCTCGCGGCTGATGGGCACGACGACCGCATTCGTGCTCGATGGCAAACGCGTCGATGTGCGCCTGGACAACAGCCAAGGCTTACGCGACGTGGCTTTCGCACTGCCCAAATCGTGGGTAACGCCGAACCTGCGGTTGCCGCCGAATCTTCGGCGCGGCCGGAGCGACGCGCGCTTTGACTACTTCTGGGTCGCCGGCGACGATCGAACGCTGCAGTGGACATATTCAATCGCGAAAGGAGCGGTAGCATGCGATTGCACTCGCTGAGCATTCTCTTGGCATTCTCGACGGTGCTGTGCGCGCCGGCGGCGGCTGACGAGCCGGCGACGACCTTCTCGTTGGATGGAACGACCACTGCGGTTACGCCGGGCGCAACCTACGGCCCTTGGGATTGGATGATCGCTGCGTACCGCACAACCGTCGGCGAAGATAAACCCGGGCTGCAAATCATCACACGCAGCGATCGGGACACCGGGGCACCAACGTCGGGAACATCCTACATTCTCGACGATTACCATCAATTTTCCGAGCATGCGTATGGCTACGCGTCACTCCAACTCTCGAGCGGGCAACTTTTTCCGACGCGTGGCCTCTACCTCGAGGGCGATGCTTCCGTCGCGAACGGCGTTGCATTCGGCACGGGTGTCGGCTGGCTCGCCAATCCCGACGGATCGTCGCAGCAATTCATGAGCATCGGACCCACCATGTATTTCCCGCACGGCAACGCGACGCTGCGGTATTTGCCGCTATGGACGCGCGGCGACATGGGTGCATCGTCGTTTCTTGCGGCAGCCACGATAGGTGACGAGAGTCACACCTCGGCCACGCTCACGCTGCAAGACGGCGTCGTGCCCGCCTATGCCGCTAACCAAGTGCTGCTCACCACCGGTGTATCGGAGCGCGCGTTTGCCGCGGAACTGACAACCCGGCACTTTATTACGCCGCGATTCGGCTACGATGTTGGACTATCGTATGCCAACGTCACCGATCGCCAAACGAACACCTTCGAGTACAGCAGCTACGGCTTCACGTTCGGACTCGTATGGGGGCGACCGGCGCCGGCGCCTCACCCATGACCGAGCGCTTCTGCCGCTGAGGGCGCCGAAGCCGGTGGCGCACCGGGCGCTGTGGCCGGCTGGCGGCGGCGGCGCATGAAGAGCACCAGCGGTGAGCATAGGATGCATGCGACGGCGATCACCATCGTTGCATCGGCGTACGCGAGAACGGCGGCTTGGCCGTTCACCAGCGCCGAAAGTTGCCCGGCGGTGCCGCCATGCTGAATGAACGCCTGCACCGCCGGCGACTGCAGCGTCGCATCACCGCTCAGCGCCGATGAATGGAACGACCATCGCCGATCGATGATGACGTCGAGCGCCGCAACCGAGATTGAACCGCCAAGCTGCAGCGAGAGATTGATAAATGCTGCCGCTTTCGGTCCCTCCTGCGGCGTGGTCGAGCTGAGCACCGCGATCGAAAGCGGAATGAAGAGCAACGCTGATCCAACGCCGGTTACGACCAACGCCGGAGCAAAGTTCCAGAACGTCGCCTGAGAGTTCGTCACGATCGCTTGCAGCCAGCTGCCGAAACTCACCAAGATAAAGCCCGAGCCGAGCAGGATGCGCGGATCGATGCGCGAGCTAAAACGCACGATCAACGGCGTCATCAACATGATCGGTACGGCACGCAAAATGAACAGCAGGCCGCTGAGCGTTGGCGTGAAGCCAAGCGGACCTTGCGTGAACTGCGGCAAGATATAGGTCGAGCCAAACACCGCGGTGCCGAGCGCCAGGCCGAGAATCGAACCAGCGGCGACGCTTCGGTTTCGCAAGACACGTAGATCGACGACCGGCGTTTTCGTTCCGGCCAGCTCCCAATAAACAAACGAACACAAGCTTATCACCATCACGACGCTCGTCACCAGCACGGCGGGATCGGCGAGCCAATAGTGCTGTTCGCCTTCGGTCAGCACGTACTGCAGCGATCCTAGACCCGCGGCGAGCAGCAGCAACCCAACGAAATCCACCTGACTTCCGCGTCCGGGTTGTGGATCGCGCAGCATCAGCCCCAGGATGATCGCGGCGAAAATACCCGGCGCAATGTTGATGTCGAAGACCCAATTCCACGAGTAGTTGTCGACAAGGACGCCGCCCAGCGGCGGGCCCAGCGCGGGCCCCATAATCGCGCCGATCGCGAAGATGCCTTGGCTGAGCCCGAGCTGCTTGGGCGGAAACGTATCGCGCAGAATCGACTGCGCGGTCGCGAGCAAACCGCCGCCAAATGCACCTTGCACGAAGCGGGCTAACACGAGTAGTGTCAAGCTGTCCGCCGATCCGCAGATGACCGATGCAATCGTGAAGCCGACGATCGAGGCGACGAAGTAGTTCTTACGCCCGAAGCGGTTTTGCAACCACGGTGTAAGTGGGATGACGACGATCGCGGCGATCGTGTACGCGGTGACGATCCAGGTGCCTTCCTCCTGGCTCGCGCCGAGATTGCCTTGAATGGTCGGCAGCGCAACGTTGGTGATCGTCGAATCGAGCGTTTGCATCAGCGCCGCCGCCATGACGGCGGCAACGATCAGGACCCGGCGCAGACCGGTTTCGGTAACATCCTGGGGCGCCGGGTTCATCACGGACGACAAACTATGCGCTCGGCGCGGTCGGCCCCGTCATTGGTGGTTCTTCCACAAAAACTGCGGCCGGCGCTATTACTTGCCGCGGTCGCCGCATGCGCGCAAGAAGCGCATCGATGCCGAGCACACGACCCGTCGGCAGCACCACGCTGAGCGCGCAAAGCACGAATGCGGTCGAATCGAGGCCCGACCACACGCTCAAGTGCATCAGGCCGCCTTTGGCCGAGATGTAGTTGAGCGAGAGCAACACGCCGATCAATCCGCCCAGCCGGGTATAAAAGCCGAGCAGCAATAGACATCCCGTCACCACTTCGCCCACGCGCACGAGTTCGGCGAACAGCCATGCGTTGGGCAAGACGACGTGGGTCAGAAAGTTCTGATAGGGGCCGCTATTGTGCGTGATCTGCGTATTGAGGAACTGCGTCATCGCGCCGTTGGGCGGCATGAAGTCTTGACTCTGGGTAAACTTCGGGATGCCGTGCATCAGCCAAAACGCGCCGGTGTAGATCCGGAATAATGCTAACCAATACGCGTACGTTCTTGAAGATGGGAGTTTCACGCTGGAACCTCCTTCGTTGCCACGGCGAGCCGGAGAATCAATGCTGCGGCGTCGCGCGCGGCGTCCGGGCGCCCATGCCGCCCCGCAGCCCTCATCATTCGTGCGCGCCGCGCCGAATCCGTCAAGATTGTCGTTAATGCGTGTCGCAACTCCGACGCCCGCCGTGCCTGCAGTGCGACACCCCACTCGGTCAAAACACGCACGTTACGCTCTTCTTGCCCCGGCAAGGGCTTGAGTAAAACGATTGGAATCTGCGCCGCCAGCGCTTCGGCCGTACTCAGGCCGCCTGGTTTGGTGACGAATGCATCCGCCGCGTGCATAAAATCGTAAACGTTGTCGACGAAACGCACCACACGCACCGGATAGCTCACGCTCTCGGCGGCCGCGAGCACGCGATGCTCAGCGCGCGCATTGCGCCCGGCGATGACCACCGCTGCGATCGGCATCGGCATCCCTTCCATCGCACGAAGCGTGCGACCGAGTGGTCCGATCCCGAGTCCCCCGCCCATCACCAGCGCGATCGGCCGATCGAGCGGCAATCCCAGGCGCTCGCGAACGGCGTGCACCGGCTGATGCTCCCGCGCAAAACGCGGATCGACCGGGATCCCGCTCACGATGATGCGCTCGGGACGTACCCCGCGCGCAATCATCGCATCGCGCATGGTTTCGGTCGCGACGCAATAGCCGTCGATGTTGTCGTGGATCCAAAATGCGTGTACCGCGAAATCAGTGACGATGCCGACGACCGGCGGCGCATCGTCGTAGAGCCGCTTGTACTCGGCCATGGCGCCGCACGGAAAAGCGTGGGTGCAGACGATGACATCGGGGCGCTCTTTTTCAATGAGCGGCCGCAGATTGCCGGCGGTAAACTGCTGGGCCCAGGTGCGGAACGGCCCGACTTCGGTTGCGCGCTCGGCACGATCGTAGATGT
>DATHMY010000083.1:0-12368 GCA_035486535.1 Candidatus Acidiferrum sp.
CTGGCGGCCGTCGCAAACTGAATCCGTGCAATTGATCGCGGGCGGATCGGGAATCGTGCCGCTAATGGCGATGATCCGCGAACGCGCGCTCGCAAAGTCGAGCGCCCCGTTTCGATTGCTCTATTCAGTACGCGCGCCCCAAGCGATCATCTACGCAAACGAACTCGAACAGCGTATGCAGAGCGAGCGCGACCTAGGCATAACGTTCGCATACACGCGCAGGGCACCTGAGGGCTGGCCAGACACGCCACGGCGCATCGATGCGCGGATCCTGGCACTGGCCACGTACGTGCCGGACGTTCACGCTTCGATCTACGTTTGCGGGCCGACGCCGTTCGTCGAGACCGCCGCCAATCTGTTGATCGCCGCCGGCCACGATGCGAATCGCATCAAGACCGAGCGATTCGGTCCGAGTGCGGGCGGCTCCTGAGCGCGCTTAGCGCCGGCGACGGCGCGACTGATACACGACGCGCGGTTTGGGCGCGACGGCGGGAACGTCGGGGAAGAGCGGGTTTATTTCACGCGCGAGCGTGCGCCCGATGATGTACTCGATCTTGCGAATCAGCGGCTCTTCGTCCGAGGCAACGAAGGTGATGGCGTCGCCGGCTGCTTTGGCGCGCGCCGTGCGGCCAACACGATGGACGTAGTCTTCGGCTACCAACGGCACATCGAAGTTGACGACGTGGCCAAGCTTGGCAACATCGATACCACGCGCGGCAATGTCGGTGGCCACGAGCACGCGGCATTTGCCCTTCTTGAGATTTTCGAGTGCGCGGGTACGCTGCGCTTGCGTGCGATCGCCGTGAATCACGTCGGTCGGAATGTTGCTCTTGGCGAGTGCGGCAGCAAGGCGATTGGCCCGGTGCTTCGTACGCGTGAACGCGATCGCTGTATAGATGTTGTTGTCTTTGAGCAGTTCGAGGAATAAATCGGTCTTGTGCTCTTGCGGAACGGCATAGAGGCGCTGCGTGAGCAGTTCGAGCGGTTCATGTTCGGCTGCAAGCTCGATGCGCGCCGGATCCTCGAGCATGTCGCGGACGAGCGCGGAGATCGCCGGCGGCAGGGTGGCTGAGAAGAACAGCGTCTGGCGCTGGGCCGGAATCTTTTCGAGAATGCGCCGGACGGAGGGCAGAAAACCCATGTCGAGCATGCGATCCGCTTCGTCGAGCACCACGGTTGTAACGTGCGCGAGGCGCGCGTTGCCGCTGCGCATATGGTCCATGAAACGACCGGGCGTCGCGACGATGATCTCGGTGCCGCGCTTCAAGGCTGCGAGTTGTTGCCCGAAGCCGACGCCGCCGTAGACCGCGGCCACGCGAACGTTGGTATGGCGCGCGAGCGCGGTGAGATGTTCGGCGATTTGTTCGGCGAGTTCGCGCGTCGGAGCCAGTATGAGCGCTTGGGTTTTGCCGCGGGGCGCATCGATGAGCCGATTGAGAATCGGGAGACCGAAGGCTGCGGTCTTACCGCTTCCGGTCTGGGCGCTCGCGAGAACATCGCGGCCTTCGAGGGCCGGCGGGATGGCGAGCTGCTGGATCGGGGTGGGCTCGGTGAAATGAAGGTCGCGCAGGGCGCGCAAAAGCTCGGGCTTTAAGCCGAGCTGTTCGAAATTTGAAATGATATAACGTCTTTCAGGTGTGCGCAATTCGATCGCTAACACCGAAAGATTCGCGCGGAGGGGGTCGCCGCAGTATCCCACGCCAAGGGGCCGCGCGTCAAGCGCCTTTGCCACAGGGGCCGATTTTGGAAAGGGCCGATAGCATACCGGGGTAGGGTATCTATTCGACATGCCTAAGAGGCTCGGATGAGCCATACAATCCGAAAGAAAGACAAGCTTCTCGCCCGCGTCCGCCGGATTCAAGGCCAGATGGAGGCCGTCGTTCGGGCGCTTGAGGCTCAGGCAGAATGCAGCGAGGTGCTGCAACGGATCGTGGCCGCGCGTGGGGCGATGAACGGTCTCATGTCGGAAGTCCTCGAGGACCACGTTCGCCAGCATGTGCTCGACCCGCGCTCGACCAAGCCCGCCGATCGCGAACGTTTTGCCGACGATCTTACCAGCCTTGTGCGCACCTATCTGAGGTGATGTCGCAGCAAGCACTTCTTGTGCTGGCGGTGATCGCCGTCGGCGTGTTACACACGCTCGTACCGGATCATTGGGTGCCGATCACGCTACTTGCGCGCGCACGTCATTGGACGCGCGCGCAAACGGCACGAGCGGCATTTGGCGCGGGGGTCGGACATACGCTTTCAACCCTTGCGATCGGCCTGCTTGTGTGGTTAGCGGGCGTTGCCTTCGCCGCTCGCTTCGGCAATCTCGTCTCGCTACTCTCGGGCGTCGCGCTGATCGCCTTCGGCGCTTGGATTGCAATTGGTTCCTGGCGCGAATTGCGCGCGCAGCACACCCACGATCATCACCGCGACCACGACCGTCATCTCGACACGTCCGGAGCACGAACCTCGCTGATGCTCATTTTGGGGTCGTCACCAATGCTGGAGGGTATCCCGGCATTTTTTGCCGCCGCGAAATTCGGGCCGGGGCTCATCGCGTTGATGTCGGTGTGCTTTGCTATCAGCACGATTGCAACGTACGTGGCCCTGTGTACCCTCTCAGGCGCCGCGCTCGAACGGCTGCGCCTGGGACCGCTCGAACGCTACGGCGAGGTCCTGAGCGGGGCGGTCATCGCCATAGTGGGGATCGTCTTCATGCTGCCGAAAACCTAAGCGATGGCCTTAAATGCGGTGACCATTTCGGTTGCCTGGGCGCTCGATCAATACCGGCAAGTCCTGCGCGCCGTTGGTTCAACCCGCGGCATCGGCCCCGTCCGCCAGCCGCAGGATCCGCCCGACGTCGTTCGCTATTTTCGCGCGATCGGCGTCGGACGGAATGTGGACGTGTATGCTTAGCGCTCTTACTCCCCCTTAGGCATAGTCCGCGATGCTGGTTGCGTCGCTTCCGCGTGCAGAGCTACCCGCCGCGTTGAACAGCGGCGTTGCGATGATCGTCACGATCAGGTTGAGCAAGAGCGCGTAGAACGGACCATAGCCGACCAGCGTCCCGCCGAAGAGATGCAGGGGAAACGCGGCGGTGAAGTTCGTCTGAATGGCCATGTACGTACCGGCAATGATGCCGACCGCCCAACCCAGCAGCAACGCTTTCGGATTGAACCAGCGGGTAAAGAGTCCGATGACGAATGCCGGAAACGTTTGCAGGATCCAAGCACCGCCAAGGAACTGAAAGCCGATCGCATACTGGGGCGTGATGAAGATCACGAACAGCAACGCGAAGAGGCAAATCACCAGCGTGAGAATCTTCGCAGTCCTCGTCTCTAGCGCGTCGCGCTGCGATGAGAACTGACGGAAGATGTTGCTGGCAAAGAGATTTGCGCCGCCGATCGCCATGATCGCTGCCGGAACGAGCGCGCCGATCACAATGGCCGCATAGGCGACGCCGGCAAACCAATCCGGGAAGATCTGCGCGAAGAGCAACGGGACGACTTGTTGCGGATTCGTCGTTTTGATGCCGGCCGCGAGCCCGGCATAGCCGAGCAGTGCGAGGAATCCGAGCATCAAGGAGTAGATCGGGAGCAGCGCCATGTTGCGCTGCACGACGGTCCGGCTCTTGGCCGCGAGCATCGACGTGATCGAGTGCGGGTAAATGAAGAGCGCAAGCGCCGATCCGAGCGCTAACGTCCCGTAGGCGAAGTAACCACCTGGCGCGAGTAGCAATGTGGCCGGCTTGGGTTTGGCCGCGAGCGCTTTGCCGGCGGCATCGAAGATGCCGGCCCATCCGCCGAACATGTGGGTGATCGCAATGACCGCGCAAATAATGGTCAGGTAGATCAGCGTATCTTTGATGAACGCGATGAGCGCCGGGGCGCGCAAGCCGCTGGTATACGTGTACGCGGCGAGCAATACGAATGCGACCGCAAGCGCGAGCGTTCCGCCGCCCGCTGCGAACACGCCGCCGAGCTGGAGGAACACGACCTTCATGCCTACGAGTTGTAAGGCGATGTACGGAAGCACGGCAATGACGCCGGTGACCGCCATCGCAAGTTCAAGCCAACGATCGCCGAAGCGGTCACGCACGAAATCTGCAGCGGTGATATAGCCGCGCTTGCTCGCAACACTCCAGAATCGCGTAAGCACGAGAATGCCGAAAGGATAGGCGACGATCGTATATGGAAGCGCGAAAAATGCCACCGGCCCGGCAGCATAGGCGAGCGCTGGGACCGCAATAAACGTGTAGGCGGTGTAGAGATCGCCGCCGATCAGAAACCATGAGATGATCGTGCCGAAGCTGCGGCCGCCTAGCGCCCATTCATCCATGTTTGCGAGCGAGCCGGCCGGGCGCCAACGGGCCGCCGCGAAGCCGAGCACCGTCACGGCCAGAACCAAAACGATGAGGATGATCGAACTAGCGGGCATTCGATTCTCCTCCGCGGATAATGCTGATGTAGATCGCCAGCAACACGCCCGAGCCGATCGTCCACGCGAGCTGATACCAGTAGAAGAACGGCATGCCGAAGAGCGGCGGGTCGAGCTTGTTATAAAGCTGCGGAAACAGCGTTGCAATAAATGGAATGAGTAGGAGAATATTCCACCAGGCGTTTCGTTTCATTTGGGCACATTGCGCGCGAAGCGGTGCCGCCCCCTGGAAGGCGCGCCGAACATCTGCTTGGTATCATAAACACATTGGACACCACACCTGAGCATCTAGCGCGCGAGGTCGAGCGCCTGCACCGCGCCGGGAGATCGGCCGATGCGTTCGACTTGGCGCTCGAGGCGGTGCGCCGCTTCCCGCATAGCTCCCTCGCGCACACGAACGCCGGCTACTTCTATATTTTGCGCGGCGAGCCGGCGCTGGCACTGCGCGCCTACGAGTCGGCGGTGCTAGCCAACCCGCAGAACGCGGAGGCCCGGCGCGGCCTCGCGGTGGCAAAGACGCAATGCGGTATCGCGGCGCAGGGCGACTCGATCACGACCGTGCCCTTTCGCGGGGCGGGCGCGCCCGTGCGTGTGCTGGTTCCAATCACGCTCGGCAGCGGCAACGTGGTCACCGAACGGCTCTTCGACCACCGGGTCTTTGCCGTGACCAAGCTCGCGGTGGAATTGCATCCGCTCGATGCGCCGCTACCGGAGCACGACGTCGTCTTTAACGCGATTGGCGAGGCCGACAGTGCGGCCGACGCGCTCGCTCGCGCCACCGTGCTACTGGCGTCGACGCGCAAACGCGTTCTCAACGATCCGCGGGCCGTGCTGCTCACCGGACGTGAAGCGCAGGCGCGGCGTCTCGCCGGCCTGGCCGACGTGCGGGTACCGCAGATCGGCGTGGTCGCACGCGCCAATGCGCGCGATCTGGCCACACCGATCCTTCTGCGCGCGCCCGGTTACCATGCGGGCGAATTTTTCGAGCGCGCGCTGAGCGCGCCGGAGATCGATCGCGCGCTCGAGCGGCTTCCCGGCGACGCGCTCTTCGCAATCGAATTCTTGGACGTGCGCGACGCGAATGGACTCTGGACGAAGTATCGTGTGATGGCCGTCGACGGTGTACTCTATCCCTTGCATCTAGCGATCTCGCACGACTGGAAGGTGCACTATTTCAGCGCACAGATGGCAGCACAGCCGGCATTCCGCGAGCGCGAAGCGGCGTTTCTGCGCGATCCGCAAGCCGCACTCGGCTTGCGCGCATGGAGTGCACTGCAGCGAGTCATCGACCGACTGGCTCTCGACTACGCCGGAATCGACTTCACTTTGGATGTTGATGGGAAGGTCGTGGTGTTCGAAACCAATGCGACGATGGCGGTTCGTCATCCGCCCGAGGATCCGATGTGGACCTATCGCCGTCCGTCCGTCGACGCGGTGCTCGAAGCGATGCGCGCGATGTTGCTGCGCTACTCGTCCATCGAGACGTTGCCGCCTTGATCGTCGAAGAAGAAGCGCGTGTCGTACGCTTTGACTTCGTTCGTGGCGGGATCGCGGAGGCGAGAGTGAATCGAGAGGCGGTGCAGCGCTTTGCCGCCGCGTTTCACGACGCCGCCGTACGCATATTGCACCAACGGCGTCTTGTCGTCGATCGGCGCAAGGCGGCCCCGTTGGACCAGCATCGAGAGCATCGTGTCTTGCAATTTCTTGGGAATCAGCCGCGCGACGTCGTCGGCTTTGAGGCGCACGAGCTCGAGCTCTTTCTGCGCTTTGTTGTCGACGACGACCTGATCGTTGTTGGAGAAGCGAATCACCGCATCCCAGTCGTCAGCGCTGATGCCGGTGAAGGTCAGCCCATATCGCCAGGCCGGTTTACCCTGCGCTGTACCCGGCTGTTGCCACACGCGCTTGGCGCGGATGACGACGTTCTTGCCGTCGAGCTGGACGCGAAAATTCGCTTCCTCAGGAATCGCAGAGGGCGAGACGACCCCAAGGCCGCTGCCGGAGATATCCAAACACGCGCAATTGGTCCATTGCGCCCCGATCGCCACCCACGCCGGGAACGGGCCAGCGCGGCGCGCGTACTTGCGCCGGTTCTGCGGAGCCCCGGTGAAAAAGGTGACGAGGTCGTTGAGCATCTACCTACCTATCATCGACGCAGGCGCCGCCATTTTTGAGATGAACGACGTGCCGACCGAGTGCCTTGAGGTTGCGGGACAATCTCTCGACGTCCTGCGCCTTCCGGGTGCGACACACGAGGCGCAAACGCTCGTGATGCTCCATGAGGGTCTTGGCTCGATTGGGCTCTGGCACGACCTTCCCAGGCGTCTGCGCGACCTGACAGGCCACAGCGTTCTCGCCTTTTCACGCCATGGAAACGGTTTCTCGTCGGTCCTGGAACGGCCGCGAAACGCACGGTATTTGCACGATGAGGCGCTGACCGTCTTGCCGGCCCTGCTCGACTGGGCGCAGGTCGAGCGTCCGCTCATCCTGGGCCATAGCGACGGCGCCTCGATTGCACTAATCTTCGCCGGCGCCCATCCGCAGCGCGCAGCCGGCTTGGTGCTTTTGGCCCCGCACGTCTTCGTCGAGGCGTGCTCGCTGCGCAGCATCACCGAAATCGCAGAGAGATATCGCGCTGGTCCACTGCGCGAGCGGATGGCGCGCCATCATCGCGACGTCGACCGAACGTTCTTTGGTTGGAACGATATCTGGCTCGATCCCACGTTTGCGGACTGGAACATCGAGGAGTATCTTCCGTCGATCGTCGCACCGGTGATCATGGTACAAGGCCGCGATGACGAATACGGAACGATGGCGCAGCTCGACGCGATCGCGCGCGGCCTTCGCGTTCGTGCCGACCGCATCGAACTCGACGATTGCGGTCATTCGCCGCAGCGCGACCGCCCCGGAGCAATTGAGTCGATCGTCGCGGCGTTCGCGCAGGCCGGTTGGAAGTAGCGCAGAAGAAGCATCGCCCATGGCCGACGCAGCACTGCGGCCTGACCTGTCGTTGGTGCTCGAGCGCATCACCGACGGGTTCTTCGCCCTCGACGCGCAGTGGCGCATCTCATACATGAATGCCCAAGCGCGTAAGCTGTTGCATTCCCGGCAAGACATCATCGGCGAATTTTGGCTCGACGTGTTTCCCAAGGCGCGCGGGCGGCTCTTCGAGCGCGAATACCATCGCGCGATGCGCGATCAACGCCCGGTGCAGTTCGTGGAATACTCCGCGACCGCTGAGCTGTGGTTCGAGGTCAAAGCCTATCCATCGCCCGACGGCCTCTCGGTCTATTTCCGCGATGTTACGTCGCGCATCGAAGCGCAGCGCGAGGTCGAACGAACGACGCGGCGTCAACAAGCGCTCATCGATTTCGGACGTGCGGCGCTAGCCGGAACGAGTTACGATCAAACGTTGCTCGACGGTGCCGAGCTGGTGCGCGACATGCTCGAAGCCGGCGTCGTCGACGTGTATCATTTCGATCGCCTCACCCGCACGTTCACGATTGCGCGCAGTTTGGGTTGGGAGGTCGGCGCGGCACTCGATCCGGCGGCGCCGCCGCTCGAGCATCTCGCATTCGTGCTGCGGACCGGCGAACCGTTCGTTGCTTCGGATCTACGCATCGATCCACGTGCTCGCTCGCTAGCCGTTCTCGAACGTTGCGGCGTGCTCTCGTGCGTCGCAACACTCATCGGTTCGGTCCACGCGCCACAAGGTGCGATCGTCACCTACCATGCGCAGACGCGGACCTTCTCGGTCGGTGATGTGCGCTTCGTGCAGTCGCTCTCACAGTCGATCGCCGAATTTAGCTCGGCGCTTGAATCGAACCGGCTCATGACCGAGGTGCTCGAAAGCATGCACGACGCGTTCGTCGCCGTGGACGGCGACTTGCGGATCACCTACGTCAATCGGCGGATGGCAAATTATTGGGGCGTAAGCGCAGCCGAAATCATCGGTACGCCGCTAAGTACGTACACGGCGACGT
This sequence comes from Candidatus Acidiferrum sp., assembly GCA_035486535.1. Lineage (GTDB taxonomy): Bacteria > Vulcanimicrobiota > Vulcanimicrobiia > Vulcanimicrobiales > Vulcanimicrobiaceae > Aquilonibacter. The sequence continues at coordinate 8,409 of DATHMY010000083.1, forward strand.
TCGAGTCCGACGGCCACGTGTTGGGCTTGTATAAAGAAGTTCTGCGCGAACGACGCGCGATTTCGTTCGAGAATCAAAATCACGGACGCTGGCACGAGACGCGGCTGTATCCCTTCGGCGGGGGCGTAGCGGGATACGTTCGCGACATCACCGCGCGCAAGACCGAGCAGGAGCGTGTGCTCGAACTCAACGCCGAGCTCGAACGACGCGTCGATGAACGCACGGACCAACTAGAGATCGCAAATAAGGAGCTCGAGTCGTTCTCTTACTCGGTTTCGCACGACCTGCGAGCGCCGCTGCGCGCCATCGACGGCTTTTCGCAAGCGCTCATCGAGGACTATGGCGAGGCGCTCGACCGCCGCGCGCATAGCTATTTAGATCGCGTCCGCCGAGCCGCGCAGCGCATGGCCGACTTGATCGATGCCTTGCTGCGGCTTTCTAAGGTCGCGCGCGCCCCAATGGCCCACGTACCCGTCGACCTGAGTGCGATCGCGGCGACCGTTGCCGTAGACCTGGGCGAAAGCGATGTTTCGCGCTCCGTCGAGATTACGATCGAACCAGGGCTCGAGGCGCAAGGTGAGCCGCAGCTGATCCAAATCGTAGTAGCCAATCTGCTAGGCAATGCCTGGAAATTTACGCGGCATACGCCGCACCCGCAGGTTTGGGTCGGCAAAAACAGCGAAGGCGAATTCTACGTGCGTGACAATGGAGCCGGGTTCGATATGTCCTATGCCAGTAAACTCTTTGGGGCGTTTGCACGCCTCCATTCGGCCGATGAATATGAAGGTACGGGAATCGGCCTAGCGACCGTCGCACGCATCATTCACCGTCACGGCGGAACCATTCGCGCCCAAGGGGCTGTCGACGAAGGCGCAACGTTCTATTTCACTTTATGAGCAAACCCTACATCCTCTTGATCGAGGATAACGCCGACGACATCGACCTCACGCGTCGTGCGTTCGAAAAGAATCACATTGCCAACGATGTAGTGGTCGTGCGCGACGGCGCGCAAGCATGTGAATTTCTCTTCGGCGAGCAACGCTCGGTTGCAAGCGGCTATCCAGCGCTGATCCTGCTCGACTTGAATCTGCCGAAGATCAGTGGCCTCGAAGTGCTCCAACGCATCCGCGCAACGGAAGCTACGCGTCTGCTTCCGACTGTGATCCTCACTTCGAGCAAACAGGACGAGGATCTCATCCAAGGCTATCGCTTGGGTGTCAATAGCTACGTCCGTAAGCCGGTCGACTTCAATGAATTCGTCGAAGCCGTACGTCAGGTCGGTCTCTACTGGCTCGTCCTCAACGAGCCTCCGCCCGGCGCCGGAGGGGGTGGCATGTAGTGACGCTGCGGGTATTGTGCGTCGACGATTCGTCCGACGATGCGGCGCTCAACGTGCTTGCGCTCGAGCGCCACGGCTTCATCGTTGAAAGCACGCGTGTCGACGAGCCCGAAGCGGCGCGCGACGCGCTCGAAGGGCAGACGTGGGACCTGATCCTGTGCGACTACTCGATGCCACGCTTCAGCGCGCCGGCGATGCTCGACATCCTGCGCGGTCATAATGCCGATATTCCGTGTCTGGTCGTTTCCGGCGCGATCGGCGAAGAAGCCGCCGTTGAGACGATCCGGCTGGGCGCGTATGACTACATCTTCAAGAACAATCTCAAGCGGCTTGGACCAGCGGCAGAGCGTGGCTTACGCGACGCGGAGTTGCGTCGCGCTCGGGCGCTGATGGAAGTCCAACTGCGCGAGCGCGAGACGCGTCTGCGGTTGCTCTTCGAGCAGCTGCCGGCATTGGTGATATCCTGCGACACGAGCCTGACCGTGACGAGCGTCGAAGGCGCGCAGCTCTCGCAGGTTCCCGACGACCCAGACGCATTGATCGGCACCCACGTTGCCGGCTCGGCACTCCTCGCAGATGAGTCGCGCTTCCCGATTCGCCACGCGCATCTGCAGGCGTTGCAAGGTGGGGCAGCCGAGTACGAAATGATTTGGGGCGGAAAGACTTTTCGCGGTCACGTCGAGCCGCTGCGCGACGTCGACGGTCGCATCGTTGGTACGATTGCCGTCGCGTTCGATATCACCGAACGCAAGATTGCCGAACAGCGCATTGCCTACTTCGCCCAATACGATCCGCTCACGGATTTGCCCAATCGAGCGCTTCTTGAGGATCGGCTTACGCAGGCGATTGCCATGGCGCAGCGTCATCGTAATACGCTGCTGGTTGTAACTACCGATCTTGACGCGTTTCGCGAAGTCAACGAGCTCTACGGCTTGGGCCACGGCGACGAGGCGCTGCGTATGATTGCCGGCCGCATCCGCCGTCTGGTCGATGCCAGCGCAACGGTCTCGCGGGTCGGCGAAGATCAGTTCGTGATCCTGCTGGTCGACGCGGCAGATCCCGGCTACGGGCGATCGTTTATCGAACGCCTGCATGCAACATTTGACGCGCCGTTCTTGATCGGCGATGCCGAGGTGTACGTCAACGCGAGCTCGGGTCTCGCGACCTTCCCCGACGATGGTGCTGATACGCAGACGCTGTTACGCTCGTCCGAGGCCGCGATGCAGGCTGCAAAGGCCTCAGGAGGACACGCGTTTCGCGTCTTCGTGCCGAGCATGATCGCGTCGTCGGCCGAACGTCTTTCGCTCAAACGCGACTTACGCGGCGCTGCTGCCGCGTCCCAATACGTCCTACACTATCAGCCGATCTTTCGAGCAGAGGATCTCGCTTTTACCGGATTCGAAGCGCTGGTGCGTTGGCAGCACCCCGAGCTCGGACTGCTTCCGCCCGACCATTTCATCCATTTAGCCGAAGAGTCGGGAGCGATCGACGACCTAGGAGCCTTCGTCCTGCACGAGGTTTGCCGGCAGCTCAATGTCTGGGACGCGCAAGGCATCGATGTGCCCCGCGTTTGCGTGAACATTTCGGCGCGGCAATTCGAGCGGGCAGCCCTGCGGGATGTAATTGCGAGCACGCTGCGCGCATCGGGCGTTGCGCCGTCACGACTCGAGCTCGAACTCACCGAAAGCTCGGTGATGCGCGACATCTCCGGTGGGATTGCGATGCTGCACGATCTCAAGGCGTTGGGCGTGCGTCTCTCGGTCGACGACTTCGGCACCGGGTACACGTCGCTGAGTTATTTGCGCCGTTTCCCGATCGATGTGCTCAAAATCGACCGCAGCTTTTTGCGCGACATGTTGCCCGGCTCACAAGACGAAGCAATCGTCAAGGCGATCGTGATTCTGGCTGAGAATCTAGGGCTCACTTCGATTGCCGAAGGTATCGAGTCTCGGGTCACGCTCGAGCAGATTCGCAACATCGGAGCCTATGAAGTGCAGGGATATTTTTTGGGTGAGCCCGGGCCGCCGCAAGATGCCCTCGATGCCCTCAGCGACCTGCAAACCAACAAACGACGGTAAACACTACGGCGTGGGCGACGGCGACGGTTGCGCGAGCGGCACGAAGTGCAGTTCGCCGGCGGCGTAGTCGATCGTTAGGTTGAAGCGCGAAAGCAAACCCGCGCCGAGATGCCCGAGCGCCGTGCCCTGCAGGTTCTGCGTTGCGCCGATGGCCGATTTTTCAATCGAGTAGCCACCGATCTGGACGAGCGGAATCGTGCCGAGCAATTCTACACTCGTTCCACCCACGCCGCCGACGGGCCGCTCGCTCTCGACGTGAAAGAGGTCGGGGTGCGCTTGATAGAAATCGAATCCGAGGTTGATGTTCGAATCGTCACCCGTATCCAACGCGAGCGCCGCCGGCAGCGTACCGAGGCGCACGTCGAGCACGGGCACGAAGTTATCGAACGCAATCGGCACCGTGAAGCCGTTTGTCTCGGCGGGCGCACCGAAGACGATTCGATGCGTCGCGTTGTCGAGCTGGACGGTGGTGGCGGCTAACACGTCGGCGCCGAGCACGACTTGGTACCCGAAGCGATCGATGTCGTGTAACACGACGTAGTT
>DATHMY010000084.1:0-22868 GCA_035486535.1 Candidatus Acidiferrum sp.
CGAAGAGGACATCGCCGAGGTGATCGCGCGCTGGACCGGGATTCCGCTCACGAAGTTGCTCGAGGGAGAGCGGCAGAAGCTGCTGCATCTCGATGAAGAGCTGCACAAGCGCGTCGTCGGTCAGGGCGAAGCGGTGACGGCGGTGGCCGAAGCGGTGCTCCGCTCGCGCTCGGGTCTTTCGGATCCGAATCGTCCGATCGGTTCGTTCATCTTCCTGGGCCCGACCGGCGTCGGAAAGACCGAGCTCGCGCGAGCGCTCGCCGACTATCTCTTCGACGACGAACGCGCGCTCGTGCGCATCGACATGTCGGAGTACGGTGAAAAGCACAGCGTTGCGCGCATGCTCGGCGCACCGCCGGGATACGTCGGTTACGACGAAGGCGGACAGCTCACCGAAGCGGTGCGCCGGCGTCCCTACTGCGTCGTGCTCTTCGATGAGATCGAGAAAGCGCATCCGGACGTCTTCAACGTCTTCTTGCAGATTCTCGATGAAGGACGCCTGACCGATGGTCAGGGCCACACCGTGGACTTCCGCAACACGATCGTGATCATGACCTCGAACATTGGCAGCCATCGCATCCTCGACTACAAGGGTGCGGTAGGTGGCGCGGAAGAGGCGCTGATGCGCGCGACCGTGATGGAAGAACTGCGCGCGCACTTCCGTCCGGAGTTCCTCAATCGCGTCGATGAGACCATCGTCTTCCACGCACTCTCCGAAGAGGAGCTGATGAAGATCGTCGACATCCAACTAGCGCGCCTACGGGCACGCCTGGCAGAACGGCGCATCACGCTCGTGCTCGACGACGCCGCGAAACGTCATCTGGTCAAGGCCGGATACGATCCGCACTATGGCGCGCGTCCGCTCAAGCGAACGATTCAGAAGGAAGTGGAGACGCCGCTGGGTCGCAAGATTCTTTCGGGCGATATCAACGACGGCGATACGGTGAACGTGGGCTTCAACGACATCACCGGCGAGCTGCTCTTCAATGCTTCGCCCAAGGTACCGGCGACGGTTTAAATTGTCGCGGCTTTTTCGGCGGCGTTTAGTACGCCGTCGAGGAGGCCCGGGAACATGTCGTCCATGAGATCGCGGCGCAGCCAGATGAACTTCTGGCGCCCCTCGTAGCGTGCCATAATCACACCGGCCTCACGCAGAACTTTGAAATGATGCGTGAGGTTTTGCTTTGAGGTGATGTCGAGGAAATCGAACGGACACTTCTCCTCGTGCTCGGCGAGCTGGCGCACAATGGCGAGCCGGGTAGGGTCGCTCAGCGCTGCCAGGATCCCGTAGATCGTGATGTCCTCACGGTCGGGGTACCAGTGCGTGCGGGGGCTCGGGGTGGCTTCGATAATTTCTTGCGACATCAGGTTGACAGTAAAACATCCTTTGTACTAATCTATAGTACAAGATGTATTTTACTATAGACGAACGGGAGCCGTCTAGTGCCACCCAAGACACCCGGCGGTCCTTTAACACCATTCGCACCCATGCAGCGGTTTTGGCCGATCTTTCGGCGTCGTTCCGGGAGCAGGCAACCGAAGTGACGGCTGCCTACCGGCAGGCCCTCTCGGCCGGCGGTGAGGCTTCCTGGGCTCGCTTCATCTATGCTGCCTCGGACATCGCGGCCCACGGCCAGACCGTCGAAGAGCTGCTCGGCCTTCAAGAACGCGAGCGCGCCGCCTGGCGTCTCTTCCGCCAGATCGCGGATGAAAATGCCGATCTGCTGATCCTCGCGCCGGTGCTCGCAACCGCCTAAACCCAACCAAACAGAGGAACCCTTCGTGAATTCCGTCGTCGAATACGGCGCTCGCCGTGTGTTTGTTGTTGCCGCCGTGATGCTCGCGGCGCTGATGCAACTCGCCGACACAACGATCGTCAACGTCGCCCTCCCCTCGCTCGATGGCGCACTCGGCGCGTCGCAAGATCAAGGCGCGTGGTTTGTAACCGCCTACATCATCGCCAACGTGATCGTGATTCCATTGACGCCGTGGTTGCAATCGCTCTTCGGGCGCAAGCGCTATTTCGCCATCTCGATTGCCGGCTTCACGGTGGTGTCGATCCTGTGCGGCCTTGCCAACGACACCACCACCGAGATCGGGCTGCGCTTTATTCAAGGCGCGTTCGGCGGCGGGCTGATGGTGCCGGCGCAACAGATCATTCGCGACACGTTTCCGCCCGAACAACTCGGAAAAAGTCAGTCGCTCTTCGCGCTCGCGGTCGTGATCGGACCGACCATTGGTCCGACGCTGGGCGGCATCCTCACCGACGATCTGAGTTGGCGTTGGGTGTTCTTCATCAACGTGTTGCCGGGCATCGCAGCGGCGCTGCTCGTGTTGCTCTTCGTGCGTGATCCGCATGCGCCAAAGCGCATTCCGGTCGACGGCATCGGCATGGGATTGTTGGCCGTTGGCCTCGCGACGATGCAATACGTCCTCGACGAGGGCGAACGCAACGGCTGGTTCGACGACTCGACGATCGTGACGTGTACGGTCGTATCGGTGGTAGCGCTAGCGGCGTTCGTGGCCTGGGAGCTGTGGGGAACCACGCATCCCGCCGTGGCGCTGCGCGTCTTTCGTGACCGCAATGTGTGGTCGTGTGCGATCGTATTTTTTGGGATCGGCGCGACGATGTATGCGCTGATCTTCATTCAGCCGCAATACGTCCAGAACTCATTGAACTTTACGACGACCATGGCCGGCTTACTGTTGATGGTACGCGCCGGTATGCTGGCGCTGCTCTACCCGATTACCACCTGGGTCGTTTCGCAGAAAAAGTTGGACCTGCGCATCGTCTCCGCCGCAGGCCTGTTTCTCATGGGCCTTACGACGTGGTATCAGACCTTCGAGATGACGACCAACGCGACGTTCATGACGTTCTTCTGGACGCAGGCGCTCGGCGGCGTCGGCATGGCCTTCGTGTTTGTGCCGGTCTCGGTCGTGTTGTTACAGGGGATCGATCATGCGATCGTGCCTTCGGCGCTGGCGCTCACGCGTCTGATGCAGCAGATCGGGGCCTCGATCGGCTCAGCCTACGCGGCGACGCTGCTGGATCGTAACTTCAATACAGCGCTGAGCAGCATTGCGGGCACGATCACGTTAAGGAACACGAACGTTGCCACCGCGGTGCTAGCGCACGGTGCGCACGCGATCGGCCAGCTCGATGCGCTGGCGAACGCGGAAGCGGCAAATCTCGCCGCGATGACCACGACGCAATTCTTCGCCGTAGCGACGATGGCCGCGACGTTCTTGCCGCTGCTGATGGTCCGCCGCACGATCAGGCCGGCTCCGCCTGCGCCGGCACCTGCCGTCACTCCGCCGAAAACGATCGTCGGCGAACTGCGTATCGAGCGGCGCGAACCGGTTACGCGCTAGACGCTGGTCTTTTCACGGCGACGCGCTTTGAGGCGATCGCTTTCGTCGAGGACGCGCTTGCGCAACCGGATCGATTGCGGCGTGACCTCGACGAGCTCGTCGTCTTCGATGAACTCGATCGCGCGTTCGAGCGACATATTCTCTTTCGGCGGCAGCTTGACGGTATCGTCGCTGCCCGACGCGCGCATGTTGGTGAGCTTCTTTTCGCGCACGACGTTGAGTCCGACGTCTTTGTCGTCGTTGGCGCGGCCGACGACCATGCCTTCGTAGATGTCTTCACCGGGATCGATGAAGAAGCGCCCGCGCTGCTCGACACCGGCGATGGCGTACGCCGTCGCACGACCCGTATCGGTCGCGACCAGCGCGCCGACGTTACGGCCCGGCAGTTCGCCCTGCCACTCTTGATGGTCGTAGTAGGTGTGCGACATCACCGCGGTACCACGCGTGAGCGTGAGCAATTCGCCGCGCAGACCGAAGATCGCGCGCGTCGGCATCGTGTATTCGAGACGGCGTGACTCGCCGATGCCGATCATGTTCGACATGATCGCTTTGCGCTTGCCGAGTGACTCGATCACCGGGCCCGAGTACTCGTCGGGGACGTCGACGACGACGTACTCAACCGGTTCCCACTTCTTGCCGTCGCGCTCCATAATGATCACCTGCGGCTTCGAAACCGCAAGTTCGTAGCCTTCACGGCGCATCGTCTCAATGAGAATCGAGAGATGCAACTCGCCGCGGCCGCGAACTTCAAACGTATCGGCCGATTCAGTATCGGCCACGCGCAGCGCGACGTTCGATTCGAGCTCGCGCATCAAGCGGTCGCGAATCTGGCGCGAGGTTAGGAACTTGCCTTCTTTGCCCGCGAAGGGCGAATTGTTCACCGAGAACGACATCGACACGGTCGGCTCATCGACCGCGACCGCGTGAATGCCCTCAGGCGACTGCGCGTCGGCGATCGTGTCACCGATGTTGAGGTCCTCGATGCCCGAGACGCAGACGATGTCGCCGGCCGAGGCTTCCTCGACTTCGATGCGCTCGAGGCCGGCAAACGTGAGCAGCGTCGTGAGGCGCAGGCCGCTCATGACCTTGCCCTCGCGATCGACCTTGGCGATCGGCGCGTTGATCTTTGACGCGCCGCGAAACACGCGGCCGATGCCGATACGTCCGACGTATTTGTTGTGATCGATCGCCGAGATGAGCAGCTGGAATGGCCCGTCTTCGCTCGGCGCTTCGGGCACGTGATTTTTGATCAGTTCGAAGAGCGGCTCGAGATCGGGGCTCTCTTCCTCGAGCGTTCGTTTGGCGATGCCTAGTTTGCCGTTGGTGAAAACGATCGGAAAGTCGGCCTGCTCGTCGCTGGCTCCCAGCTCAATGAACAGATCGAAAACTTCATTGACGATCTCGGTCGGGCGCGCGTCTTTGCGGTCGATCTTGTTGATCGCGACGAGCACTTTCAGGTCCAATTCGAGGGCTTTGCGCAGCACGAACCGCGTCTGCGGCATCACGCCTTCGGCGGCGTCGACCAGTAACAACACGCCCTGCACCATCTGCAGCACGCGCTCGACCTCGCCGCCAAAGTCGGCGTGGCCGGGGGTGTCGACGATGTTGAACTTCACGTCGCCGTGGCGCACCGCGGTGTTTTTCGCCAGGATCGTAATCCCGCGCTCGCGCTCGAGCGGGTTCGAGTCCATGACGCGGGTCTGGACAGTCTGGCCCTCGCGGAAGACGCCGCTCTGCTTGAGCATGGCGTCCACGAGGGTCGTTTTGCCATGGTCGACGTGGGCGATGATGGCGACGTTGCGGATATCGGGGCGGGTCTTCACGCTCCCGGTTCTACCATAGAAGCACGAAAATAGCTACTTCTAAGGTTAAGGACGTGCGCTACGGTACCGCCTGCGGGAGGGCAAACCAGAAGGAGGTGCGCTTTTCAGGCTCGCTCTCGAAGCCGATCTCGCCGTGCATCATCCCGACCAGCTCGCGGCAAATGTACAGGCCGAGGCCGGTCGATCCCTCGCCCGACGAGACGCGGCCGAAGCGGGTGAAGAGCTTGAGGCCATCCTCGTCGCTGATCCCCGGACCTTCGTTGACGATCGCGATGCGCACGCGCCCGTCGTTCACTTTGACGTCGATGTGGATCGGGCTGGTTGGGTAGCTGTACTTCACCGCGTTGGAAAGCAAGTTGGTGAGGATCTGCACTGCGCGGCCTTCGTCGGCCAGCATGTGCGGCACCGGATCGAGATATGCGGCGTTGAAGAATCGCTCGGGATATTCGCTGCGCATACGCGCCATCGACTCTTCGATGATGTTGACCGGCGAGACGCGCTCGATACGCAGCGCGAGATGACCCGCATCCATCCGTGAGAGCAGCAAGAAGTCTTCGAAGATCGACGAGAGACGAGCCGTTGAACTGGAGAGCACGCCGAGCAGCTCTTGGCGCCGCTCGAGCCCCAGCGTTTCGAAGTGCGTCTGCAAGAGCGCGGTCGCGCCGCGAATCGCGGCGAGCGGCGAGCGAACTTCGTGCGATACCATGCTGAAGAATTCGTTCTGCAAACGCGCGTTTTGCTCGAGATTACGGCGCTGCTCGGTCTCGACCGCGTGCGAACGCGAACTGGCGAGTGCTAGTCCCACGAGGTTGGTGAAGAGCTGCATCCGGCGCAACGTCTCGATCGAGGGGACTTTGCCGTCGAGCGGTGCGTCCGCCGAAAGGTAGCCGAGCATGTTGCCGTCGCGATCGGGCAACACCAGCGTGAGCGTGTCGCGCTCGTGCCATGCATCGGGCGAACTGCGCGGCTCGTTGAGCGGACGAAAGCCGGTGTAGATACTCTGCTTCCAATAGATCTCGCGTTCGGCGGGATTGTAGAAGCAGTAGGGCAGCACTTCGGACTCGGCCGGGAGAATCTGCATCACCGACCGCCGCTCGATGTGCTCGCCGAGACGCTCGCGGATAACTTCGATTGGAAAGCCGAGTAAGACGCGCCGGTAGAGTTCGCCGCCCGGCGCGTCGGCTGCAACGATCGTAACGTATTTGAAACCAAAGAGTTCGGCCACCGCGCGCGCGATCGATTCCAGCGCCGGCGCGATCTCTTGTGCGTGCAAAATCTCATAGGTAATGCCGAGCAGCCGCGCGAGCAGCCCCCCATCGCCGGTTGGCTCAGCATCGTAGAACATCAAATTGCTTGCCTGCTTATGCGAGCGGCGTGGTCATCCTGCGCCGTTAACTGCCGCTTTACGATATACTCCCACTAATATGCCATTCCACGCTGTACTTACGCTGGCGATTCTGGTCGCTGACGCAAACACCGGGGCGAAGCTCGTTGCCCAAAACGGGTGCCAGGCCTGCCACGGCACGACTTTTCGGGGAACCACACAGTTTCCGGCGCTCTACGGGATCGAGCACCGTCTTAGCCGAGCGCAGATCGCCGCGGCGCTCACGAGTCCAAAGGCGCCGATGCCCAACTACGGTTTTTCCACCACGCAGGCGAGCGACATCGCCGACTATCTCTCTGGGCTCGACGGCGGTATGAGCGCCGATCAGCCCGTGGTTACGTTTGCGCCTGCGCATCCGGTCAATTATGCCGATGTAACCGTACGTTTCCGCGGCGCAGCGCCGCGAAAAGTGACTGCGGTCGCATCCATGTCCATGGGCTCGATGGCGATGAAATCGCCGCCGGTCACGTTTGCGCCAACCGCCGATCCGCACGTCTATAAGGCACGGATTGCATTCGCGATGTCGGGTGCATGGACGATTCATATCGTCTACGACGGCAAGACCATCGACCGGCCCCTCGTCATCGGTCAATAGTGCATAGGGCCCATTTCCTTGCCGGCGCCGCCGGAACGATGAGCGCGCTCGCGCTCGCGCAATTGCCCGAGCGCGTGCTGGCCAGCGACATCGTTTCGTATCGCCTCCTCGCTACGCCGATGCGCTACTCGCCTGCGCCGGGTGTGGTGGTCGATGCAATCGGCTACAACGGCAGCATTCCCGGTCCGGTGTTGCGCGTTCGTCACGGACAGCGCGTGCGCGTCGAGTACGTGAACCACTCGTCGATTGCGACCACGACGCATTGGCACGGCATGGCGTTGCCAAACGCGATGGACGGCGCCGCCGGCGTGACGCAGCCGGCGCTGTTGCGCGGTCAACGATTCGTTTACGAGTACACCCCCGATCCGCCGGGCACGCGTTGGTATCACGATCACGCAGGGCAAATGGGCGTCTTGCGCGGCTTGTTCGGCATGTTTATTGTGGAGGATCCACGTGACGAGCCGGCCGACGTCGAGTTCGGGGTCATCTTTCACGACGTGCCGGATTTTGCCAGCGTGCAGGCGGCGATGTCGGGTCGCAGCCATGCGCCGATGATCGATCCGATGGATTCACCCGAGATGCGCGCGATGAAACCCAACGACAAGATGGGCGATGAGGTGCGCTACCTTGCCCACTGCATCAACGGCGCGACGTATCCGAACACCAAACGGTTAGCGGTGAAGGTCGGCGATCGCGTGCGCTTACGTATCCTCAACGCCGGCGCAACGCAGACGCGCTACGTGCGGCTTGCCGGTCATCGCTTACGCGTCACCCACGCCGACGGCAATCCTGTACCGGTGCCGATGGAATTTGACGCGCTGCGTATCGGCGTCGCCGAGCGTTACGACGCATGGTTCGAAGTGACCAAACCCGGCGCATGGTTGTTGCAAGGGCTCTCGAGCGATCCGCTGGCGTTTCAACAAGCAATGGTTGTGGCCACACCGGACATGGAGAACGCGGCGCCGCTTTCGTCGTCGCAATCACTCGAAGGGGTCGACTATTTGACCTACGAGAAGTTAGCAAGGGGCGTTACGTCCGCGGTAGACGAGCGCGGCATCACGACCCGAAAAGCGTACACGCTCGGCGGCGGTGCGTGGGATTCGTCGCGCTGGACCCTCAACGGCGCAACCTGGCCGAACACGCCGAAGATCGCCGTGCACCGCGGGGACCGCGTGTACGTGCACTTCAAGAACACAACCGACATGGATCATCCGATGCATCTGCACGGCCACGTTTTCCGGGTCGTCGAGATCGACGGCAAGCCACTGGCGCGCCCGCTCGACAAAGACGTTTCACTGGTGGCTGCTAACGGGGGCACGCTGGCCTGGATCTTCGACGCCAACGGGTTTCCGGGCCGGTGGCTCTTGCACTGTCACAACGAAATCCACATGATGGACGGTATGATGACGGAGGTGGACTACATTCCCGGATAAGCCGCAACCGCTCGGCTGCAGAAAGGGTCTACACCACATGGCTACGACAACAACGCTCTCAAAATTTCAGGCGCGCCTGGGAACCCCGTCCGACCTTAGCGAGGACGCCCGAGCTGAGATCAACAAGGCGCTGCTCCCGCTCACGGCCGACGTGCTGGCGCTGTTCGTTAAGACGAAGAACTACCATTGGCACGTTTCGGGCAGTCACTTCACGGAATATCACGAGCTGCTCGATGAGCACGCCGCGCAGATCTTTGCGATGATCGATGTTCTCGCCGAGCGTTCGCGTAAGCTCGGTCAGCCGACGCTACGCAGTGTAGGTCAAGTCTCGAAGATCACGCACGTCGACGACGATGATCGCGAGTTTGTCGACCCGCATGCGATGTTGCGTGCGCTGCTCGAAGACAACAAGGACCTGCTCAGCCGCATGCGTGAGCTCCACAGCGCCGTCGATGAACTCGGGGATGTCGCAACAGCCTCACTGCTCGAAGTCTTCATCGATGAGACGGAACGGCGGATCTGGTTCCTCTTCGAAACCACGACCGGCGAACAGTACACCAACTAAAGAACGTAGAATCAGGTGGGCGGGAGCGTACGAGTCTGGTGGCTCGCACGGTCTTCAAAATCGCTGAGGCCGCCGCAAGGCGGCTGGTAGGTTCGATTCCTACACGCTCCCGCCAATCACTTCTCGAATTCGAACTCGCCGGGTTTCCACGTCTTGTCGAACCACGATTGTAGCGGTCCGTAGAGTCGGAACAGCACGTTCCAGCCCTTGCCCGGAACGGTTTGCACCCAATTCGTTTCATGGCCCTTCGGCGCACTTGGGCCGAACCAAACATCCACTGACGTATCGGGATTAACGACGATGCCTTCCGATGCGCTGCCGACGCTTGGGAACCGCGCGTCAGTTTGCAGCATCGAGCGTGTCTGATTGTCATACACGACAAACGACCAGAAATCTTTCGCCGGAATATTCGGCGGCAGGTGGATCTTGTACGTCTTGCTGCCGTCTAATGGCTTCCCTTGCGAATCCACGAACGCAGCGGCGTATTGCGAGCCGAGGCCGACCATTTTCATCGCCATGGCCGGTGTAATCCCGGTTGCATAATAGTGAAATAACGAGCGAGCGTCGAGGTTGCGCACGCCGGGCTGCGACAAGAACTCATAGCTTCCGCCGATGAAGGTGGTCATCCACGCGCTGTTCGGAAAGAAGTACGCGTCCTTGGTGCGGTTGCGGAAGAGCAGCGCTCGCACGGTGGCATTTCCCACGGCTGCCGCCTCGGTAAGGATCGCCTTCATCCGTGCATCGGGAGCGAACGGCTTGCCCTTCTCGATACCGATCGAGGCGAACAGGCCTAGCCGTTCGGGGTCCAAAGCGTCGCTGGGTTCCTCTTGCACGATCTCATTCAGTTCTTCGAAGTAGCTGAAATCGTTGGCGTGAATCGTGTTGAGTTCCATGCCTGAGCCATTGATGAATGTCGTTTGCGGCGGGTTCTTCGCTTGGGCGAGCGGATAGATGCGGAGATTATTTTTGATGCTCTCCACGCCGGGCCGCAGATCGCCATCGACCTTAAAGCCTCGACCCATGAGCCAGAGGTTATAGGTGCGCGAGCGAGCGACAAAGTAGCCGTCCGGCACTTCACCGTTGTAGCCGGGGGGAACGATGAGGTACTTGCCGCCCTGGCCTCTGTCGGGACCGGCGTTGCCTATATCGGTAACGTACTGGAACCAGAAGTCGTCGACCATCGCCAGCACTTTGGGTGGCGCTTCGAGCACGAGGGGGCCGCTCGTCAAATCGAGCCAGGTGCTGAAATAAACCGAATCGGTATTCCCCGTCAGAAAGAGCGATTTCGAGTCTAACAGGCTCTCAAACAACAGAATAGTGCCGTTGCTCACGCCGAGCTTTCGATAGCCCGTACGCATGCCGACTAACGATGTACCGGGCATGCCGTTAAGAAATGCTTGCACGGCGCGCGAGAAGTCGAGGTTGCCCATAACCGTCTCAACGGTCGCTTCGTCCGGGAACCCATCGAAAAATCGCAGCGTGCCAAGGCGCGTCTCAACGACGTCGGGTGTCGTGATTGCCGGCGGTATCTTCGTGGTCATTTTCATGGGAAAGCTGCTCTACTGCCGCGCGATGATCATGTTCATCACTTGCTCGCGATCGAGCAGATGATCGGTATCTTCGCCGCTGATGTCGATCACGACGGCGATCACCGTACCCGTGAAGTGACTCTTGGCTGAGGTCATCTCGGGGATCATGGGCGAGCCGCTCTTGAACCCGACGTCGGAAAGTTCGTCGGCGGAGAACACCGCGGGTGCGGTGGCGTCGACGCGCCCGTTCCCTATGGCTTTGCCGTCGAGATAAAGCGTTACCGTACCGCCTTTCCCGATCCCGCCGCCGTCGTAGGCGAACTCCATCCGGACTTGGTGCTTCCCAGTAGGAATCGTTTGGGTGGATGCGATCGTGTACTTGTGAATGCCGGCTAGGTTGTAGATGTACGATAGCTTGCCCTTATCGACGTAGAACATCCAGCCCCCACCAATGCCGCCTTGCGCGATGATTGCGCCGTTTGGTACGACGCCATCGGGTATGATGAGCTCTGCGGTAATCGAGTGACTCTTGTTCTTGACGTTGATGAGCCCGTTTTCATTGAGGCCGCCCATGCCGTTGGCGAGCACTTGTTGTTTGCCGCGAACCAGTACCGGCCGCCCAGCCGTGTCGCTATTCATCCGTTCCATTGCGCGGTCGTCCATCGGCAGGACTTGGTTGCGCGTGGCTTCGATGACCCAAAGCCTCTGGAGCTCGTGAAGTTTGTCGGGCATGGTCTTTGAGAGGTCGTGCGCTTGCGACCAGTCCTTGTTGGTATCGTAGAGTTCCCACACGTCGTCATCAAAGGGTGGCGCTTGTTCGGCCATCAACCACGGCGTGCGATGACGAGTGACGGCAGTCCAGCCTTTGTGATAGATACCGCGATTGCCGAACATCTCGAAGTACTGCGTTTCGCGCCGTTCCGGAGCTTTGGCGTCTTCGAATGTGTAGGTCATGCTCACGCCTTGCATCGGAACTTGTCCGACGCCGTTTACCATAACCGGTTCGGCCAGCCCGGCAGCTTCGAGAATCGTCGGTGCAACATCGATGACGTGATGGAACTGATTGCGAATCTCGCCTTTGGCCTTGATGCCCTTGGGCCAACGAATGATCGTGCCGTTGCGCGTGCCGCCCCAATGCGATGCGACTTGTTTCGTCCATTGATAGGGCGTATCCATCGCATGTGCCCAGCCGACCGCGTAGTGATTGTATGACTCCGGGCCGCCGAGCTTGTCGATTTTAGACATCAAAAACTCGGGCGTCTCCAGCGACTTCATGCCGTTGAACGGCAGCATTTCGTTGTAGGTACCGTCGGGCGTGCCTTCGGCCGACGCGCCGTTGTCGCCGATGATGTAATAGATCAGCGTATTATCGAGTGCTTTGATTTCGTCGATCGCGTCGATGAGGCGTCCGATGTGATAGTCCGCGTACTCGAAGAAGCCGGCGTACACTTCCATCTCCCGCGCTAACACGGGCTTCATATTTGCGGGCTCCGAATCCCACGAAGGTATCTCTTTTGGCCGTGGGGTCAGTTCGCAGGTCTGCGGTATCACGCCAAGCTTCTTTTGCTGCGCGAAGGTCGTTTCGCGCACCTTATCCCAGCCTTGATCGAACTTGCCTTTGTACTTATCGGCCCACTCTTTGGGGACGTGATGCGGCGCATGCGTTGCGCCGGGTGCGAAGTACATGAAGAACGGCTTGTCACCCGCGAGCAACCGTTGCTGACGTACCCACGCAATCGCGCGGTCCGTCATGTCCTCCATGAAGTGGTAGCCTTCTTCGGGCGTCTTCGGCGCTTCGACCACTTTGGTGCCTTCGTGAATCGCCGGATACCATTGGTTGCATTCGCCGGCGATAAAGCCGTAGAAGTGCTCGAAGCCCGAGCCGGTCGGCCAGCGATCGAACGGCCCGACCGGACTCGCTTCCCACACCGGCACTTCGTGGCACTTGCCAAACTGTGCTGTCGAGTAACCGTTCAGCCGCAAAATCTCAGGCAGCGGTGCCATTGAGTTGGGTCGCATCGAGTTGTAGCCGGGCGCGGAGGTTGCGATCTCGGTGATGCCGCCCATGCCGATCGTATGGTGATTGCGCCCCGCAAGGAGGGCTGCACGCGTCGGCGAGCACAGCGCGGTGGTATGAAAGCGCGTGTAGCGCAGGCCGTCCTTGGCGATTCGCTCGGCCGTCGGCGCGTTACACGGGCCGCCGAAGGCACTCGACGCGCCATAGCCGACATCATCGATCAGCACGATGAGGACGTTGGGCGCACCGGCCGGTGGCGTTAACGGCTCGATCGGTGGAAATTTTGAATCGGGGTCTTTAGCGTCGTAGGCCATGAATCCGGCATACGCCCGATCGGGAATCGGTAAAATCTCGCGCTGTTTCGCTTTCGAACCCGGACCGGATTTACCGTTGGTATTCGCCATGATTGTGCCCTCCGCGCAAGTAGCGTAGCCCGGCGAAGATGCGCGTCGTATCCTGAAAATGCAATTTGGTCGAAGGAACGCGATATAAGACGCGACGTACGTCCGGCTGATGAAACGTGATGTCACGATTGCACTTATCATCCTCTCGCTGTTTGCGTTGACGCCGCTTCCGAGCGCGGCGCAGCACACGAGCTCACTGTTCGGTCTCTACGCCTATCCTGCGAAGGGACAAAGCGAGTCGCAGCAAGTCAACGATGAGTCGATTTGCTACAAGTCCGCGGTGTCGAAGACTGGCGTCGATCCCGCGAATCTTCCCCCGGCGCCCGCGCCGCAAGCGACGCAGCATCAGGGTGGCGCGGTGCGCGGCGCCGCGCGAGGTGCCGCTGCGGGCGCTTTGATCGGAGCGGTTGCCGGGAACGCCGGACAGGGCGCGGCAATCGGCGCTACCGCGGGCGGAATCGGCGGGTACGCCGGTCAGCGGCGGCTCAACGAAGCCGAGAAGCACTATGCGCAGGCGAATGCTCAGGCGCAGCAGTCGCAGCAAATCGGGAAGTTCAAGCGCGCATACTCGGCATGCCTAGAATCAAAAGGCTATACCGTAAAGTGACCCCCGTATCCGCAAGCACGGCCTGATTGTAAACTTTTGACCAGGGCCGCGGCGGTGCGGCGGCGCCTGCTCCCGGCAATAGGTTTGGGCTGCCGATGAGATATTGTGCTCGCTTACAAGCTTTGGCTCGAGCGTAATAGCTACAACACGGCGCTCTTGTACAGCCTGCTCATCGGCGTGCTGGTGCCGGCGTTTCATTATGTGCTTGTGGTCCTGCCGGGCCTGCCGCCGGATTCATTGCTGCTGCGTTTTGCGTGCACTGCCTGTTCTATCGTCGTTGCCGGCACGCTGCTGTTCGTCCGCGGAGCGCGCCGCTACGCGTCCGTGCTGCAATTCGTTCAGGGTGTGGTCGCGCTCTGCGTAATCGCGGCGCTCGTCGTTAACAGCGGCGATCAAAACCTATACATCGCTTCTGGCCTCCTCGTCATCATCGGCGCGCAAAATGCATTTTACGATCCGCGCGCACTCGCGGCGGCGATGGCGATCGGATTTCTGTTCATGGCTGGCTATTCAGCATATCGCGGTCTATTTTGGACGCCTGACGGTCTCGCCACGCTCATCATTTACGGAACCGGATATACGCTCGCGTTCATTCCGGCTTCGCTCCACATTCGCAGTCAGCGCACGGCGATTTTGAATCAGTTCGCGGCCGAGCAAGCGATGGCTGACGTGGAAGAGACCCACACGATCACACATCTCGGAAAATGGATTCTGAATATGCAAACCGGCGTGATCGAGTGCTCCGATGAGGTGCTGCGCATCTTTGGGCTTCCCTTGGACACGCCGAGTTCCGAGCTCGCCGAGTTGTATCGCCGCTCCTTGCCTGCCGAAGACCGCAGTCGCGTCGATATCGAACTCGAGCGCGCGCAATCAACGGCCGAAGAGTTCACGCTCGATCATCGTATCGAGCGTCCTGACGGAACGACGCGATGGGTCCAATTGCGCGGAAAGCATGAGTACGACTCCGTCGGGCGAGCCGTCCGCCGGTTAGGTACGCTCATGGACATTTCGGAACGGAAAGAGGCACAGCTATCGCTCGAGCGTCTCGCGCGCTACGACCAGCTTACCGGGCTGCCGAATCGCGCCACGATGCGCGAGGCGCTCGTCGAGGCGCTCGAGCGCGCGGAGCGCGGCGGAGAAATCTGCGCCGTGCTCTTTCTGGACCTCAATCGCTTCAAAGATGTCAATGATACGCTGGGCCACACGGTCGGCGATTTGCTATTGAAGGCCGTCGCCGATCGCATCCGTTTGCTCCTGCCCGAGCAAACGCTCGTCGCGCGATGGGGCGGTGATGAATTCGTAGCCGTGCTCGAATCCATCGATAGCGAAGCGTTTGTGGAAAGGATCTGCCGGCAAGCCATCCAGGGGCTTTCGGAGTCGTTCTACGTCAATAGCTACGAGTTTTCCGTTGCGGCGAGTATCGGCGTCGCCTTGTATCCGGCGCATGGAACCGATCCTGAAGTGCTCATTCGCAGCGCTGATACGGCGATGTACGTTGCCAAGGAGCAATCCATTCCGCCGTACGCGATGTTTGCCGCACATATGCACGAGGGCGCGGCGCGCCGCCATCACATTCAGAATCAGTTGCAGACGGCGGTCGGCTCCGATAGTTTGGTCCTGCACTACCAACCGATCGTTGACGTGCAGAGCAATCGTATCGTCGCCGCTGAAGCGCTGCTGCGCTTGACGGCGCCCGACGGACGCATTCATCCTCCGTCTGAGTTCATTGCGATTGCCGAGGAGACCGGTGCGATCGTCGCGATCGGCAAGTGGGCCATTGAGACTGCGGTACGGCAGGCGATGCGCTGGCGGATCGAAGGCTCACCGATTTCGATGGCGGTGAATATTTCTCCGCGACAGTTGAGTCATCCAGACTTCGTGGAAATGGTGGCGAACGTGTTGCGAGACAACAACGCCGACCCCTCAGTGTTGGAAATCGAAATTACCGAGTCCGCGCTCGTACCCAACGCCGAAGCAGATCACAGCGTGCTCGAGCGCATCAAGCGCATGGGTATTCGCATCGCCGTCGACGATTTTGGAACCGGTTATAGTTCGTTCTCGTATCTCAAGCGGCTCCCGCTCGACACTCTCAAGATCGATCGAACGTTCGTGGAGGGCATCGAACGCGACGTGGATCGCTCGCTGGCTGAATCGATCATCTCAATCGCGCACAAGCTCCACTTGTCGGTGACCGCCGAAGGCGTTGAAACCCTCAGTCAGCGTGACGTGCTGACGGGACTTGGATGCGACCGCCTCCAGGGCTATTTAATTAGCAAACCGCTGCCGCTCGCGGCGTTCGAAGACTTCGTTCAGGGTGCGCGCGCTATCCAGCTGACGTCTTGAAGAGCTTCGGACACAAGAGCACGCCGGTCGGCTGACCGGAGAGCCAGTCGATGTCGCTGTCTCGCACGTTGAATTGAATTTCTTCGGGGCTACCATCCCACGGTTGCGGGAACGGTACCTTGAGCCGAATGTAGTGACTGTCGCCGGTCGGCGTTTGTACTTGCAGCGCGACGACCTCCGGCCCGTGCTCGACGAGCGTGGGGTCGGAATACATCCAGACGTAGAATGAATCCTGATCGTTTTCGATCGTGATGTGCGCCGGAAGCGGATCGGGCACGGGCTTGTCGCACTGCGTGCTCTTGTCGAACAACACGTAGGTCGGCGAGAGATAGATAAATGATGCCGGCGCGGCGCCGTCGAGGAGCAACGGCTGCCCAGGCGATGCGATCCCGTCGGTCAACTGTTCGCTGATCGTGCGCGTGTGCTGGTCGATGAAGAAGAGATAGTCGGCTGCGGAGCAGCGATACTGCGGTACGCTGATCGAGATTTCATACAGACCGGGCGGCGAGTCGAACTCGATCGGCGCATTCGAGCCCGTGTAGTGCCTGAGCGTAAAATCCTGATCGACGTGCGGACGGTTGGTGTGGTCGACCGTTCGGATGTGCACTCGCGTGCTCGATGAAGGCGGCATCTTGAGCATCGCATTGCAGAGCCCGAGATGGAGAATGACGTGGGCACCAATCATGGAAGGGTGAAACGGCCCTCTCTGGCAGCTTTGGCGACGAGCGCGGCGCGCGATCGTACGCCCATCGCCTTGAAGATCAACTTGATGTGATTGCGAATCGTCGAGCGGCTCCGGCCCAGGCGCGTCGCAATTGCGTCGGTGGAGAGGCCCTCGCAAATCATATGAAAGACACGCTCTTGCATCGGCGTTAGTGACAGCGCGTCGGCGGTGCCGGTTAGTTCGCCCATCGCCTGCGCCGCCGCAAACAGCCACGAGCCCGCGTAGAACTCGAGATTCTCGAGTGCAACGAGCCGCCAGCGCGTGGCGCCCGTCGCTTTGGCAAGCTCGAGCGCGGCCTTGCCTGCCCGCCACTCGGATCCGGCGCGACCGAAGCTGTCGTAGGCGGCGCTCAGGTCGCGCACACCGTCACGGGAACGGCCGTTGGCAAGATGCACGAGCCCGCGCACGCCGACCGCCACCGGGTCGAGCACCGGCGCGAGGGTGGCATAGCGGGCGATCGCCGCCGCGGCACCCTGCGGGTCCGCCGGCGCAAGCACTTCGGCGAAGAGCGGTAGCGCCGAACGTTCCTCGATCCGGGCATGCGGCCAGTCGACGTCGCGCAGGAGTTCGCTTGCCGCCGCGGTCTCGTTGGCGCACCAATGTTCTTCGCCGGCGTTGCGCGCAAACTGCGCACGATCCAGCATGACGATCGCTCGCAGCGGAGCGCTTCCCATCGTTTCGGCGACGGTTGCGGCCTCACGCAGATAGCGAAACGAGCCCAGCATGTCGCCACCGAGTACTTTGCACCACGCAAGCGAACGCGCGGACGCGAAACGCTGCGCACTAAAATCAGCCGACCACTGCGCGCGCGCGAGCAGGGCATTGGCGACGGTCGCGGCGGCTGCCGGCGCGGGCAGCTCACAGGCTAGGCCGCCAAGTTGCGCGACCGCCTCGTACCACGTTGCCAGATGTGCATCGATTGCATCGCCGATAAGTGCCAGCAGCCGCGTCAATGCGTGCGCTTGTTCGCCGAAACGCGCCTCGGCATGATGAATCTCAGCCTTGAGCCGTTCGCTCTCGATGGTGCTCGCGAGGCGACGATCGACGAGCGTCGCTTCATAGCAACGCCACGCATCACCGATGCGGCCTTCGCCGACATAGCGGCGCGCACGCGCGGCGGCGAGCATCGTCGTTTGCGCTAAAGAACGCCGGTCGGCCAATGTGCGCGCTCGTTCGAAACGGGCATCGGCCGTCGCGTAATCGCGCAGCGCGGCAAAGCTCGATCCGAGCAGAACTTCCGCGGCAAACCACTCGGGGCTCTGCTCGAAGCGCCGGCGTTGCGCGAGCAGCAGATCGAGCGCGAAGGCCGGGTCACGCGCCAACGCGATCCGGCTACGGGTGAGCACCAGCTCCAGCGGTGCCACGTGCCGTCCGCGCTCGTCAAAAATGGCCGCGGCCTCGGTGAACGCGGCGCTGTCGTAGGCATCCCGCATGCGGGTAGCCCAGCCGGCAGTGACTTCGGATCGGCGTCCCATTTTCCGGAGGGATTGGCGAGCACATCCGGGCGGACCCGCCGTCTCGGGGTCCGAAAGGACTAGGCTGGGACTAGCCCAAATGGGCTAGCCTTCAGTAGACCCCCTCCGGAGGTTGCATCGTGCTCGATACGACCCAAGTCTTCCGTTCCCGGCTGTTGGCCGACGACGTTCAGCGCCGGATTCTCTACTATCCGCGAACGCTCGCAGCGGCGACGTACGTGCGCGAACATATCGGCGAGCCGATACGGCTTGAAACCGCGGCAGCACTCGCCGGAATGACGTCATGCGCGTTCTCGCGGTATTTCGCAGAAAAGGTCGGCATCACGTTTTCGACCTTGGTCAAGACGCTGCGAATCGAGCATGCGCTCTCGTTTCTCGAGGAACGTGACGGCGCGATCTCAGCGCTCGCCGCCCAAACGGGATATCAGAGCTGTTGCACCTTCTCACGCGCGTTCAAAGATGTGATGGGTCAATCGCCGTCCGAATACCGTCGAAGGATGCTCTTTCAACGCTAACCCGCCGGCGGCTGTTGCAAACCGGCGCGGGCGGCGCGATGCTGCTCGCCCTCGGCGGTTGTGCTGCAGCCGGCAATCATCGCGAGATGGTGCGCGCGATCGCACGCGTGATGCTGCAGGGTGCGCTACCGAACGACAGGGACGCACTGGATACCGCAGTGCGCGGCGTCGATGTCGCAATCGCCGGACTGCCGCCCGCGGTGCAAGGTGAGATCGGTCAGCTTTTCGGGTTGCTCGAATTTCCGTTGAGCCGGCGGCTGATGGCAGGCATTGGATCGTGGCAGACGGCCTCCGACGCTGATATCGCAGCGTTTCTCCAGAGCTGGCGCACGAGTAACGCCGCACTTTTACGCAGCGGCTACGCGGCATTGCATCAACTCGTCATGGCCGGATGGTACGGCAATGAGGCGGCGTGGGCGCGCATCGGCTATCCAGGGCCGCCGCGAATCGTATGATCGCGGACCCGATCGCACAAGGGCTTTTGCGCGGTTGGAAAGCCTACGACGCTTCGACCTTCGATCGCGATCGTACGTTTGACGCAGACGTCGTCATCATCGGGACGGGAGCCGGAGGCGGCACGACCGCCGAGATCCTCACTGATGCGGGACTCAGCGTCGTGCTGATCGAGGAAGGCCCGCTGCGTTCATCGCGCGACTTTCACATGCTCGAGCGCGAAGCGTATCCGCAGCTCTATCAAGAGTCGGCCGGCCGGCGCACCAAAGACAAAGGCATCGTAATTTTGCAAGGTCGCGCTGTCGGCGGCTCGACCACCGTCAATTGGACGAGCAGCTTTCGCACGCCGCCGCAGACGTTGGATTACTGGCGCGAGCACTTTGGGCTGGCCGACTATTCCGAAAATGCACTTGCACCGTGGTTCGAACGGATGGAGCACCGCCTGTCGGTGCACCCATGGGACGAGCCACCCAATGAAAACAACGCGCTGCTGGCGCGGGGCGCAAACAAGCTTGGCATTCCTACCGCCATCATTCCGCGCAACGTCAAGGGTTGCTACAACCTGGGCTACTGCGGCATGGGCTGCCCGACCAATGCCAAGCAATCGATGCTCGTCACCACGATTCCAGCGGCGCTCGATCGCGGTGCCATACTGATCAGCCGTGCACGCGCGCAGCATTTGGCGTTCGCCGGTGATCGTGCCGATACGCTGCAGTGCGCGTCGCTTGACGCGAGCGGACTGCAGCCAGGTCCGCACACGATCACCATTCGTGCGCGTACCTTTGTCATCGCGGGTGGCGCGATCAATTCGCCGGCACTGTTGCTGCGCAGCAATGCACCTGATCCCTACGGCACGCTGGGCAAGCGAACGTTTCTGCACCCAACGGTTATTTCAGCCGCGACGATGCCCGAGGTTGTCGCGGGGTATTCGGGTGCGCCGCAATCGATCTATAGCGATCATTTTTTACACACCAATGCACTCGACGGCGCGATTGGCTACAAGCTCGAAGTGCCGCCGCTACATCCGGTGCTGCTAGCAACTACAACACCCGGCTTT
The DNA here is from genome assembly GCA_035486535.1 of Candidatus Acidiferrum sp. Lineage (GTDB taxonomy): Bacteria > Vulcanimicrobiota > Vulcanimicrobiia > Vulcanimicrobiales > Vulcanimicrobiaceae > Aquilonibacter. The sequence goes on from DATHMY010000084.1 coordinate 20,297, forward strand.
GGCGTGCCCAGCGCGAAATTGCTCGCGCGGATGCCGCATCTGCAAGTGATCATTGCGCTCATGCGCGACGGATTTCATCCGCAAAGTACGGGCGGGAGCGTCGGATTGCGCGACGACGGCACGCCCTTGTTGGATTATCCGATTACCCCGTACGTGTGGGATGGAGCTCGGCGCGCGCTCAAAAGCATGGCGCAGATTCAGTTCGCCGCGGGCGCTACCAGTGTGCTGCCGATCCACGAGGCGGCGCAGCCGGTCACGTCATTCGAGGAGGCTGAGCGCCTGGTGGATGCCCTACCAATGGAGATTGTTCGCGCGAGCGTGGTAAGTGCGCACGTGATGGGCGGCTGCGGTCTGGGCGCCGATCCACGCTCGTCGGTTATTGACGGCACTGGCCGTCACCATCATCTCGAAAACGTCTACGTTTTCGACGGGTCAGCCTTTCCCACGAGCATCGGCGCGAACCCGCAACTCTCGATCTATGGCATGGTTGCGCGCAACGCGAGCCGGCTTGCAGGTCTGGTCGGCGCACCCGCCAAGCGCTAGCACATTATGGAACAAACTGTGATTCACATGGCTGAAGCCGCGGCCTGGGTGTTTGTCGTCATCTTCGTGTTCGCGATCATCGGGGTCTGGGCAACGATTCGTTGGATCATCAACATGGTGACCGCCGGCGAACGCGCCGTCGAATCGGGCGTACACGGCGTCCAAGATAAATTCACCCACCACGAGTAGCGGGCTAAAATAGGATCGTTTGGAACTCGGAGACCGTCTTGAAGCCGACGCGTTCGTAGAGTGCGATGCCCTTCTCGTTGAAGTCATTGACGTAGAGCGAGAGCGTCGGTGTGAGCTCGAAGAGCTTGTCGCAAATGCCGGCCAGCGCTTGCGTCGCGAGGCCCTTTCCGCGTAGCTCCGGCGGCGTCCAGATCCCTTGCATCTGCGCGGTGAGCGGACTCCACGGCCCAACATTGCAGAAGAAGCAGAGGCGTCCGAGCGATTCGCCCACCCACCACAGTCCGCGATCGATCATCGCGCGAACATTGGAAGTAAATTCGGGCGAGGAACGCATCGGGTCGTATTCGAGTTCGGCGGAGATCATCGACGCCGAGTTGTCGGCCACAGCCGGCCACTCGTCAATGCGAGCGCGGCGCACCACGACGCTGCGATCGAGCGGCACGAGCATCGAGCGATCGAGCATCATCACGAACTGACGGTCGCGGATCAGCCGCGCGCGATCATGTTTCGCGCGGATGTGCGCCCAATAGGCAGCAACCTCGGTCCGCGGGCCGACGATCATCCGTTCGCCACGATGATTTGCGCCAATGCGCGCAAAGGCTTCGATGGCCGCCGGATCGTCGGCAGAGAGCGCGACCTGGCGCGAGAAATAGCCGATTCCGCGGATGCGGTTGGCGTCGTCGACCGCAACGTGCAGCGCATTCTGTGTTGCCGGCGAGCGGTCGAACAGAATCAAGTACGTGAGGAACACGTTCGCGTACGGCGCGCGGGCAAGGTAGGCCAGGGCATCTTGCTCGCGCACGTTCGTCATGCGCTCGGTGCGGACTATCAATTGAGCGGTTCGAGTACAAGCGGCTTGCTCGTGGGAGCCTTGCTTCCGCCGTCGGGTTCAAGCGTAATTTCGATCGCGCCCACGTCCTTGGCATCGACTGGGATGCTCACGACAGCGACGCCGTGCGAATCGGGCACGAACGTCAGCGCCGGTTGCAGCGTCGTGCTGTTCTTCGGCTGGGTCCAGGCTTCATAGACGCGGCCGCGTGGCGGCTGAGCGAGATCGTGCATCGTGACGTAGAGATGGCCTCGGATCCGCACGACTTGGCCTCCCGTGATGTCGAAGTGCTGTGCATCGTCGTCCATGAGGTCGGCGAGCGTGCCGCGTTCGCTCGCAAGGTCGCGAACCAGGCCGTTGGCACGCGCGCCCGCCAGGGCAAGGTGCGACTGCGCCGCCTTGAGTTGCTCGATCAACGACAGATTGATCAGCGACAGCGAGACTGCGACGGCAAAACACACTGCCGCAACCAGGTAGGCCGGCCACACGATCGGACGCCGGTCGCGCGTCTGCGGATCCACGGAGCTCCCTTTCGCCTCGGCGAAGTTGGCGCCATGCAGGAATTGCTCGAACGTCTCCGCAGCGCGCGCTCGGTACTGGTACTAACCGGCTCGGGAATCTCGGCCGAAAGCGGACTGCCGACGTTTCGCGGCGTCAACGGTTTGTGGCGCACGCACCGCGTCGAAGAGCTCGCATCGCCGCAAGGCTTTGCGCATGATCCGCAGTTGGTATGGACGTGGTACAACGAGCGCAACGCGGTGCATCGCCGCGCGCAACCAAACGCCGGCCACTACGCACTCGCGCTGCTTGAAGAACGCTATCCCGATTTCACGCTCGCGACGCAAAACGTCGACTCACTGCATCTTCGGGCCGGGTCGCGCAACGTACTCGAACTTCACGGCGCGCTGCGCACGGCGCGCTGTACCGGATGCGAGGAGCGCCTGCCGATTGATTCACGCGGGCTTGCGCTCGATAGCATCGAGCATGCGTGTGGTGGGCGCATGCGTCCGG
>DATHMY010000085.1:0-5041 GCA_035486535.1 Candidatus Acidiferrum sp.
AAGACGCTCACCGTGCACATCCGCGGTGCCAGGGATGTTGCGCAAGCGCACACGGTCGGACGCGCGGTGATCAACAGCAATCTGGTGCGAACCGCGCTCTACGGCGAGGATCCGAATTGGGGGCGTATCATCGCCGCGGCGGGTTCGGTCAACGCCGGGCTCGATCCGGAGACGTGGTGGCTGCAACTCAACGGCAAGACCTGGGTGGAACGCGGCGCGATCGAGGCGCTCAGCGAGGCCGAGGCGCACCACGAGCTCGAGGTGACCGATATCATCGTCGACCTGCATTTGGGGATCGGCGAGGCGCACGCCACCGCGTGGGGCTGCGATCTTTCAAAGGACTACGTGCGCATCAACGCAAGTTACCGTACATGACCGTTCTTCGACGCGTTCCGGATGACGAAGCGTTGCTCGGCAATTATAATCGAGCGCCGATTACGATTGTGCGTGGCGAAGGCTGTTATCTCTACGACGATCAGGGAACGCGGTATCTCGATTTCATCGCCGGCATCGCGGTGTGTGCGCTGGGTCACTGTCATCCGTGGATCTCGCAGGCCATCGCGGAGCAAGCTCGCACCCTGGTGCACTGCAGCAATCTCTACCATCACGAACCAGCCGGCGCGCTAGCGCGCGAACTCGTCGCACGCAGCGGCCTGGCGCGCGCGTTCTTCTGTAATTCCGGGACCGAGGCTAACGAAGCCGCAATAAAGCTTGCGCGTAAGCGCGCGTTTCGCAAGGGCGAGCCCGAGCGCATCAAGATCCTAGCCTGTAGCGGATCGTTCCACGGGCGGACCTACGGCTCGCTTGCGGCCACGGCCAACGACCATTATAAGGAAGGCTTTGGGCCGATGCCGGACGGCTTCGCCTTTACCCCGTTCAACGACGCGATCGAACTGGGCAAGAACTTCGATAACACAGTGGCGGCATTCATCGTCGAGCCGGTGCAGGGTGAAAGCGGCGTCCATCCGGCGACGATCGAGTTTCTCGCTACCGCGCGACACCTGTGCGATCGCTACGGCGCGCTGCTCATTTTCGACGAGATTCAATGCGGCATGGGGCGGCTCGGCCCCCTCTTTGCCTTCCAACGCTTCGGTATTACGCCCGACGTCGTCACCATGGCCAAGGCGCTCGCGAACGGTTTACCGATCGGCGCGATGCTGGTCGCTGAATGTGCGATCGATGCGCTGCAGCCCGGCGATCACGGCACGACGTTCGGAGGGTCGCCGGTCCCGTGTGCAGCCGGTCTCGCGCATTTGCGCGTGCGCGACGCAATCGATCTGGCCGAGTACGTTCGGGTGCGCGAAGTGCAGTTGATGGCGCGACTCGCGGATTTGGCGCTCGCGTTTCCAAATATCATTACCGGACTTCGTGGCATGGGTTTGCTCGCGGCTCTGTCGCTCAACGAAAAATATCCGGTCGCAGACGTGGTGAGCGCACTGCGCGAACACGGTTTGCTCGTCGGCAGCGCGGGCGGCAATTCGCTGCGCTTCGCACCGCCGCTCGTGCTGGGCGAAGAGCACGTCGACGAAGCGTACGACGTGCTCTACGAAGTGCTCTCGCAACTTCAAGAAGGCAAGCCTGCGGCTGTTTTGGCGGGCGAAGCCTGAGGCCACGGGTGACGCAGGTCACTTCCTTACATTCTCTTATTGTTCGCGCGTAGTCCGTAAGTCCCGAGCCCGTAGGAACGGCAACTAAGCAAGGCAATTACTGCTCTAAGAGTCTTTTTTCTCCGGCGGGGGTCGAGAGAAGAGAGGTGGTGTGCCAATTCCTCGCGGTTCGATTGCCCGTTCTATCTTCGGACTAAGCCTGATCCCACTGGCCGTGCTGCTCCTGTTTGCTGCGCTCGTGGGTTGGCTGCAACACCGAACGGAGGCTGCCGAAAAGGCGGCCGAGCACGCCGACCACGTCGTCGCACTGTCGCGCACGCTGCAAAACGATTTGACGCTGGCCAGCGTCGACGGTCGGGTGTTTCTGCTCACCGGTAGTCCCGCGGCCTATGCTGCCGCGTTTGCGAAACTCGGCCTGCTGCCGGGCGACGTCACGCGGTTGCGGCAATCGGTCGCGGATTCGCCGGCGCAAAGCGCACGCGCTGCCGCGATCGGCCAAGAAACACTTGCCGGCGTCGTGCAACTGCGAACATTACTGCAGTCGATGCATTCGGGCGACCGGCGCAAGGTGTTCGAGGCGCAAATCGTCGCGGCGCTGCGCAATCCAAAAACCGGCGCCAAAGACGATCGTTTTCGCGAGGACGTCGCCGCCTTTGAAGCCGCCGAGATCGCGCAGCGCGAACAAGCCGAGATGGCGGCCGACCAACTTTGGTCGCGGTGGGGATGGATCCTGATTGGTGGCACCGTCGCTAGCGTGTTGCTCACGCTCGGACTGACGTTCACCTTCGGACGGCGCATCGTCCGGCGCATGAATCGCCTCAGCGCCCAAGCCTACGCATTCGCTCGGCGTGGCGTGGTGGTCGGCGCGCTGGCCGACAACGATGAGATCGGCGCCCTCTCGCGTACGCTACACGACATGGCCGTGCAGGTGAAGGAGCGCAACGACTTGCTCGTGCGCTATCGCATGCTCGCCGAAAACGCTAACGACAGCATGATCTTCGTTCGCCGGCGCGACAATCGCATCATCGAAGCGAATCGTATCACGCTCTCGCGTTACGGCTACTCGATGGACGAGCTGCTCACGATGACACCCTACGATCTGCGTGCGCCCTCGGAGGTCGGCGCCCCCGGAAAACACATGCCGGAGTTTGGCGATTTCAACATGACGTTCGAGACCGTCCATCGCCGCAAAGACGGAACCGAATTCCCGGTTGAGATCGCGGCGCAAAGCGCGGTAATCGACGGCGAGGGCGTCACGCTCGGCGTCGCGCGCGATCTGAGCGAACGTAAGGCGGCCGAGCGCGCGATCAACGAGGCGCTCGAGCAAGCGGTCGAGGCGTCCCGGCTCAAGAGTGAGTTCGTTGCGACGATGAGCCATGAGATACGCACGCCGATGAACGGCGTGATCGGCGCAACCGAACTGCTGCTCTCGACCCCGCTCGATGCGCAGCAGCGCGAGTTCGCCCTGACGGCACGGGACTCGGCGCATTCACTGCTGGGTGTGATCACCAACATTCTCGACTTCTCGAAGATCGAGGCCGGGAAGATCGAGCTCGACACCATCGAGTTCGACCTCGTCGCGTACGTGGAAGGCGTCGGCAGCATGCTCGGCGTGCAGGCCTACGCCAAAGGCATCTCACTGATGACCTACGTCGATCCATCGATCCCGGCGCGGGTGGTCGGCGATCCGACGCACTTGCGGCAAGTGCTGGTGAATCTCGTCGGCAACGCGATCAAGTTCACCGAGAACGGCGGCGTCGCGTTGACGGCTGATCTGATGTCACGCTCGGACGATGGCGTTCAGGTGGCCTTCGCGATTCGCGATACCGGCATCGGCATCGATTCTGACGCATTGCCCAAAGTGTTCGGGGCGTTCACCCAAGCCGACGGTTCGACCACGCGCAAGTACGGTGGGACCGGTCTCGGTCTGGCGATTACCAAACGCCTGGTGGAGCTAATGGGCGGCGAGATCGCGGTCGAGAGTTACCGTGGCGCGGGATCGACGTTTAGCTTCGAGTTGATGTTCCGCACGACGAATGGCGCGGTCGAACGGCCGGTGCGCGATGAATTGCGTGCGATGCGCGCGCTGGTGGTCGATGACGACGTGATGTCGCGCGATATCCTCTCGCGTTATCTTGGTTCGTGGGGACTGCGCGTCGGCACCGCGGCGACGGCGCAGGAGGGCCTGGATGCGCTGCGCGTTGCCGCGAGCTTCGAAGAACCGTTCGATTTGGCGTTGCTCGATATGCGTATGCCGGACATCGGCGGTCTGGAGCTTGGGCGCACGATCTTGAGCGACGCCTCGCTCAACCGCGCGAAGCTCATTCTGATCACGGCCTTCGACAGCCTCGATCAAGGGAAGGAGGCGATCGGATCCGGGTTCGCCGCGTACCTTACCAAACCGATTCGGCAATCGTATCTTTACGACGCAATCGTTGAGGCTCGATACGGAGAGCAAACCATGGCCTATCCTGAACCGGGTGCGATTCAGGATCGCGCCACGCGCGAGGGCGCGATCTTGCTTGTCGAAGACAACGAAGTCAATCGACGGATCATGCTCAAGCAGCTCGAAAATTTGGGCTATCATGCGGAATGCGTAAACAACGGGCGCGAAGCCCTCGAGCGCACTGCGAACGAGCCGTTCGACGTGATCCTGATGGACTGCCAGATGCCGCTCATGGACGGCTTTGAAGCGACGCGTGCGATTCGCAAGCGTGAAGGCCGCACCGGCACGCACGTGCCGATCGTGGCGATGACCGCAAATGCGCTCACCGGCGATCGCGATGCCTGCTTTAGCGCCGGCATGGACGACTACATCAGCAAGCCGATTGCGATGAACGAATTGGAAGCGGCGCTGGCGCGCTGGCTCGATCGTCCGCAGCGCAAGGACATCTTGGACGTCGACCGGTTGCGCGCCATCCTGGGCGACGATCGTACCGTGACCCGTGATTTTCTCGTCAGTGTGCTGCCGAACATGACGCAGCTCTGCTCGCGGATCGAAGCTGAGCGCGATCGCGGGGCGCTGCGGGAGCTTGCGCACGAACTCAAGGGCGCGTCGGGCAACGTCGGCGCGCGTGAGTTGGCAACGGCCGCGCAGGCGCTGGAATCGGTCTTAAAAAACGGCGCAGCCGAGAATCCGCGTGCCATCGAAAACGTGGTCGAGCAGATCCTCGAGGCGTGTACGCGCTTTTCCGTCGCCGTTCGCGAAGTCGACTGATGTTCGTCCTCACCGTTGACGACTCCGACATCAACCTTGCCGTCTATCGCGGCGCGCTCTCGCGCATCAGCGGCGTCGAGGTTACCGGGTATTCATCGCCGACCGCGGCGCTGTCGTGGGCGAACGAGAATCCCGTCGATGTCGCGGTAGTCGATTATCATATGCCCGAGCTCGACGGGCTGTCGTTTATCGAACGTTTCCGCTCGATCCCCAATGC
>DATHMY010000086.1:0-3068 GCA_035486535.1 Candidatus Acidiferrum sp.
ACGGACGCAAGCGCGTCTTTATCCTGGGGACTGCGCTCTTCGCGGCCGGCTCGATCGGCTGCGCATTCGCGTGGTCGATTCCCTCGATGCTTTTCTCGCGCACGTTCCAAGCCATAGGCGGTATGCTTTTCGTTCCCGCCAGCCTCGCGATCCTCGGCGACCACTTTTCGGGTGACGCGCGTGGACGCGCGATCGCGGCGTGGTCGGCCTTTGGTTCGTTGACCTCCCTGCTGGGTCCAGCGCTCGGCGGCGTGCTCATCGACGCCTTCGGCTGGCGCTCCGTCTTTTGGATCAACGTGCCGCTCGCGATATTTGTGATTGTCTTTGCGATGCGTCACGTGAGCGAAAGCCGCGATGACCAGGCACCGCAGCACCTCGATTGGCTCGGCGCAGCGCTAGCAACCGCGGGCCTGGGCGCAATGACGTATGGTACGATTCTCGCAAGCACCGCGGGATGGCGCGCACTTGCGGTTGATGCGTCGATTTTCGGCGGCGCCGCACTGCTTGTAGTATTTGCCATTCACGAGCGCCGCACGCGCGAACCGCTGGTTCCGCCCGACATCTTCCGATCGCAAACGTTTGCGGTGATCAATCTTTCCACGCTTTTTTTGTACGGGGCGCTAAGCGCGACGCTCTACGAGCTGCCGTTCGTGATGATTCAAGCACATGGCTATTCGCCGCTGCAAACCGCACTCGGCATGCTGCCATTTGGCATCAGCATCATCGTACTCGCGCGCTTTGCTCCAGGGTTTGCCAAACGCTACGGCGTGCGCAACGTGTTGACCGCCGGGCCGGCAATCGTAGCCGTCGGATTCGTGCTGCTCGCCCTGCTCGCGTCGCTGCCATCGTACTGGATTGGCTTCTTCCCCGGCATTCTCGTTGCCGGTTTCGGCATGGGCATCACGGTCGCGCCGCTCACTACCACCGTGATCAATGCGGCCGACCCGCGCCACGTCGGCGTCGCGTCGGGCATCAACAATGCGGTTTCGCGCATTGCCGGACTGCTGGCGGTTGCGGCACTCACCGTGCTCGTCACCAATCTCTATTGGTCATCGATGCAACAATCGCTCACCACCATGGACGCGACGCCGGGCATGCGCGCGACGGCGACGGCGCAGCGCGATCGTTTAGGCGGCGCGCACTTTAAGAATTCTGCGATGCAGCGCGACTCGATCGTCGCATTTGAGATGGGCTTTGCCGGAGTAGCACTCGCGTCGGCACTCTTTGCGGCACTCGCCGCGCTCGCCGACCGGATCGGTATCGACGAAACGAAGCTGCGCGCCGATTAACCTACACGTTCTTCGGCGCTTGCTAGACGATAGCGTCGACACGCCCAACTCGCTGTCTAAGCCTGCTTGCTTACGGAACGTCGAAACGTGAAGTAAGCTCCCGCACGCGACCGTGGAGCTGCTCGACTTTCGTTTGCGTCTCGATATCACTTAGCGCATCGACCATGATCCGCGCGACCTCGCGGCACTCGTTCACGCCAAGTCCGCGCGACGTAATCGCCGGCGTCCCGATGCGGATGCCGCTTGCAACCATCGGTTTTTGTTGATCGTATGGGATTGCATTCTTGTTCACCGTGATGCCGATGCGATCGAGGTACGCCTCTACGGCTTTGCCGGTCAGGCCTTTGACCGAAACGTCGACCAGCATGAGGTGGGTGTCGGTACCGCCGGCTACCAAACGCAGGCCGCCGCGCACAAACTCTTCGGCCATCGCGCGTGCATTGTCGATGACATTCTGTTGGTAGGTCTTGAACGACGGCAGCAACGCTTCGCCGAACGCGACGGCCTTTGCCGCGATCGTGTGCATCAGCGGACCGCCCTGAATCCCTGGAAACACGCTCTTATCGATCGCTTGCGCGAACGGTTCCTTGCAAAGAATGATTCCGCCGCGCGGTCCGCGCAGCGTCTTGTGGGTGGTCGAGGTCACAAACTCCGCAAACGGCACTGGTGAGGGATGTAAACCGACGGCGACTAACCCGGCGATGTGCGCCATGTCAACCATTAGCGTCGCTCCGACTTCGTCGGCAATCTCGCGGAACGGCGCGTATTCCATCACTCGCGGATAGGCGCTGGCGCCGGCGATGATCATCTTCGGCTTGTGCTCGCGCGCCATCGCACGCACTTCCTCGAAATCGATCAACTCGGTATCTTTGCGCACGCCGTACGCGACCGCGTTATAGAGTTTCCCACTGAAGCTGACCTTGGTGCCGTGCGTTAAGTGGCCGCCGTGCGCGAGCGACATCCCGAGCACCGTATCGCCGGGCTGCAACTGCGCCATGAAGACTGCCATGTTGGCTTGCGCGCCGGCGTGCGGCTGCACGTTGCCATGATCCGCACCGAAGAGTTGCTGCAAACGTTCGAGCGCGAGATTCTCGGCAACGTCAACCCACTCGCATCCACCGTAGTAGCGTTTGCCCGGATAGCCCTCGGCGTATTTGTTGGTCAGCACGCTCGCCATGGCTTCGCGCACCGCGCGGCTGGCGTAATTCTCGGAGGCAATCAGCTCGAGGTTCTCTTTTTGCCGCCGCTCCTCGCCGGCGATGGCGGCGAAAACGTCGGGATCCTGGGCGTGGATCTGCGAGGGGGTCAGAATATCCATGATTAGAGCAGTTCCTTCGGCGTTACCGCGCCGGTCACTTCACCGGCCTCAAGGGCTTTAAGCGTCCGCTCGCGCTGAGGCACGCCGAACTCGAAGAGCTGATCGACCCGATGTTTGTGCCGCGCGCCTTCGGGCACGTCGCCTTCGAACGGTGCGTGTATGAAGACATCGACCAGCCGTTCGATCATCTCCCATCCGGTGAGCCGTTCGGAAAGTGCGAGCACGTTGGCGTCGTTGTGGCGGCGCGCGAGCTCCGCCGAGAGCGGCTCGGTGACGACCGCACATCGCACGCCCGGCACTTTGTTTGCGGCGATCGAAATCCCAAGACTAGATCCGCACACGACGATCCCGCGATCGGCTTGACCGCTCGCCACGGCTTCGCCGACGGCGTAACCGTATTGCGGGTAGTCGACCGGCGTTGCACCGTGCGTACCGAAGTCGAGAATCGTGTGGCCTGCTTC
>DATHMY010000087.1:0-9930 GCA_035486535.1 Candidatus Acidiferrum sp.
GCCGAGGCCAGGGCCCCCGATCAGCGGAAGCGGTGACGTCGCGGGATTGTACATGCTAAGCGCAGGCACACCGGTCAGTTGTACGTAGAGATCGGACCAAAAGCCGTTCTCCTGGCCCGGCGGTACCGCGCCTCCCGGGTACGCCGAGAGGGGCGATGTGACCAACGGACTCGCCTGACCGAGGAATCCGTCGGACTGATATCCGGCGGTAAGACTGTCGCCGATACCAACAAGCGGCGTGCCGCCGGCCGGTGTAACGATCGGTTTTGGAGACGCCGGCGGCGGAAACGTGCCACTGGTTCCGCCTCCGCAAGCGGCCAGCGTCATGAGCGTGAGGATCGCGAGCGGACGCGAGAGATTTCGTAGGTTCATTGCGTTACCCCAATCCTTAAATCGGTAGAACGACGGGCGAGCCGACGCCGAATTGTACTTGAAGTTGCGTAGCCTTGAGCCCACCGATCGCCGGCACAGTGTTACCACTGCACGGTAATCCATAGCACTGCAAGTACTTCACGCCATAGGGACTGTAGTTCGTGGGACCGCCGCTATTGAGAACGACTTGCACGAACCCGTACTTGCCTACGCGCTCGGTCGCGCCGAGGAAGTACGCGGCGAGATGTTCAGGGTACGGATCGGTCGGCAGATAGTCGCGCGAGCTCTGCGGCTCGAGGAAGAGGCGCAGGCTCTTGTTCACGTTGTACTCCAGATACAGCACCTGGTAGAGCTGTGCCGTGTTGGTTTGGTTCACACCGTTAAGATGCGTCAGCCAGGTCGGAGCAACGGTGAACGTTCCGAACATGCGCGACGTTTTGAGAAACGGTACCGTGACGGCGACCGAATCGTATTGCGCGCTGCGCGTCGCAACACCGGTAACCGGCTGTCCGTTGAGCGGGTTCACGAACGGCACGACGTCAGTTCCGTTCCCCGATTGGTTGATCGTCGACCAGCGCGCCACGTAGGTCGGCGTCACGACGATGGGGAGCGAACGGCCCCCGATGTTTCCAATCAAGAAGAGTTGCTCGTAACTGAGCAGCAGGAAGCGATCCTTGGTCGTGAGATCGAGTTGCGGATTGGTTCCGGGACAGCTGCCAACGGCATTTACGCCCAGACTCTGACAGCCGGCGTTCGGAAAGCCCGGCGGCAGATAGAACGGCACGGTTCCGCTGTTGAAGCCTTGCGGATAGTGTTGCAATTCATAGTACGACGCGACGACGCGCGAGGTCGGGCTGAAACCGTAGGATGCCATGCCATCCACGCCGCCCTGCAGCCACTTGCCGTTTGCCGTACCGATGTTGCCCCACGGATACGCGACCGAAGCATCGGCGAAATAGGTAAAACCGGTCGGCAGACCCGCTCGCGCGGCGCCGCCGACGGGCTGCTGATTAACGGGAGGAACTTGCGCGATCGTCGACTGCGTACCGTCTTGAGGTTTCGTTGCAGCTTTCGATTGCGTTTGTTTATCCATGGCGCTACGAATAGCGGTATTGGCCCCGCTCACGACGCCGTTGGCGAGGGCTCCACTTTGGTCGGCCTTTGCGGGCACGACGGAAAAACCGAATGAGACGGCAAGAAGCAATGCCGCGCTCGCTCGGGTGAGGCTTTTGAGCATTAGTCGTCTCCAACTCGAGGTCCGGATTATTAAAAGTATCAGGGTCCGGTCGGCGACAACTTCGGTTTGCTTGGGGGGAAAACCCTTAGGGCTTTAACTCGGGACGGCGGGCGTCGGGGTCGCTGTGTCGGCGACGTCTCCGCGTGGTTTACCATCGACGCGACGGCTGCCGCGCAGTTCCAGGCCTTTGATGATCACATAGAGTACCGGCGTGATCGCAAGATTCAAAAACGTCGAGAGCAACATGCCGCCGAACACGACAGTGCCAAGCGAATGACGCGCCGCGCTGCCCGCGCCGCTCGCAAAAACGAGCGGCAGAACCGCGATGATAAATGCGATCGAGGTCATGAGAATGGGGCGAAGCCGCACCTCACCGGCGCGCAGCGCCGCCGTCATGACATCTGCACCGGCGCGTATCTGCTGATTGGCAAATTCGACGATCAAAATCGCGCTCTTACTCGACAAACCGATCAACATAACGTAGCCAACCTGTGCGTACACGTCCTGCGAAACGTTCGCATAGAGAAAGGGCAGCGGGATGTGGCGCAGGTTGATGAAGACGAGCGCGCCCAGAAGTGCGGCGGGAACCGCCAGGATTACGATCAGCGGATCGACCCAACTCTCGTACTGTGCGCAGAGCACTAAGTACACGAAGACGAGACCGAGGAGAAAGATCAGTGCGCTCTGTGCGCCGGCGGCGATCTCGTCGAGCTGTAAGCCCGACCACTCATAGGTGATGCCTTTGGGCAACACCTTCGCCGCGATCTGTTGCGTCGCGTCGATTGCTTCGCCCGACCCGCGTCCGGGTCCGGGCTGGCCATTGATCTCGATGTTGCGATAGAGATTGTAGTGCGTGATGATCGGTGCGGCTAGGCTCCGGTTCACGGTAACAAACGCGCTGAGCGGGGTGAGCCCGGCGCTGGTTGCATTTGTCTGCGAGGTCGGACTGATCGGGTTGGGTGATGCTGCCGACGGAACGTAAAGGTCCTGAAGCGATGCCGGATCGCTGCGATACTGCGCATCGGCTTGCACGTCGACCTGCCACGAGCGATTCAGGTACGTGAAGTTGTTGACGTAGAGCGAGCCGAGATCGACTTCCATCGTGTTGAATACGTCAGTCAAGCTCGCGCCTACCGCTTTGACTTTGTTGCGATCAACATCGACGTTGAGTTGCGGTGAGTTGATCCGATATTGAGTGAAGACTTGGCTAAGGCGAGGATCCTGCGCGGCGGCGCCCATAATCCCATATGCCGAATTCATGAGCGTCGGCAAACCCAAATTCGCGCGGTCCTCGAGCTCGAACTGGTAGCCGCCGAAGCTTCCCACTCCGTTGATCGCCGGTGGATCCAGCGAAAAGATTTGCGCCTCGGGAATGTTCTTATAGAACATGTAGTTCAGCCGCGGAAGGATCCCAAAGAGTGAGTGCTGTGGGCCTTTGCGTTGGCTCCACGGCTTGAGCAGGGTGAACATGATGCCGCGATTGGTGGCTGACCCGAAGAAGCTGAAGCCGCCGATATTGAAGACGTGCAGCGTCTCCGGCTGCGCAAGCATGATCTTCTCTGCTTTTTGGGCGATGATCTGCTCGGCTGCGAGCGACGTCCCTTCCGGCGCCTGGACGACCGTAATGTAGTAGCCCTGATCTTCGTCCGGAATGAACGCGGTGGGCGTGGTGCGGAACAGAAAGCCCGTGAAGAGCAGAGCAAGGACGAACAGACCGAGGACCGGCCACCGCACGCGGAACAGCTTTGGCAGCGTGCGCGCGTACCAGTCGCGGAAGTTGTGTAGCCCCAGGTTGAACCAGTGGAAAAATCCCCAGTCCGACTCGACGTCGCCGTGGAGCAGACGCGCCGCCAGCGTCGGCGCGAGGGTCAGCGCTTGGAAAAGCGAGATCAGGATTGCCGCGGTAATGGTCAGTGCGAATTGTTTGTAGAGCTGACCCGTCGTGCCCGGAAAGAACGCCACGGGAAAGAAGACAGAAAAGAGCACGAGTGACGACGCGACAACCGCGCTTTGAATCTCGCGCATGGCGGCTTCGGTCGGGGCGATGCCGGTGGCCTTGTCTGCTTGCATATGACGAGCGATGTTCTCGATGACGACGATCGCATCGTCGACGACGAGCCCCGCCGCTAGGGTCAACCCGAACAACGTCACGGTGTTGATAGAAAATCCAAAGACCTTCATCACGAAGAATGCGCCGATGAGCGAGACCGGAATGGTCGCCGCGGGAATCAGCGTCGCTTTGGGATCCTGCAAGAAGAGGAAGATGACGAGGATGACCAGGATCACCGAGAGCACCAAGGTGATCACGACCTCTTTGATTGACTCACGCACGAACTGCGTGGTGTCAAATGCTACCTGATAGTAGATGCCGTCGGGAAAGTTGACCGAGAGCTGTTGGAGCTTTTGCTGTACCGCGTCGGAGACTTGCAGCGCGTTGGCATCCGGATATTGCAGAACGCCTAGACCGACGACCTTCGGGTTTCCATCGAAGCGCAGATCGGTCGAATAGTCCTCAGCACCAAGTTCGATACGCGCCACGTCGCCCAATCGCGTGAAACCGCCATTCGGATTAGCGCGCAGGATGATGTTGCCAAACTGTTCCGGTGACGTGAGTTGGGTCATCGCGTTGATCGCGTACGTATACTTCTGCGTCGGTGTCGTCGGCGGCGAACCGACGCTGCCGGCTGCAACTTCGACGTTTTGCTCCTCGAGTGCGTTCACCACGTCAACCGTCGAGAGCCCTTGGCCGGCCAGTGCCTTCGGATTGAGCCAGACGCGCATTGCGTATTGGCGCTGGCCGAAGATGCGAACCTGCGACACACCGGGGATGCGCGCGAGATCGTTGACGACGTTGAGTTGGGCGTAGTTACTCAGGTAGAGCGTGTCATACTTCGCCGTTCTCGACTGGAACGCGATGCCCATCACGAACGCGCCGGCGTTCCTCGAGACGGTCACGCCGACTTGTTGAACGGTAGGCGGAAGCAAGCCGACCGCCGACTGCACGAGGTTTTGCACGTCGGCTGCAGCGATGTCGAGGTTCACGCCGAGATTGAAGGTTGCGGTGATCGTCGAGACGCCCTGTGTGCTCGTCGAACTGATATAGCGCAGCCCTTGCGCCGAGTTCACCGCGGTTTCCAGCGGATTGGTCACCTGCGCCTCGACGGCCTCGGGGCTTGCACCGACGTAGCTCGCGGTCACGGTGACGACCGGCGGCGCGATCTGCGGGTACTGTGCGATCGGCAACGTCGGCAGCACGACTAAGCCGCCTAGTAAGATGATGATCGAACATACGGCGGCAAAGATCGGGCGTCGCAGGAAAAAACTGCTCATTATCCCTCGAAGGCTTGCTCGGCGTGATAGGAGCTACGCGAAAGCGGGCTGGAGACCACCTGGTGAAAGCCTTTGCTTTTCGCGAGCGTACCGAGTCGCTCGAACTTTTCGGGAGTAACGAATTCGACGACGGGAAGATGCTTTTTCGTCGGCTGAAGATATTGACCGAGCGTGAAGATGTCGACGCCGACGCTGCGGGCATCGTCCATTGCGGTTTCGATCTCCTCCTCGCGCTCGCCCACGCCGATCATCACCGACGTTTTGGTAAAGCGTTCCGGTGCGCGCGATTTGGCATGCGAGAGGATCTTCAACGATTGATCGTACGTCGCGCGCTTGTCGCGCACGGTCGGTGTCAATCGTCGCACGGTTTCGAGGTTGTGAGCAAAAACGTCCGGCCGTGCGTCCATCACGATGTCGAGCGCACCGAGGTCGCCGCGATAGTCGCCGCTGAGAATCTCGACTCTCGATCCGGCGACGCGTTCGTGAATCGCGCGAACGGTATTCGCGAAGATCAGCGCGCCGCCGTCGGGCAAATCGTCGCGATCGACTGCGGTCAGAACGAGATACTTCCAGCCCAAATCGCGCACCGCATCGGCCACGCGAATTGGTTCCATCCAGTCGACCACGCCCTTGGGGTTGCCGGTCTTCACGTTGCAGAAGCGGCAGCCGCGCGTACACGTGTCGCCCAAAATCATGATGGTGGCGGTACCAGCCCCCCAGCACTCGGCGATGTTCGGGCAGGCCGCTTCCTTGCAGACGGTGTTGAGCGCCAGGGTGTTGACCTTAGCACGTACGCGCTCGTAGTCTTCGCCCGTGGGCAAGGACACCCGCAGCCAATCGGGCTTTCGTTTAACTAGATCGATTTCAACGGCCATACGAAGGTCATTCCAAATTCTTTTTCGAGGGCGGCAATCAATACCGGTTTGACCTCGTCGATCGTGACCGTTCGTCCGATCTCATGCGAGATCGAGGTAATGCCGCGATCGGTGAGTCCACACGGGTTGATGAGCCGGTCGTAATCGAGCGCGGTCGAGACGTTGAGCGCAATGCCGTGCAACGATACCATCTTTTGTACTGCAAGGCCTATGGCGCAGATCTGGTTGCGGCCGGCCCAGACGCCGGCGTGCTCCTTCCAGCGCTCGGCGGCGATGCCGAAGTGCGCAACGGCCTCGATCACGGCACCTTCAAGGGATCGTACCAGGGGGACGATTTCCCGGAAGCGTTCCAGCCGGCGGATCGGGTACACGACGAGCTGTCCGGGGCCATGGTATGTGACGTCACCGCCCCGCTCGATCTCGACCACGTCGACACCTCGGGCGGCGAGGAGATCGGGTGCCAGCAACACGTTATCGCGTTTAGCCTGGCGTCCGAGCGTAATCACGGGCTCGTGCTCAACAAGAATCCATGTATCGGGCTCGCGGCCCTGTCGTACGGCGTCGTGCAGCGAATGCTGAAGCTCCCATACCTCGCGGTAGGGGCGTTGGCCGAGGTCGAGGAGACGCGCGTTCACTGCCATTTGTAACAAACCAGGACCCGTTCGCCGGGTTCCCGCGAGCGCGCACGCGCTACTTCGCGGCGACCGGCGCTTTCGGTTTGGGATTCAGGATGTGGATTGCCTTGCCGTGCGCGGCTTCGGCCGCATCCATGATGGCTTCGGTCAGCGTCGGGTGCGGATGGACTGAGAGACCGATGTCTTCGAGTGTGGCACCCATTTCGAGCGCGATGAGGCCTTCGCCGATGAGCGATTCGGCTTGCGGGGCGAGGATATGCATGCCGAGCAGTGCGTCAGTTTTCGCATCGCCGACGAGTTTCACGAGACCGTCGGTCTCGTTCATCGTGCGGGCGCGTCCGCTCGCGGCGAGCGGGAACTTGCCGATGCGCACCTCATAGCCCTTGGCTTTCGCCTCCTCTTCGGAGAGTCCGACGGTTGCGACTTCGGGGTCGGTGTACACGCAGTTCGGGATCGCGACCGGATCGAAGGCGGCCGACTTGTCGCCGGAGATCACTTCGGCGGCAACGACGCCTTGCTTCATCGCGCGGTGTGCAAGCAGCGGCTGACCGGTCACGTCGCCGATGGCGAAGACGTTTGCGACCTTGGTGCGGCACTGCGCGTCTACCGCGATGAAGCCCTTATCGTCGGTCGCTAATCCCGCACCGGCGAGATTGAGTGTGTCGGTGACGGGGCGCCGGCCGACGGCGACGAGCACCATATCGAACTCGCGCGTTTCATCTTTGCTATTCGTGCCTTCGCCGTTAAAGGTGGCTTTGACGGTCTTCCCGGACTTCTCGATCTTGCCGACCTTCGTGTCGAGCATGATCTCGACTCCCTGCTTCTTGAGTACGCGGCCCAGCGCTTTGGATATTTCGAGATCGGTGCCGGTCAGAATCTGCGGAAGCGCTTCGATGACCAGCACCTTTGCGCCAAGTCGCGTGTAGACCGTCGCAAACTCCAGGCCGATGACGCCGCCGCCGACAATTAGCATCGTCTTTGGGATGCGCTTGACTTGCACTGCATCGTCGGAATTGATGATGTACTCGCCGTCGCGCGGCCAGGCTTTCACGTCGATCGGGGCCGAGCCGGTCGCGATCACGACGTTCTGCGCCTTGATCGTGTCGGTGCCGCCCTCTTTATTCTTGAGGACAACCGTGTTTGGGTCTTTGAAACTCGCGTCGCCGTAGAGCCATTGCACGCCGTTGCCTTTGAACAGCGTCTTGACGCCGCCGACGTTTGCGTTGACGACGTCGGTCTTGAATTTGGCGACCCCTTCGCGATCGACGTCGGCCTTTTGCACCTTCAGTCCGATCGCGTCGGCGTGCTCGATTTGCCGGATTACTTCGCCCACGTGGAGCAGTGCTTTGGTCGGAATGCAGCCCCAATTCAAGCACACCCCACCGACCTCGTCGCGATCGACGCAGATCACGCTCTTGCCGAGTTGCGCCAAGCGAATCGCGGCGTGATATCCGCCCGGACCCGCGCCGATGACGACCGCATCAACTTGATGTTCAGCCACTGCACTACGCTCCTGATAGTCTTGGAAAGTGAGGCTCGCTCACTATATCAGGTCTTCGCCGCCGCCTGCGCCGACCTATCCCGCGTTCAGCAGCCCCGCAAGGGTAGCGCAGAGCTGGCTGAGGTCAAGGGCGGCAGCCGACCGCGCCGCGTCGGCTAGCTCGGCGGGCTGGAGGTGCTGGGCGAGCGCCACTTCGTCGGCGCCGGCCTCTCTCGCGAAGACACCGAACGAGACCAACGCGCGCTCGCTGCGAAAGCGTCGCGCGGTCGCGAACGCGACCGCGGCGGCACGCGGGTTGCCGCCGAGGAGCAGTCGTCGTCCCGTCGCTTCGGCCTGCCGCGCGATGTAGAGCGGTTGGGGCGTGCGGCGTAGCAAGTCGCAGGCCGCCAGCAGGTGTTCGGAGGCCTTTCCCAGGTGCCCGCGAGCGAGCGAGCAACGCGCCAGCGTTTGATGCGACCAAGCGATCATGGCCGGGCTTGCGTTCTCTTCGAAGCGCTCCATGGCGTCCTGGGCATGCTCGACTGCGGCGTCATAGTCGCTCACCGCGTACTCGACTTCGGCGAGGTCGCCAAGTGCGATCCCGCAAAGCGCGGGTGGCCCCTCATGTTCGAGTGCCTCGATAGCCCGGCGAAAGATCTCTTGGGCGCGCGCGTGATCGCCGTAGCCCTCGAAAAGAATATTGCCCTGATTGATTAGCGCGGTTGCGAGGCCGCGTTGGTGGCCGATCTGCTGGTAAAAGCGCAGCGACGTCTCGATGTAGGTCGACGCATCTTCCATTCGGCCGGTGTTGAGCGACGCCACTGCAAGCGCGTTGTAGGCACGCGCGAGGCCGAGCTGGTCTCCCGCGATCGTGAACGCGGAAATCGTAAGCGGGCCGGTTTCGACCATGCGGTGATACTCGGCAGCCGCGTGCATCACGCACAACGACAGGAAGTAGAGGCGACCGCGCACTTGCGGCGAGAGCCGCTGCGCGACGGATTCAAATCGTTCCGTCCAGCGCAAGCCCTCGGTAAAGCGTCCGCCCTCCGCCCAGAGCGTCATCGCGACGCTAAGGACGTCGTCGATGGCAACGATCCGGTCTTGCGGGCGTTTGAGCGCCCAGGCGAGCGTTGCGCACATATCCGCGTAGCGCGCATGCAAGCGCGCGATCGAACGGGCGGCTCCTTCGCCGCTGCGAATCTGCGCCCACAGCTGCGAAGCAAGCGCGTTCATGCGCAAGGCGAACGCGTCGTCCAACGCGCGGCGATTACGAACTGCGCTGAGCATCCGCGACGCGACCGCGCGAATCGGCAGCAGCATCCGGTAGCCGAATTCGGTCGACATAACCAACGAATTGAGCATCAACTCATCGAGCGCGACGCGAACTTCCTCGGATGAGAGGTCGCCAAGCGCGCAAAGATCGTCTTCGTCGAACTCGTCGGCGAAAAGCGACGCCTGCGCAAAGGCGCGCTTTGCAGGATCGGTGAGGCGCGAGTGGCTCCACGCGATGACGTTACCGATCGTACGATGACGCGGGTCGGAACCGCGCGTCGAACGCAGTTGATATGGGCGCAGCTCGTCGAGTTCGTCGGCCAGATGTTCGAGCGAGAGCGACGCCAAGCGCGCTGCCGCGAGATCAAGCGCAACCGCGAGCCCGTCGAGCCGTTCGACGATCGTCGAGACCGTGGCTATCGTCGGATCGTCGATCGCGGATGCATCCAGGCCCGCACGGGCGAGGAAGAACGCGACGCCGTCTTCGACCGAGAGCGGCCCGACTTCAAAAACCGTCTCGTCCGCATAGTCCAAGCGGCGCTGACTTGTGGCAAGTACGGTGACGTTCGGCAACGAGCGCAGCGCGTCGATGAGCGCCGAGGTTTCATCCGGCGCGTGCTCGCAGTTGTCGAGCGCGAGGATCAGCGCGCGGTCGCGCAGCCGATCGACGAGCGTATCCAACGGTGCTCGCGCCGGCTCTTGCGGCGTGCCGGTCATGCTCATTACAGT
>DATHMY010000088.1:0-5792 GCA_035486535.1 Candidatus Acidiferrum sp.
ACGATCAGATCGTTGTCGTGGACTTCCTGGTCGCCGTAGAGCAAGATATCGAAATCGATTCGTCGCGGACCCCAGCGTTCGCCGTCCTCAACGCGCCCAAGATCGCGTTCGAGCCACTTGAGGCCATGCAACAGCGGCCGCGGCTCGAGCTTGGTATCGAGCGCAACCACCGCGTTCACGAAGTCGGGTTGATCGGTCTTGCCCCATGGCGCGGTGCGGTAGAGCGAAGACACTGCCGCCACGTCGCCGAGCGCGCGCAAGGCTTCGATCGCCTTGCGCACCTGGCGTTCGGGTTCGTCGAGGTTCGAGCCAATGCCGATGTAGGCGCGGATCACGGCCAGGGTTCGCGTTGCCGGACCAGGCGAACCGACGGCGTCGCGCCGTCGAGCAGGCCGGGCTTGGCAATCGAGATATCCGCCACCACGATCCGCTCGTCGCTTGCAACCGCATCGAGGATGACGCTCGCCAAGTGCTCCAGCAGTGCGTACGAGTGTGTTTGCACGATGTCGACGATGCGCCGGTGGACCTCCGCATAGTTGATTGTATCGCGCAGATCGTCGCTCGCCGCTGCGCGCGAAAGGTCGAGCTGCAACTCGAGATCCACCCGGAACGGCTGCGCGGTCTTGCGCTCGTGTTCGTGGACGCCGTGCCGTCCGTGCACGACGATGTCGTGCAAGATTACCCGATCCATCCGCTCGGCCTCCAATCGCGCACGATCGCATCCGAGACGCTGATCACGTCGCGATTCTGCGCGACGTCGTGCACGCGCACGATGTCGATGCCGGCCGCGATGCCCAGCGCCGTGGTTGCTGCGGTGCCATAGATGCGCTCGTGCGGCTCACGCCCGGTCAACTTGCCGATGGTCGATTTGCGCGAGGTCCCGAGCAGCGTCGGAAAGCCCAGCTCGCAGATGCGATCAAGGCTGTGCAACAAGCGAATGTTGTGGTTTGGGCCTTTGCCGAATCCGATCCCCGGATCGAGCATGATCCGTTCGGGGCTAATTCCACACAGCAACGCGCGCTCCGCGCAGTCGCGCAGGTAGCTAATTACCGTATCCACGACGTCACCGTCATAGTGTGTCCCATGCTGATTGTGCATGACCGCGACCGGCATTTCCAGATCAGCGGCGGCGGCAAGCAAGTCGTCGGGAGCCCCCCACACCGAGTTAACCATATCAGCACCGGCCGCGTGCGCGGCGCGGGCAACCGGCGCCTTGTAGGTGTCGACCGAAACGACCGCGTTGGGCAAACGCTCGCGAACGCCGGCGATGACCGGTACGACGCGCGCCAGTTCCGTTGCCTCATCGACTGGTTCGTGTCCGGGACGGGTGGACTCCCCGCCGATGTCGAGCATATCGGCGCCGGCGTTCCACTGACGGACAGCGTACTCGATTGCCGCATCAATTTGGGTGCGCCCGTCGCCCGAGAACGAATCCGGCGTGACGTTGACGATCGCCATGAGATACGTTCGCTCACCCCAAGTAAAATTGCGCCCGCGAAGGCGCATTACGCCGCGACCAGCCACCATTCTCGCAATACCGCTACCAAGAAGGTCGAGCCGGTCACGACGATCACGTCCTCCGCCGCAGCACTACGACGCGCGATCGAGAGCGCTTCAATAGGGTCGCCGACGCTTCGCCCCGACGCCCCGATCGACTCGGCGATACGCATGAGTCGCATCGGTTGGATGGCTTCACGGCCGGCAATATCGAACGACGTGAAAACAAAATTTGCCGGGAGCGTCGCAAAGGTGCGCAAGATCTCTGCGGCGTCTTTGCTTGCGCCGATTGCGACCACAAAGGTGAAGTGCCGATCATCGTAGCGCTCGCGCAGCGAGCGCACCAGCTGATCGGCTTTCTCGACGTTGTGCGCAATATCAAAGACCAGCGTCGGGTGCCCCGAATAGACTTCCATCCGTCCGGGGATCAACAATTCGTCAAGCGCACCTTCGATCGCTTCACGACTGGGGCGTAAGGCCTCGGGCAGGCTCTCCATTGTCACGATGGCGGTCGCGGCATTGCGACGCTGAAACGCCCCGAGCATGCGCGTTTCGATTGTGTAGCGCGCCTGCGGCGTCACGACCTCGAAGTGTTGTGCCTCGCGTTCGAGGCGCACTTCGTCGATGGGGATTGCTTCCGCGCGAGCATCGACGATCGGCGCACCCACGCGGCGCGCTTCGTCGGCGATGATATCGAAGGCCGCGTCATTGTCGGCGGCGATCACCAGCGGGACGCCGGGCTTGGCGATGCCCGCCTTCTCGCGCGCGATCTCTTCGATCGTATCGCCGAGGACGTCGGTGTGATCCAGTCCCACCGACGTAATCGCGGCCACAACCGGGACGATCACGTTGGTTCCGTCGAGCCGGCCCCCCAAGCCCACCTCAACCACCGCAACGTCGACCTTCTCTTGAGCGAAATAGAACAGCGTGAGTGCAAGCAGCGTCTCGTAGTACGTCGGACGACCGTGCGCTTGCGCGGTTCGCTCGATCGCCGGCATCATTTCCTCGAGCAATGCGCCGAAGCGCTCCTCGCTGATCGCGACGCCGTCGATGCGCGCCCGTTCGGTCATCGAGCGCAGGTGCGGCTTGGTGTGCAAGCCGGTGCGCTTGCCGCTACGCTGGAGCGCCGCAGCGATCATCGTCGAGGTCGATCCCTTGCCGCTGGTACCGCCGATGTGCACGGTCGGATACCGTGCTTGCGGATCGCCCAACTCATGCATGAACGCGCGCATGCGTTCCAGCCGATAGGGCATGCGGCGGGACACCGTTTCGTTGATCGTCGCGAGCAGATAGGCTTGCGCCGCTTCAAAATCCATTACGTCGTTCTACCCTTTACCTAGCCGTCGGTGACGCGATCGGCGAGTAATTCGAGCGCGTGTGGCAAGACCGGCGCAATCACACCGAGTGATTCAGCTACCGCCTTGGGGCTGCCGGGTAGGTTCACGATCAGTGTGCGGTGACGCACCCCGGCGACCGCACGCGACAGCATCGCGGTGCGCACCAGTGGGACGCTGGCAGCACGAATCGCTTCCGCGATACCGGGCACTTCGTAATCGAGGACGGCAGCGGTGGCCTGCGGCGTGCGATCGCGCGGTCCAAGCCCGGTGCCGCCGCTCGTGAGAATCAGCTCCGCGCTGCCGCTGTCCGCGAGATCGATCAGCTCGGCCTGCAACGCGCCGGGATCGTCGGGGAGGATGAGCTCACGCACGATCTCGTACGCGCTCCCAAGCGCTTCGCGCATGACCGGAAGGCATCCATCCGCGCGGCTTCCTTGCGCGGCACGATCCGAGAGGACGATTAAGGCTGTGGTGAAACCCACTCGCCGCTCTTTCCGCCGCTCTTCGAGAGCAGCCGCACGTTTTCGATGACGATGCCTTTGTCGACCGCCTTGGTCATGTCGTAGATCGTGAGTGCTGCAATGCTGGCCGCGACCATTGCTTCCATCTCCACGCCGGTCTGCGCGGTCGTGGTGGCAGTCGCCTCAATACGCAGCACCTCGTCGTTTTCCCATGAGAAGGCGACGTCGACGTGCGCCAAGGGCAGCGGATGTGCAAGCGGTATTAGCCCGCCGGTCTGTTTCGCAGCCATAATGCCGGCAAGTTGCGCGGCGACGAACGCATCGCCCTTCGCCAGCGTTGCATCGCGCAGCGCTTGGGCCGCCAGCGGACTCATACGCACGAGCGCCAACGCACGCGCGGTACGCGCGGTCGCTGGTTTGGCCGAAACGTCGACCATGGAAATGCGGCCGTCGGCCAGGATATGTGAGGGTTTCTGCACGGCTATATGTAAACGGCTTAGGGAATGACGCTATTCCAGGACACCAGCGGCGATCCTCGGGCGGCTCGCGCGTTCGTGGCCGATGTTCTTGCGTGGTTCGGCGCCGTCGGCGACGCCGCCATGGGGAACGCGCCTGGCTTTGCCCATCGTAAAGCCTCGCTTGCCGTTGCACTTGCGAAGACTGCGGCGCTTCCGGACTCCGATGGGCACGCGATGTACTTTGCCGGTCTGCTGCATGCGATCGGTGCGATCGATAACCCGGCATATCGCAAGGGCCAAGAGCTCTCCGAGCGCAACGCACGGATGGAAGCCTGGGACGCTCCCGCGCAGGGTGCGCAAATCTGCGAAGCGATCGGGGCACTCCCGCCTGAAACCGCCGACATCGTGCGCTGGCAACATGAGGCGTGGGACGGCACTGGGTACCCCGACTTGTTGCGCTGGACCGGGATTCCCCGGACGGCGCAATTTCTGCACATGGCCGACCGCTTCGTGCGCGCCAACGATCCCGAAGAGACGCTCAGCCACATTGGGCTCGAGAGCGGGCGCGCGTTCAATCCAGAAACAGTGCGCACCTTTACGATGTGGTTCCACTTGAGCGGCGGCGAGATCGAACTCGTCGCGACGCCCGTCGATGCGCTGCGCGAAGTCGGGTCGGGCGCGCAAGTGCTGCTCGAGCGTTTTGCCGACCGCGTCGATGCCCACAACGGCGTCGATGGACGCTGGCGGCGGATTGTCGCAATCGCGATGGGCACGGCTGTTGCACTCGGCGTCGGAAACGAAGAGCGGCGTGACCTAGCGCTTGCATGCCGGATATTCGGTGCCGGTGAAATCACCGAAAAGACGGTCGAAGACGAGGCCTTCGATCCGCTCGCGCGTTTGGGCGTGGAGGATCGTGCGCGCAATGCCACCGCAGCCGCCGAACTCGCGGCGCCGTTTGCGACGCTGCGCGAGGCCGCGAACATCGTCGGCGATCGAGGCGAGTGGTTCGACGGAACGGGCAAGCCACGCGGGCACGCGCGCACCCAAATTCCGCTCGCCTCCGGCATATTGGCCGCGGCGATTGCGTACGACCGGCTCGATCGTGGCGAACGAATCGATACAGCCGCCGGGACACAATTCGATCCCGCTGTGGTTCGCGCAGTCATGGAGGCCGCAAAGCTGCGAGCATGATCGAACTTCCCGAACGCACACGACGCATCTCCCCGTCACGCCTTCACGAGATTTTGCTCCAACATGACTGCAAGAGTTTGGTCGATCCGTTCATGGGGTTGCCGACGCACCTCAACTATCTCAAACGGCACGGCATCGCGGTGCACGGCGGCGATTTGCTCGAGTGGTTCGTCCGCGTCGGTGAAGGCCTGATCGTCAACGATCTCACCTACCTGCGGGATTCCGAGGTCGCCGAGATCGTCGAAATGCTGCCGGGACGCATTTATTCACTCGATCTGTTCAAGGCGTGGGAAGGCGTGTTCTTTAGCGAGGAACAGTGCGTCTATCTCGGCGTTTGGCACGACAACGTGCGCAGTTTACGCAGCGACCAGCAGACCGGCCTTGCGATCCTAGGCCTGTGGCGCGCCTTTTGCTACTGGATGCAAAAGACGCAATCGCCCGACGATATGCAAGACACGCCGCCAAGTGAACTCGCCTGGTCGTACATCCGTCAGACGGAGCAGTGGGTCACCTCGAACATGCGGCGCAACACTGTCCGGCAAGGCGACGTCCTCGCGACGATCGGCGCGCGCACCGCGGATGCACTCTTTCTGTCGCCGCCGCCGCGCAATTCATTCCGCAGTGCGGATGCACGCATCTGGATGTGGGAAGCGTGGTGGCAGGGCAATCCGTACTTCACCATCGAGCACGCCTACCGCGACTCACTACTCGGCGCGCGGGCAGCCGACGCCGCATCATACGCACGTGCCGTCGCCAGCATTCTTGCCAGCGCCGACGACTATCCCGTCGTCATCATGCAAACCACCGAGCAGCGCATCACCGATCTCGAGCCGATCGTTCGCAACGCA
>DATHMY010000089.1:0-2921 GCA_035486535.1 Candidatus Acidiferrum sp.
CGGTGCTCGCACAAGATCCCAAGGTCTCGACGATTATCTTCTTCGGATTGCGTAATCAGGTGTTCGGCTATCCGGATCACCTCGACGATGCCGCCGCCGCGTTCAAGGCGCACGGCGCCAAATCCAAGATGCCGTTCAACTTCGGGACGATCGAAACGTACGACGACACCCAGATCCAAAAGGGCAGCGAGACCCTGGCCAAAGATATCGACGGTCAGACCGTGCGCGTGCAAGCGATCGCGCGAACCGAACTAGACAAGATCACGCTCGACGACGTGGTCGCGCGCTATCTGCTCGGCGTGCGCGAGCGGAATATTCGCGTCGTCTACCTGCGGCCGTGGGAGCATCAGGACGGAGACCTCTCGATCGAGGCGACCAACGTAGAGATGGTCAAGGAGATCGCCGACCAGCTCAAAGCGCACCACTTTAAGTTGGGACGCGCAACGCCGATACCGCTCTATCGCGGCGATAACCGCATCTTGGTTGGGATTGCCGCGCTGGCCGTTCCATCGATCTTTGTGCTGCTGCTCGGCGTCTTTGGCTGGTATCGGCCATGGCTCGCCTACGCAGCGTTTGCGCTCACGGTGTTGTTGTATCTCGCCGGCATCGCGGTGCACCACGATCTCTTCGCGCGCTCGGTCATCGCACTCGCAGGTGCATTGCTCTTTGCGACCGCGGCGTTTCTCGCAATCGCCAAAGCGTTCAGCGAAGAGCCTGCGCCGCGCTTCTCCGATCAGCTCGTGCGCAGCTTAGGCTGGACGCTGCTTGCTACCGGCGTGACGCTGCTCGGCGCGCTGGTGATCGTCGGGATCATGAGCTCGCCGCTCACGATGGAAGAGATCGAACGTTTCCGCGGGGTGCGACTGGTGCTTGCACTGCCGCCGTTGATCGCGCTCTGTCTGTATCTCTTCGACCGGCGGTTCAATTCCGGAATCGAGCGGCCGTCGGACGTGTTTGCCGCCCCCGTGCGGGTGTACCAACTCTTCGTGGGCATCGTCATCATTGCGGCCGGCGCGCTGCTGCTAGCGCGCAGCGGGAATCAAAGTGATATCGCGCCGTCGCACTTCGAACTGCTCTTGCGCCATCAGCTCAGCGTCGTACTCAGCGTGCGGCCGCGCTTCAAGGAGTTTTTGATCGGATTCCCCGCGCTCATGTTCTTGCCCGCGTTGACCGTCGCGCACCGGCGCGTGGTCGGCTGGCTGCTCGCGCTCGGTGCCGGCGTCGGCATCGGCGACGTGCTCGATACCTATTCGCATCTGCACACGCCGCTGGCGATCTCGCTCCAGCGAACCGGCAACGGTTTGATCGTCGGCGCGCTCATCGGGATTCTCGCCATTTGGATCTATCGCCGTGCGTGTATTGCTTTCGGGCTATTACGGGTTCGGTAACCTTGGCGACGAGGCACTGCTCGAGGTGATCGTCGCACAGCTGCGCGCGCGGTTCCCGGCGATGCAGCTCGACGTGCTTTCGGCTACCCCTGAGGCCACGGCGAAGCGTTATGGGGTCGATGCAACGCCGCGTTGGAGCATGCGCAGCGTGCGCGAAGCGATTGGCCATGCCGACGTGGTGCTCTCAGGCGGCGGTGGCCTCCTACAGACCGCAACCAGCGCGCGTAGCATCGTCTATTACGCCGGCATTCTCCGCGAAGCGATTCGCCAACGCCGCAAGTCGATGATTTTTGCGCAATCGATCGGACCGCTCGATTTGCTCGGGCGCATCGTCGTGCGCAGCTTTTGTCGCGGACTCGATCGTGCGACCGTGCGCGACGCGCGTTCGCTCAAGCTGCTGCAATCGCTCTTGCCACAGACGCCGGTTGAGAAGACCGCCGATCCAGTCTTTCTCTACGACCTTCCGGTCGAAGATGTCGATCTTTCGACTGAGGGCCTGGGCGGGGAGCCATACGCAATTGTGAGCGTGCGCAAGGTGACAACGTTGCGCGACGGACAGCACGCGATCGCTCGCGCGGTCGATCGCCTCGCGCTGACACACGGCGTCCGCGTCGCGTTTCTGCCGATGGGCGGAGCGTCCGACGCGGAGGTTTCGACGACGATCATTCGCTTGTGCAAGAGCGCGCCGATGCTTTTGCCTGAATGTTCGCTCGCGCGCGCAGCGGCGATTCTGCGCGGTGCGCGCGTCGTGATCGGGATGCGTTTGCACGCTTTGATTCTCGCCGCGCGCTTTGCGGTGCCATTCTTAGCGATTCCCTACGACCCCAAGGTCACGGCCTTGTGCGAGGACCTGCACTATCCACTCGAGCCGTTGTGGACGCCGGGACGCCTTGCGCCGCCGGACCCGGCGGTCGATGTGCTGGTTGACCGACTGATGTCGCAGCGCGACGAGCTCTCGGGCGCACTGCGGAGCCAAGTCGAAGCGATTCGCGCCGCCGCAGCACGAAATTTCGACGTGCTCGGCGAATTACTCGGCGACCCATGAGCGAGACCGTCGGCCGCGATTACCGCGATACTTTACGATTACCTCAAACCGACTTTCCGATGAAGGCCGAGCTACCCAAGCGCGAGCCGGATCGTATCGCGTGGTGGCGGGCACAGCGCACCTACGAGCGCCGTCTCGAGGCCAATCGCAAGAACGGTCCGTGGATTCTGCACGACGGACCACCCTATGCCAACGGCGAGCTGCACATGGGCCACTTCTTGAACATGGTGCTCAAAGACATGTTCGTGAAGATCGCGTTGCTTGACGGCAAGTGGGCCGACTTCATTCCGGGCTGGGACATGCACGGCTTGCCGATCGAGCTCGAGACGCTCAAGTTCCTGGGCATCAAAGACTTTCACGCGATCGATCCGCTCCAGCTGCGCGAACAGTGCAAGGAGCGCGCGCTGTACTGGCTCGGCCGCCAGAGCGAGGCGCGGCAGCGCATGGGAACGTTCGGGCATTACGACCGGCCCTACCGCACCATCGAT
>DATHMY010000090.1:0-4320 GCA_035486535.1 Candidatus Acidiferrum sp.
TGCTCAGGCACGTTGAGCGCACGCGCTTCTTCCACCACGACAGCGGTGGCGCCATTCTTGATGGCGGCATCAACAAAGGCGTGACCGTCGGTGTGTTCGCCCGACACCGCGATGAACAGCGCGCCGGGCGTAACCCGGCGCGAATCGGTGCTGAGGTCGACGATCTCGCGCCCCGGATCGCCAATGATGCGCGTACTTGCGGGCAAACGCCCGATGAGCTGCGCGATCGTCATCATGGCAACACACCCGCGTGCAGCATCGCCGCCCGCCCGATCTTGGTGAAGACCGGGCCGGCCACCGTGCCGCCGTAGTACGCGCCTTGCGGATCTTCGATCTTGACGTAGATCACGTAGCGCGGATGTTCGGAGGGAATCATCCCGATGAACGACGCGGCGTATGCGCCGGTCGAATATTGCCCGTTAACGACCATCTGCGCGGTGCCGGTTTTGCCGGCGGTGGTGTAGCCGGGAATCTCGGCCACGCCTTTGCCGGTGCCGCCGGTCACGACCGCGCGCAAGAACATCCGCAGTTCGGCGGCGATCTTTTCCGAAAAGACGCGATGCTCGACTTCGGGTGGATATTGGTAGAGCAGTTTGCCGTGTTGATCTTCGATCGCTTCCACGATGCGCGGCCGCAGCAACATCCCGCCGTTGGCGATCGCGCAGTAGTAGCGCACCATCGCGATCGGCGTGACCGAGACGCCTTGCCCGAACGCCATCGTCGGCAGCGAGAGTTCGCTCCATGCATCGGGCGCCGGCACGATGCCCGGACTTTCGCCCGGCAACTCGACGTCGGTCGCTTCGCCGAATCCGGCGTTGCGCTCCATGTTGTAGAAATTTTGCTGCCCGGTCGCAAGGCCGACTTCAGCCGCGCCGACGTTGTGCGAATACTCAACGATCTCTTGTAGCGTCTCAGTGCTGCTGCGCACCGGCATGTCGTCGTCGGCGTTGTGAATCGTGTGGCCGTCGAGCGTGAGCGTTTCGCGCGCGGGGAACCGCGTCTGCAAATTCACGCGACCCGAGGCGAGCGCGGCGGCGGCGGTGACGAGTTTGAAGGTCGAGCCGGGCTCGTAGGTGTCCGCCACGGCGCGGTCGTCATAGTTGCGCTGCGGATACTTCCAGAAGTGGTTGGGATCGAAGTGGGGGACGTTCGCCATAGCCAGGATCTCGCCGGTCCACGGGTCCATTACGATCGCGGTGCCGTCTTTCGCGTGGTACTTCGCGACCTCTTGATCGAGCGCTTCTTCGGTGACGAACTGTAAGTACGAGTCGATGGTTAGTTCGAGCGCCAGCCCGGGCTGCGCGGCTTTGACCACGCTCTCGTGGCCGAAGGGAATCGGCCGGCCGAAATCGTCGGTTTCGAGCGTGACTTGACCGGATTGCCCGCGCAAGAGATCGTCGAATTGATACTCCAGGCCGGCGAGCCCGTTTTCATCGGTGCCGACGAAGCCCAGCAGCGTCGATGCCATGTTGCCGACCATGTCGATACGTTTACCGGTCGGCTCTTCTTTGAGCGCGACGCCGCCGAGATCGGCCTTGCGCACGCGATCTGCGATTTCGACCGGCACTTTGCGCGCGATCCACACGAACCACAGCGTCTTGTCGTGCAGTTCCGCCATCGTCGCCGGATCGAGTTTGCCGAAAATCGCTTGCAGTTTGGCAACCGTCGCGTCGGGATCGGTGAGATCGTGCGGCACGGCGTAGACGCTCTCGGAGGGGAGAGAACGCACGAGCACCGTGCCGTTGCGATCGGCAATGAATCCGCGTCGCGCGAAGACCTCGACCGTGTCAGAGCGCTGTGCGAGCGCTTTGGCGGCGAGGGAGGGGCCTTGCACGACTTGGACGAGATAGAGACGCGCGCATAGATACGTAGCCATCACCGCGCAGAGATAGAAAAAGAGTTTCGCGCGCATCGGTGCGACACGCGCGAAGGCTCGATGATGGAGCGTGCGCGCCACCGGCTAGAACCAGGCAGCGATAGTATCGAAGAGCGCTATCCTCGATGTCGCGACCGGAGCGGGTGGTGCGAGGCGCACGACCGCAAAGGTCTGCGCGTCGTGCATTTGCAGCTTGGCTGCGATCGCTGCCAGCCGCTCTTCCGAACTGGCTTGCGCGATGCGATCGTCGAGCCGCGCGGTTTGCTCTTGCAGCGCGTCGCGTTGATGACGTGCTTTATCCAGCGCGTAGGTGAGGCTGGTGGCGTTGGAGAGCAGCAGCACATACGTCATCAAGCCGACCAGCGCGATGCACAGGCCAGTGGTGACACGCACAATATTGCTGTAGCGCGCGCGGGTGGTTTTTACGATGCGGGTTTGGGTGGCGGTGCGAGCGCTGCGGGGATTTTTGATGCGCGGGCTGGGTTTGGGTTGAGCCAGAGCCATGGGATTAACTTGCCTTCCGTTGCGCCGCACGCAGCTTGGCGCTGCGCGCGCGGGGGTTCTCTGCCATCTCGCGCTCCTCGGGGACGAGCGGCTTTTTGGTGAGCACGTCGAGCCGATCGCTATCGCGGAACGTTTGCTTCACGATGCGATCTTCGAGCGAGTGAAAGCTAATGGCGACGATGCGCCCGCCGGCGCGTAGCGTATCGATCGCAGCGAGCAGGCCTTCGCGCAACACGCCCAGCTCGTCATTGACGGCGATGCGTAGCGCCTGAAAGACGCGGGTGGCGGGGTGGATGCGCTCGCGCTTGCCGGGGCGATGCACGACGCCCGACACGAATTGCGCGAACTCGAAGGTCGTCTTGGGCAACTTGCCCGACGCGCGTCGTTCGACGATGGCATGGGCGATGCGCCGCGCCGCGCGTTCTTCGCCGTAGTTGAAGAAGATATCGGCGAGTTCACGTTCGCTTGCGGTAGTGAGGATATCGTAGGCGCTGCGGTTGGCGTAGGTGTTCATCCGCATATCCAGCGGCGCGCTTTCGCGAAACGAGAAGCCGCGCTGCGCGTTATCGAGCTGCATCGACGAAACTCCCAAATCGAAGAGCACTCCGTCGATCTGCGCCACCCCGCAGTCGTGCAATACCGAACGAAGTTCCGAGAAATTCGCATGGACGAAAGTAAAGGACGGATGCGAGATCGTTTGCGCGCGTGCAATCGCGTCGGGATCTTGATCGATCGCGATCAGCCGGCCCGTTTGCAAGTGCGAGAGTATCGCTTGCGCATGGCCACCCGCACCGAAGGTCGCATCGACGTACGTCCCATCCGGCCGGATCGCCAAGAAGTCGATCGCCGCATCGAGCAAGACCGAGACGTGACTCATAGCGGCATCCCATCAGAAGAGCCCGAGGTCGGCCATGAATTCGGCGACCTCGCCCTCCGGCGCAGCGTGCGCGGAATATTGTTCTTTAGCCCAAATCTCGACGCGGGTCAGCGCGCCGATCGAGACGACCTCGCGGTCGATGGAAGCATAGCCGCGCTGTGCGGCCGGGATCAGCAGCCGCCCTTGCGCATCGCACGCCACTTCCTCTGTATGTGCGAAGATGTTGCGCACAATGCGACGGAAACGCTCATCTTTGCGAGGAGCCTCTTCCAGGCGCGTGCAGAACTCGGCCCACGTAACGCTGGGGTAGAGCGCGAGGCATGGCTCAGGCTGAGCAATCGTGATGACGAAGCCCGCCCCAAGCCGATCCCGAAAGCGCGCAGGGACGATGAGGCGTCCCTTCTCATCGAGGGCATGCTCCACCGAACCCGTAAAGCGCGGTAGCTCCGCGTGCAAAGTCCCTCCCCAAGGCTCCACTCACCACCACTTCACACCACTATACCCGCTGAGGAGACCAAGGGCAAAGGCGAACAGGTGTTCGGCCGAGAAACAAAGGGGCGATATAACTTCTATATAACTTTGTGCACATGTTTGGAAAGATCGCGGACCCCGACGACCGCCCCTTCCCCGGGAGCGCGCCGGTCCAACTAGCTGTGTTTCAGCTCGACTTTGAAGAGGAGCGAGCTTCCAAATCCAAGGATGGGATTCGCTGGAAGGAGCTTCTTCAGCAGCGTGGCTTTCGGGTTCCCCGATTAAGCGCGGTCAAGCAGCAAAGCATGACCGTCCAAATGGGCGGAACAGCCTCTCCACAAACAAATGTCGATTTCGACCGACGTGGTTGGCAAGCGATTCTCGATGACGGCGACGCAAACGCCTCAGTTTACCCAACCGGAGTCCGATTTGAGCGAGTAAAATATCCGGGATTCGAACGTTTCCGCAAAGAGCTTCTCGACGTTATGGATGCTCTACGAGAATTGCTAGAGCCCGAGGTGCAGACCCGCCTCTCGTTGACCTTTTCAAATGCGCTTAGCGACGCGGCGGCCGGGACGGCGTCGTTTTGGCG
>DATHMY010000091.1:0-16059 GCA_035486535.1 Candidatus Acidiferrum sp.
CCTCTCGTAGCTATGGCGCTGTTCGAAATCGTCCCGAACCTTTCCGAAGGACGCGACGAGACCACGATCGACGCTGCGATCGCCGCCGTGCATGCGACCGGCGCGCGCGTGCTTCATCGCACCAGCGATCCGGTCCACCATCGCAGCGTCCTGACGATCGCGGGTACCGGCGCACGCGTCCTCGATGCTGCTGTCGCGCTAGCCGGCATTGCGGTCGA
Organism: Candidatus Acidiferrum sp.; assembly: GCA_035486535.1. Taxonomy (GTDB): domain Bacteria; phylum Vulcanimicrobiota; class Vulcanimicrobiia; order Vulcanimicrobiales; family Vulcanimicrobiaceae; genus Aquilonibacter. Next base: position 219 of record DATHMY010000091.1, read on the forward strand.
GCGCATCGATCTGCGTTCGCACAAGGGTGTCCACCCGCGCATCGGGGCGCTCGACGTCCTGCCCTTCGTCCCACTACGCGATGCATCGTTGGCGCAAGCGACCGCGCTCGCGCACGAAGCCGGGGCGCGCATCTGGGACCGTTATCGCGTGCCCTCGTTCTTTTACGGTGCCGCGGCGCGGGCACCGCAACGCGAACTCTTGGCCGACGTGCGCGCCGGCGAATTCGAGGGGCTGGACGCGCGATTCGAGCGGATGCCGCCCGATGTCGGCACAATCCCCAGGCACGAGCAGGCCGGTGCGATTGCGATCGGCGCGCGGAACGTCCTTGTGGCATTCAACGTTGAACTCCAGAGCGGCGATTTGGACCTTGCCAAAGCGATCGCACGGACCCTGCGCGAACGTTCGGGCGGATTGCTCGGTCTGCGCGCGTTGGGTCTGCGCTTGAGCGAGGGGGTCGTCCAAGTCTCGCTCAATGTCACGGACGTTGACGCGACGCCGCTCTATCGTATCGTCGAGCTCATTGCGCGCCTCGCAGCGAAGAACGGCGTTGCGATCCGCCGAAGCGAATTGATCGGTCTGATTCCGCGGGCCGCGGTGGAAACATCGGCCCGCTACTATTTGGGGACACTGTGAAACAACTCGCCATCCTGGTCGCTTGCGCCCTCTTCGTACTCGCGGGCTCGAGCGTTCGCGCGCAGCAAACCGGGGGTCCGGGCGACGCCGGCATCTACACCACCACCCTGAAGAACGGTTTGCGCGTTGTGGTTGTCGAGGATCATGCGGCGCCCGTCGTGCAAACGGCCGTCTGGTATCATTTTGGTTCGCTCGATGAGACCAAAGGCAAAACAGGTCTTGCGCATGCGACCGAACACATGATGTTTCGCGGTACGACGGACATGAGTGCGGGCGGTTTGGATGACATCGTCGCGCGGCTTGGCGCGCAGATGAACGGTGAGACCAGCTACGACTACACGCAGTTCTATTTCATCATGCCGGCCGACAAGGTCAACGTCGGGTTGCAGATCGAGGCGGATCGAATGCAGCACGCAGCGATGCGTCAGGCTGACTGGGCGGTCGAACGCGGCGCGGTGCTCAACGAACTCGAGGGCGACGACGGCTCGCCGTTCTTCAGCCTCTTGGCGAAGGTTCGCGCCGCCGCATATCCCGGCGAGCCGAATGGCCGCACGCCAACCGGCTATATCAGCGATGTCGAACACGCAACCGCGGCTGACATCGCGAAGTACTATCACGAGTGGTACGCGCCCAACAACGCCACGCTGGTGGTGGCAGGCGACGTCGATCACGGCACCATCTTTGCGCAAGCGCAGCGCTATTTCGGCGCGATACCGCGCAAGACGCTGCCCACTCGTACCGAGATTCACCCGACGCCGGTTACACATACGGTTTCAGTGACGTCGGATTTGCCGTTCCCTTTCGGGATCGTAGATCTCGCTTACGCGGTTCCCGGCGATACTGAGCCGGGTGAACCCGCGGTCGACACGCTCACAGCGCTGATCGAAAACCAGCTTTCGCCGTTCTACGCGGCGCTGGTGCAGACGAACGTCGCGCTTGCGCTACAAGCTAATGAGGATACCCAACTCAAGGGTGGCTTGCTGCACGTCTACATCGTGCTCAATCCCGGCCACACCGCCGATGAAGCGGTACGGATCTTCCAAGATACCATGACCAAAACGCTGGCGACTGGATTTTCGCCAGACCTGGTCGAGGCCGCCAAGCGATTGACGATCGCCGAGCGCTTGTACTCCGCCGATTCGGTCGACGGGCTCGGCGATCTGGCGGGTTACACCTACGGCATCGTCGGCGAGCGCGTGAGCGATGAAGATAATCGCCTGGCCGCGCTCGACGGCGCGTCGCTGCTGGCATTCGCAAAACAGTACCTGAGCCGTCCGACGGTGATCGGCCGGCTGGATCCAAACGCGCAGCCGCAGCGCAGCAATTCGCAGAAGAGTAGTGCGGCGATCACGGACGACTTTTCCAAACGCGTACCCAACGGCCCGATTGTCGAGCCGGCGGCGCTCAAAGAAGCGGTGCGCACGCCGACCACGGCACGCAGCACGCTGAATCCAACGAGTTTCACGCTTGCCAACGGCATCCGCGTATTGGTCCAGCCCAAGCCGGATCGCTCCACCTTTGTTCTAAGTGGTGAGATCGCTAGCTCGCCGGCATTCGCGCCGGCCGGACAAGAGGGCGTCAGCGATCTCGCCTCGACGTTGGCCGACTACGGCAGCGCGCAATACCCGTTTGCGCTGCGCCGCAAGGACATCGACATGATGGGTGCAGTCGTGCAAAATGGGCAAAGCTTCCAGGCCCGCGGCCTGGCGAGCGATTTTGCGAAGATCGTAGCCATTCTCGCCGACGGCGAGATGCACCCAACCTTCGCCGAGCCATGGTTCTCACTCGAGCGCGAGCAGTTAGCCAATAGCCTGCAATCGACTGCGACGATTTCGGGCGTGATGATCGATCGCGCGTATCTGCGGCTGCTCGCGGCGCCCAGCGATCCGTCGCTCCGCCATGCAAGTCAGGTCAGCGTGAGCGGTCTCACGCAAGCCGACCTGCTGCAATACAGCAGCACGTACTGGCGACCCGATCTAACCACGATTGCCGTCGTCGGCGACGTCACACCCGATGAGGTGCGTAGTGTCTTGACCAACGCGTTCGGTGCGTGGACCGCGAGCGGTCCTAAACCCGATCCACATGCAATGGCGTTTCCGGCCGCCCACCAGGGTCACGACTACATCGGTACCGATGCCAGTCAAGTCTACGTCCGCATGGGTCAGCCGGCAGTCGGCCGGAACAGCCCCGACTATGATGCATTTCTCGTGCTCAATCAAATTCTCGGTGCGGGTGGCGCATTCGAATCGCGTCTATGGCAAGAGCTGCGCCAGAAGCGCGGTCTCGTGTACGGCGTGAATACCTCGGTCGATGCGGGCCCTGATCGTGGCGATTTCCGCATCGAGTTGAATGCCTCGCCAAGCCGCGTGGTGGAAGCAGTGAACTTCGTGCGTGCCGAATTGCAGACGTTGCAAACGCAGCCGGTGACCCAGACCGAACTCGATGACGCGAAGCTGCGCCTGGTAAGTGATGCGTTGCTGGATGAAGCATCGGCCGACGGTCAAGTGCAACAGCTGCTCGACATCGGCACCAACGATCTCCCCCTGGACTACTACCGCACGCTCAACGAACGTTTCGCCAACATCACCGCGGCCGACGTCGAGCGGGTCGCGAAAAAATATCTCGACCCGTCGCAACTCGTCGAGATCTACGCCGGTCCGACCGGCCCGTGGTCGGGGGGTAACTAGACAACCGCGCGAACGGTTCATCTTGTCGGATAGAACGTAGCAGGATACACTTAGACCCATGACCGCGACACTTCCTACGTACGATGCACTCCATCTGCTCATCGCCGGGGAGCGCATCGGCGCGAATGCACGCAGCACGCGTCCGGTGATCAACCCTGCTACCGGTGCAACCTTAGCCGAACTCCCGATTGCAACCGGCGAGGATCTGCAGCGCGCGCTCGCCGCAGCCGCAAAAGGCTTTGCGAAATGGCGCGCGGTGAGTGCGTATGACCGTGCGATTGTGTTGCATCGCGCCGCGGCGCTGATGCGCGAACGTACCGAAGCGATCGCGCGCACGATGACGCTCGAACAGGGGAAGGTGCTCATCGAGGCGCGGCTCGAGGTCGGCGCCGCTGCCGACATCTTCGACTGGGCCGCGGAAGAGGGACGCCGCGCGTACGGCCGCGTCGTGCCGTCGCGCCAGCCGGCGACAATACGCCAAATCGTTATGCGCGATCCGGTCGGCGTGGTCGCGGCATTTACACCCTGGAACTTTCCGGCACTCACGCCCGCACGCAAACTCGCCGGTTCACTCGGCGCGGGATGCGCGATCATCATCAAGCCGGCTGAAGAAACGCCGGGCACGGCACTTGCGCTCCTGCAAGCCTTGCTCGACGCCGGATTGCCTGACGATGCGGCACAGATGGTTTTTGGCGATCCGGCGCACATCTCGTCGACACTGATCGCTTCGCCGATCGTGCGCAAGATCTCGTTCACCGGTTCGACCGCCGTTGGTAAACAACTCGCTACGCTTGCTGCCGCAGGCGTCAAGCGCGCAACGCTCGAGCTCGGCGGCCATGCACCGGTGATTGTCACCGCCAAAGCCGATCTCGCGCGCGCCGTCAAACTCTCAGCCGGATTCAAGTACCGCAACGCCGGACAGGTGTGCGTTTCGCCTTCGCGTTTTCTCGTGCAGGAGAGTATCTACGACGAGTTCACGACAGGCTTCGTACGCGCCGCCGCCGACATCCGCGTTGGCGCGGGACTCGACGAGGGCGCGCAGATGGGATCGCTCGCCAACGCGCGCCGGCGCGAATCGATTCATGGCATGGTCGAAGACGCGGTCAAACGCGGCGCTAACGTGCAAACCGGAGGAACGCCCTACGATACGCCCGGCTTCTTCTACCCGCCGACCGTGCTCACCGATATTCCCGCCGATGCGCGTATCCTCAACGAAGAGCCGTTCGGCCCGGTTGCCGCGATCAGCACGTTCCGTGAGATCGGTGATGCGATCGCCGAGGCGAACCGTCTGCCATACGGTCTCGCCGCGTACGTCTTCACGCAAGACGTCTCCGAACACATTACCTTGACCAACGGCATCGAAGCCGGGATGATCGGCGTCAACCACTTCGGCGTGTCGGTCGCCGAAATTCCGTTCGGCGGCGTCAAAGAATCTGGTTACGGCTCAGAGGGCGGGACCGAAGGACTCGAATCCTATCTTGTGACGAAATCGGTGACGACAGTCTAGCGAACGCTACACTTTGCACTGATTGACGACGTCGAGCACGGTCCGATCGAGCTGATTCTCGGCTCGCACGGTCGCGAGCTGGTCCGCTTCGATCCCCTGGTAAAATCGCAGCAGCGGGTTGTTGGCCAATTCGCCCGTCGCTTTTTGCGAGATCGCCGGATCGGTATCGACCGTCGGATCCCTTGTCCCAGCAAACAGCGCAACAGCGCGTTGGGGGCCGCTCACGACGTCCTGAAAGCTCACGTCCTGATCGTTGAAGCTGCTCTGCAGCGGATGTCCCCCGAACTGCTCGTTGAGGACGCCCTGTGTCCCATCACCGTGCGCGATGATATCTTGCAACTCAAACGTCGAGGCGAGCCCGTAGATCACGTTGAGCGTTTGACGCTGCTGATCCGCCACCGCTTGTAATTGCGCTTTTAACTCGGGCGTGAGCTGCGGATCGGCAAGCAGCCCGTCGATGACCTCAAGATTGCGGACGATGGCCTGCGCCAGCCGCGCCAGCTTCCGGGCGTCGAGGATCATCGCCGGATTGTTGTCGTTGTGTACGTCCGCCGGCGCGAGGTTCTGGTGAATCTCCATTTGATCGAAGTGATGGCCGGCAATGCCGTTGTCGACCCATGCCTTGCCGAAGTCCACCAGTACCGGCTTCGTCGATTCGATGATTCGATCGTTGCTCTGCAGCCCGGACATGGTCGAAAGCACGGTGCCCGTCAGCGTTTGACACAGCGGTGACGATTTGACCGTGATGATCGTTTTGAGCGGCGGTGCGCTCGGCAACGGCGTGACCTGCGCCGCGATCATCACGCCAAGGACGAGAGGCAGCATTGCACCTCCTCATAGGCGCTTCTACGTACACTCATTCACCGCGTAGATCACGGTCCCCGCAAGCTGATCCTCAGCTTGCTCGGTCGTCACCTGATTTTGCTCGACCCCGACGTAGAAGCCCTTCGAACGTACCTGCCTTAAACGTACTCTTTGACGTAAGCTGTGACGCGCTTGATGCCTTCACGCACCTTTTCTAGTGGGGCCACCCAGCTCAAGCGTAGCCAGCCCTCGAATCCCGTACTGAAAGCGATGCCCGGAATCGCGAGGACGTCGTACTCTTCGATCAAGGCAATTGCCGCATCGTAGGATCCCACCCCGTCGGGCAGACGCACGCAGGCATAGAAACTTCCCTCCGGCCGAATGAAGTGTAGACGGCTTGTTTCAAGCGCCTCCACGACGCCGGCCCACTGCGCGCGATACCACGAGACGTGCTCGTTGATGGCGCCGAGTTGGCCGAAAATGTGCAGCGCGACTTGCTGCGCGAAGGTATCGGTACACGAAGTCAGCCAGGCGTGCGTCTTGATCGCGGCCTCGACAAACGGCTCCGGCCCGATGATCCATCCCAAGCGCAAGCCGGTGAGCGCGTTGCTCTTGCTCACTGAGTTGGTCACGACGGTATGCCGGTAGCGCTCGCCCAGGAAGGCCTCGTCCTCGACGAAGCTCTGCTCGCGATAGATCTCGTCATGGATGAGCCAAATCGGTTCGCCCGAACGGGATTCGAGCCCGCGCACCAGCTTCTCCGCCTCGGCGTTGCGCAGCACGCGCCCGGTCGGATTGTTGGGCGAGCAGATCACAATCGCTCGCGTGCGTTCGCCGATGGCGTCGAGAATGCGTTGCGCATCGATCGCAAAGTCATCTGCTTCATTCATCATCACGCCGCGAGCCGCAATGCCTTCGAGTCGCGCCATCTTGCCGTATGAAGGAAACGTCGGCTCAACGATCAGCAATTCATCGGTCGCGGGATCGAGCAGCGTCTTGATCGTCACGTACATCGCCTCTTGCGAGCCGGTCGTGACGCAGACGTTGGCTGCATCGTGCATCCCCGGGTAATCGTAGTGGCGCGCGATCGCTTCGCGGAGCGCCGGGTCTCCCGCATTCGCGGTATAGCGGATGCCGTGCTCTTCGATGTACTGCATTGCATAGGCGAAGTGTTCCGGATTGGGGCGCAGCGACGGTTCACCGAGGCCCAGATCGATTGTGCCCGCGCGGCGCTTCGCGGCGACCGCCCGTATCAGCGAGCTTTCGATCTCGAGGACGCGAGGGTTCACACCGGGACCTCGAAGTCACGCAGTGCCGCATTGAGCGACGTTTTGCGATCGGTTGATTCGCTGCGCGTGCCGATCAGCAGCACGCACGGCACGCCGTACTCGCCGGCCGGAAACGTTTTGGGAATCGTTCCCGGAATCGCGATCGCGCGCGCGGGAATGCGCCCCTTGGTCGTGGATGCAACCGGCGTGCGTACGTCGATGATCGACGTGCTCGCGGTGAGCACGACCCCCGCACCCAATACCGCTTCGCGTTCGACGCGTACGCCTTCCACCACGATGCAACGCGAGCCGATAAACGCGCCGTCCTCGATGATAACGGGCGCGGCTTGCGGCGGTTCGAGCACACCGCCGATACCGACGCCGCCCGAGAGATGGACGTTCTTGCCGATCTGCGCGCACGAGCCGACGGTCGCCCAGGTGTCGACCATCGTGCCCTCATCGACGTATGCGCCGATGTTGACGAACCCCGGCATCAAGATCGCGCCGCGCCCGAGGAAGCTGCCATAGCGCGCGACGCCCGGCGGAACGCAGCGCACGCCGAGCGCCTTATAATTGCGCTTGACCGGCAATTTGTCGAAGAATTGCAGACCGCGCGCATCGCCCATCGGGCCAGCCTCGCGGCGCGCAAAGTAGAGCAGGATTGCCTGCTTGATCCACACGTGCACGACCCAGTCGTCGCCGTTCGGCTCGGCGACACGTAACCGGCCGCGATCGAGTGCCGCAATAACGTCGTCGATTGCGCGACCCGCGCGGCCGCGTACGTTGCCGTCGCCGGCGGCGAGTGCTTCAACCTGCATTCGCAGTTTGTCGGTTTTCATGCCGGGCCAAGGTTACGCCTCGGCGAAGGGGCTTTCATGCTCGCATACCGACTCTTTGACGACGGACCGCGTCTGGTTAATGACGCGCCGGTCCCAGAACCGCGCGACGGCCAGGTGCTCATAAAGATCGTCGGCTCCGGGGCGTGCCATTCCGATCTGCACGTGATCTCCGCGACCGCTATCGGGAAAAGCTTCTTCAAGCCGCCGTTCACGCTCGGACACGAGAGCACCGGCACAGTCCAAGCGGTCGGCGCCGGCGTGCAACGCGTCAAAGCCGGCGACAAAGTTGCCGTCTATTGCGCGTGGGGCTGCGGGAAATGTCGCCAGTGTCTCGCCGGTTTTGAGAACTACTGCATCCATCAGCGGACGATGAGCGGATGCGGGCTCGGCTTGGATGGCGGCATGGCCGAATATCTCCTCGTACCAGCGGAACGTTACTTGATTCCGCTCGGCGATCTAGATCCGATCGAAGCCGCACCGCTCACCGACGCAGGCATCACGCCGTATCACGCGATCAATCGGACGCGCGCGCTCTTGACGCCCGATGCAACGGTCGTGGTGATGGGTATCGGCGGCCTGGGGCACCTCGCGCTACAGATCCTGCGTTCGACGACTGCGGTCCGTGTGATCGCGATCGACATCGCCGACGATAAGCTTGCGCTCGCGAGGGAACTCGGTGCGGATGCGACCGTGCGTGCCGGCGAGCATGCGCTCACCGAGACGATGGAACTGCTTCACGGCGAGCAAGCCGATGTCGTCTTCGACTTCGTCGGGTTGCAACCGACAATCGACCTCGGTCGCGAGCTCGTTCGTCCAGGCGGCGACTTCGCTATCGTCGGCCTCGGGGGCGGAACGCTGACCTACGGACAGGGCCGCATCGCGTGGGGCGCGCGCGTCTTCACGCCATTTTACGGCAGCATCGGCGAAATGCGTGAATTGATCGCGCTCGCCGCGCGCGGCGGGATTGCGGCACACGTGACCCGCTATTCGCTCGAGCGCGTCGCTGAGGCCTATCAAGCGCTCCACGACGGTGCCGTTGAGGGCCGCGCGGTAATCTGCCCGGTATAGGACTCTCGTCCCATAATCCATCGTTAAACGGGCGGCCCTCAACTTCCGGGTAAGATATGGATACGGGAGCGCGAATTACACGCTCCCGCCTCTTCGCTAGAGCCAGAAGGAGCAAGTCGTGCCGAACTCGCCCGCCGACGAGCAACGTATCAATACCATTCGATTTCTGGCAGTCGATGCCGTCCAGAAGGCCAATTCCGGCCATCCCGGCATGCCGCTTGGCGCTGCCGCGATGGCGTACACGCTGTGGACCCGGCACCTCAAATTCAACCCGAAAGATCCGCACTGGTTCGATCGTGACCGTTTCATCCTCTCGGCCGGCCACGGCTCGATGCTGCTCTACGCGTTGCTTTATTTGACCGGTTACGATCTGTCGCTCGACGATATCAAATCGTTCCGTCAGCTCGGCAGCAAGACGCCCGGACACCCGGAGGCCAATCATACGCCGGGTGTCGAGGCTACCACCGGTCCGCTCGGCCAGGGCCTCGGCAATGCGGTCGGCTTCGCGATTGCCGAAGCGCAGCTCAGCGCCGTCTACAACAAGACCGACGCCAAGATCGTGGATCACTTCACCTACGTCATCGCCGGCGACGGCGACCTGATGGAAGGCATCAGTCAGGAGTCGATCTCGCTGGCGGGGCACTTGCAGCTCGGTAAGCTCATCGTGCTCTACGATGACAACCGCGTCTCGCTCGCCGGCCCGACCGACATCACCTACACTGACGACGCGTGCGCGCGCTTCGACGCTAGCGGCTGGCACACGCAACGCGTCGATGTCGACAAGTCCAACGATGTCGCCACCATCGACCAAGCAATCGCGGTGGCGAAAGGCGTCACCGACCGTCCGTCGATGATCGCCGTGCGGACGCACATCGGCTTTGGCTCGCCACTGCAAGACACGTTCAAAGTACACGGCGAAGCGTTGGGGCCGGAAAACGTCAAGAAAACGAAAGAGGAACTGGGCTGGCCGCTCGAGCCGGACTTCTATGTGCCCGAAGACGCGCTGAAGTTCTTCCGCGACTGCGGTGCGAAGGGCGCATCCCTGGAAGCGGATTGGCAAAAACGCTTCGATGTCTGGAAATCGACCAACCCCGATCTCGGCGTGCAGCTCGAGCGCATCCTTGCGGGTAAGCTTCCGGCGAATCTGCCGTGGCCGGCGTTCAACGCTGAGAATGGCTCGGTCGCCACGCGCGATGCCGGTGGCACGGTGATGAACGCGATCGCCAAATCGCTGCCCGAACTCGTCGGCGGCTCGGCCGACCTCGATCCATCGACCAAGACCTACCTTAAAGACTGCGGTGACTTCCAACCCGGCAACTTTGCCGGTCGCAACATTCACTACGGCGTTCGCGAACACGGCATGGCGGCTGCGACCAACGGCATCTCGTTGCACGGCGGTCTGATGCCGTTTTGCGCGACCTTCTTCAACTTCGTCGACTACTTGAAACCGTCGCTGCGTCTGGCAGCGCTGACCAAGTTGCACGCAATCTACGTCTTCACGCACGATTCGGTCTTTCTCGGTGAAGACGGACCGACGCATGAACCGATCGAGCAGCTCGCCATGCTGCGCGCGATGCCCGACGTCCGGGTCGTGCGCCCGGCCGACTCGCTCGAAACGCTCGAGGCGTGGAAGCTCGCGATCGATCCGGCGGGCATTCCGTGGGTGCTGGTGCTCTCGCGGCAAAAGCTGCCGTACCTCGGCGATCGCGCTGCGCACGTAGGTCGCGGCGCCTACGTTCTTTCCGATGCGGCCGGCACGCCGGACCTCATCCTGATCGCAACCGGTTCTGAGGTGTCGCTCGCGGTCGACACAAAGAAGCTTCTCGAAGCGAAAGGCGTGCGTACGCGCGTCGTTTCGATGCCATGCTGGGAACTCTTCGAGTTGCAGCCGCAGTCATATCGCGACGAGATCTTACCGCCGAACGTGACCGCGCGCATGTCGATCGAAGCCGGGTCAACGTTTGGATGGAGTCAATGGGTCGGCGATCGCGGCGTGACCTACGGCATCGATCGCTTCGGCGAATCAGCACCCATAGCGGCTGTCGCCAAGAGCCTCGGCTTTACCCCCGAGCGCATCGCACAGGTTGCACTTGATGCCTTCGCGCTCGCACCCAGCTAACGTTCGCTCATCATTTTCGTAGGAGAAGTACGTGAGTAACCAACTGCAACAACTACTCGAGGCCGGCCAAAGCGTGTGGCTCGATAACCTGCGCCGCAGCATGTTCGCCTCGGGCGAACTGCAGCGCCTGATCGATCAGGGACTGCGAGGAATGACGAGCAACCCCACCATCTTCGAAAAGGCGATCGGCACCGGCGACGACTACGACGACCAGCTGCGCACGTTAATCGGCGAAGAGACCGACGCCGACGCACTGTTCTGGGACTTGGCAATCGCTGACATCCAGCAAGCGTGCGATGCGTTTCGCCCGATCTACGATTCGAGCGGTGGCAACGACGGCTTCGTAAGCCTCGAGGTATCGCCGCTCCTCGCGCGCGACACGACCGGTACCGTAGCCAACGCCAAGCAGCTCTGGGCTCGCGTCGATCGCCCGAATTTGATGGTCAAGATTCCCGGCACCAACGAAGGCGTACCCGCCATCGAAGAGTGCATCTACGCCGGACTGAACATCAACGTCACGTTGATCTTCTCGGTCGAAATGTACGAGAAGACGGCGAGTGCATACATCGCCGGCCTGCGCCGGCGCATCACTGAAGGCAAACCGATCGACCGCATTCGCTCGGTCAATTCGGTTTTCGTAAGCCGCATCGATTCGGCGGTAGATCGCCTGTTGCAAGCCAAGATCGCCAAAGGAGAGACGAAGCTTCAATCGTTGCTGGGCAAAGCCGGCGTCGCCAACTTGAAGCTCACCTACCAGAAGTTCAAAGAACTCTTCGAGGGCGCAGCCTTCGCCGACGTTCGGCAGGCCAACGGCGCCGTGCAGCGGCCGTTGTGGGCGAGCACGTCGGTGAAGAACCCGGCCTATCCCGATCTCATGTACGTCGAGACCGTCGTGGGTCCCCATACCGTTAACACGATGCCGCCGAACACGCTCGACGCGCTACTTGACCACGGCAAGGTGACGCCGGACACGGTTGAAACCGGTTTGGATGAGGCGCGCGACGTGATGCGTGCGTTGCAGGACGCCAAAATCTCGCTTTATGACGTCACCTACGACCTCCAAGTCGAGGGCGTCTCGCTCTTCTCCGATTCGTTTGCGGCGCTAATCGGAGCGATCGTGTACAAGCAGAAACAACTTGCCGACGGCACTGAACGTGTAGCGATCTCGAGTGCGCCGGCCAGTGCGCTCGACCAGCTTGCCAAAATCGACTTCCTCAAGAAGCTCTGGGCAAAAGATCCCTCGCCGTGGGCGACCGATCCGGAGGCCGTAGACATTATCAAACACGCGCTGGGATGGCTCGACATTCCGCAGCACTTGATGGAACACGTGCCCGATCTCGAGACGTTCGCAAAAGAGATTGCGCGAGAGTTCGATCACGTCGTCGTACTCGGCATGGGCGGCAGTTCGCTTGCGCCCGATATCATGAGCGACATTCTCGGCGACATTTCGGGCGGCCCGGCGACCGATGCCGACTGGCCCGAACTTCATGTGCTCGATTCGACCGATCCAACGCAAATCGCCGAGCTCGACGAAAAGCTCGCGCTGGATCGCTCGCTCTTCATCGTCTCCAGCAAGAGTGGATCGACCACCGAGCCCAACGCGTTCTTCGCGTACTACTACGAGAAAGTTGCAAAGCTCGTCGGCACCAGCAATGCGGGACGACAGTTCATCGCCATCACCGATCCCGGTACGCACATGGTCGAGGTCGCGAAAGGTCACAACTTCCGCCGGATCTTCGAAAACGATCCGAACATCGGCGGACGCTACTCCGCGCTTTCCTTCTTCGGCATGGTTCCGGCGGCGCTCGCCGGGTACAGCGTTCGGCTGATCCTCGATCGTGCACTTGGGGCCATGCACGCGAACGACAAGATGGTTGATCCGCGGGTAGCGACCGGCGTCCGCTTCGGTGCAGCAATCGGCGGTCTGGCAGTAGCGGGTCGTGACAAGCTCACCATCGTAACGCACCCCGACGTGTCAGCTTACGGCGCGTGGGCCGAGCAGCTCATCGCCGAATCGACCGGCAAGCACGGTAAGGGCATCGTGCCGATCGAAGGCGAGGCGCTGGGAACGCCGCGCGACTACGGAAACGATCGTGTCTTCGTCTACGTCGGAGCGAATTTGCCCGATCCAAAACCCGGTGTGAAAGAGGCGCTTCAGGCGTTGGAGGATGCCGGGCATCCGGTGATTCGTTTGGCGATGAACGACGAGTACGATCTCGGCGAGCAGTTCTATCTGTGGGAAATCGCAACCGCGGCCGCAGGTAGCATCCTTGGGATCGATGCGTTCGATCAGCCCAACGTGCAAGAGTCCAAAGACAACACGAAGGCGCTGCTTGCGCAGTACGAAGCCAAAGGGTCGATCGACGAGCCGGCGGTCGACGTTGAAGGCAGTGCCTTTGATATCACGTATCTCTCGGGCACCAAGGACTTCGCGGGCGCGCATCGTGACGTCAGCGCATTAGCCGCGGTCTTCAAGCAACTCGTACCTGGTGACTATGTGGCAATCTGTGCGTACATCGCTCGCGATGCCAAGCACATCGAAACGCTCGACAAACTGCGCCTGATGATTCGCAACGCGAGCGACGTCGCGACCACCGTAGGCTTTGGCCCACGTTTCTTGCACTCAACGGGACAGCTCCACAAGGGCGGTCCGAACACAGCGGTCATGCTGCAGATCGTCGGCGACGAACCGACCGATCCGCCGATTCCCGGCATGAACGTCGGCTTCCGTACGCTGCTCGCCGCGCAGGCGCTCGGCGATTGGCAGTCGCTCGATAGCCGCAAGCGGCGCGGTCTTCGCGTGCACCTCAAAGGCGATATCGATTCCGCACTCCAAGCGCTCGTCGCCGCGGTCGACGACGCCCTCTCCGCGCGCGCCTAATCACCTACTCACAAGGAGCATACATGCAAATCGGGATGGTTGGACTCGGAAAGATGGGCGCGAATATGACGACGCGTCTGATCCAAGGCGGACACAAGGTCGTCGTGTACGATCGCAGTGCCGATGCGGTCGCACAAGCGGCAGCCGGTGGTGCGACGTCGTCGGGCGGACTCAAGGATCTGTGCAGCAAGCTCGGCTCGCCGAAGGTCGTCTGGATTATGGTTCCCTCAGGGAAACCGACCGACGACACGATCGACGAATTGTGCGGATTGTTGAGCAAGGGCGACATCATCATCGATGGCGGGAACACGAATTGGAAAGACGGCCTTGCGGCGTACGATCGCTGCAAAGCCAAGGGCGTTTCGCTCGTCGACGCGGGAACCAGCGGCGGCATCTGGGGCCTCAAGGAAGGCTACTGCCTGATGGTCGGCGGCGACGACGTCGCGGTGAAGGCCTGCGAGCCGATCTTTCTCACGCTAGCACCGGCCGACGGGTACGCGCACGTCGGGCCGGCCGGGGCCGGTCACTACTCGAAGATGGTGCATAACGGCGTCGAGTACGGCATGATGCAAGCCTACGGAGAGGGCTTCGAGATTCTCGAAACCTCGCCATTCACGTTCGATCTCGAGCAAGTTGCGAGCCTTTGGTGTCACGGCAGCGTGGTGCGCTCGTGGCTGCTCGAACTCGCGGTGCTCGCCTTTAAAGCTGATCCAGGCCTCAAAGACATTCGCGGGTATGTCGAGGACACCGGGGAAGGACGCTGGACGGTGCAGGCAGCGATCGATCAGGACGTTCCGGCCCCGGTGATTACGCTCTCGCTGATGCAGCGCTTCGTTTCGCGCCAGCAGGAATCGTTCAGCGCCAAGGTCATCGCCGCGCTACGCAACCAATTCGGTGGTCACGCCGTGAAAACCGAGACGCATGCCTGAAGCGGTGGCCACCGTCTCGGTCGATGGTCAGTCGGAAAATCCGCTGCGAGCGGGATTACACACCGACCGTATCAGCGATCCTTGCAGCATCGTCTTCTTCGGTGCGAGCGGGGACCTGTTCAAGCGGATGCTGCTTCCGGCCGTGTACTCGTTGCGGATGCACGGCACGCTGCCCAACGACTTCGCGGTCGTCGGGGTTTCGCGTGCGGAATACACCGACGAGACGTTCCGCGACTACTGCAAGGAGCAGCTCGAACAATTCGCTCCGGCCGATCAGAAGCCGCAAGGTGCAATGTGGGAAGACTTCGCAAAGCGGCTGAGCTACATTGCGGGCGAATTCGACGATCATAAGACGTACGGCGAACTTGCCAAGCAGATTGCCGACAACGACAAGGACCTCGGCACCAAAAGCAATCGGCTGTTCTATCTCTCAACGCCGCCGTCGGTCTTTCCGACGATCATCGATCTGTTAGGCGAGGCCGACCTCAATCAGCAGCACGACGGTTGGGCGCGGATCATTGTCGAGAAACCGTTCGGCACCGATCTCGAATCGGCGCGAGAACTACAGACGACCGTCGATCGGGTCTTTTCGGAGAGCGAAGTCTACCGCATCGATCACTATTTGGGCAAAGAGCCGGTCCAGGACATCATGGCGCTGCGCTTCGCCAACACGATCTTCGAGCCGGTCTGGAATCGCAACTACGTGTCGTCGGTTCAGATCACTGCGTCGGAGCAGCTTGGGGTGGAGTTGCGCGGAGGCTACTACGATCACGCGGGCGCGCTTCGCGACATGATTCAGAATCACGTCATGAACCTCTTGGCGTTGGTCGCGATGGAACCGCCGTCGAGTTCTGACGCGAACGCGATTCGCAACGAGAAATTCAAGGTACTGGAATCGATCGAGCCGCCCGAGCACGCCCGCGTACTCGAGATGTCGGCGCGCGGGCAGTATGGTCCCGGTGCCATCAACGGGAAGCCGGTGATCGGGTATCGCCAGGAACCTGATGTCGATCCGCAATCGAACACCGAGACGTTCGCGTCGGTTCGCCTGTTCGTCGAAAATTGGCGCTGGGCGGGGGTGCCGTTCTACCTGCGTTCGGGCAAA
>DATHMY010000092.1:0-3850 GCA_035486535.1 Candidatus Acidiferrum sp.
GATTCGTACATCCCCGATCCGGTGCGTGAAATCGACAAGCCGTTCCTGATGCCGATCGAAGACGTGTTCACCATCACCGGCCGTGGCACGGTCGGTACCGGACGCGTTGAGCGCGGCCAAGTCAAGGTCGGCGAGGAAATCGAGATCGTCGGCTTGCAGGAAGAAACCCGCAAGTCGGTCGTGACCGGCATCGAAATGTTCCGTAAGCTGCTCGACATTGGTATCGCCGGCGACAACATCGGCGTGCTGCTGCGCGGTATCGACCGCAATGACATCGAGCGCGGCCAGGTTCTTTCGAAGCCGGGCTCGATCAAGCCGCACAAGAAGTTCCAAGCCGAAGTCTACGTTCTTTCGAAGGAAGAGGGCGGCCGCCACACGCCGTTCTTTGCGAACTACCGCCCGCAGTTCTACTTCCGTACGACCGACGTGACCGGTACCATCAAGCTGCCCGAAGGCGTCGAGATGGTCATGCCCGGCGACAACATCAAGATGGACGTCGAGCTGATCACCCCGATCGCATGCGAGCCCGGCCTGCGCTTCGCCATCCGCGAGGGTGGGCGGACTGTCGGCGCCGGCGTCGTCACCGCGGTCAGCGAGTAGGCTTTTCGCCCAGAGCTTCGTTGCGTAGGGGCTCGTGGTGCTTACACCACGTCGCCCCTGCGCGCCTCACTCTGGACGAAAATCCTTATTCCGTGGTAAAGTAGCCCCTGGTTCCCCAGCCCCTTGAAAACTTGAGTTTAGGATAGAGATGTCAAAGCAGAAGATTCGCATTCGTTTGAAGGCGTACGATCACAAAGTTCTCGATCAGTCGGCCGAGCGTATCGTTGATACCGCCAAACGCACCGGTGCGTTCGTGAGCGGTCCGGTGCCGTTGCCGACCGAGATCAATCGTTTTTGCGTGCAGCGCTCGACGAATAACGACAAGAAGTCGCGCGAGCACTTCGAGATGCGCACCCACAAGCGCCTCATCGACATCCTCCAGGCATCGCCGAAGACGATGGATGCATTGATGCACCTCGACTTGCCGGCCGGCGTGGACATCGAACTCAAGGCCTAAATACCCAACGGAATTAGATCAGATGGCCCGAAGCAGTGCTTCGGGTCTTTTGTTTGCTTCGCCCTGGAGAGCCGCCATGAGTCTGCAACGCATAAGCATTCTCGCGCTTGCGCTCGCGTCATTTGCGGTCCCGGCGCTCGGACAATACGCATTTGGTTTTGTGATTGTGGTTGACCGATCGTCTCCGGTGCGCGTATTCGATGCAAAGGGAATCCGCCAGGAGGGAATCAGCTATGAGTGCGTCTCGTTCTCGAACGACGCCAAGCAGTCGCTGACCCGGGTCGTCTTTAAGTTTACCTATTTCGACGCTGCGCACGAGAAGGTGGGTTCCGACACGCTCGACCGCGTGGGAACGGTTGAATCAGGTGCTCGCGTGACAGGGCTCATGCCGAATACGAAGAGCCTTTTTCACAACCCCAACTGCCAACATTTTCAGTTTCCGCATCAGGGAATCGCAATCAATGCGGTCAGCGTTGAGCGCGTTGAAATGGCCGACGGCACGACTTGGACAGATTCGAGACCGAACGTCGACGCGAGCGCAGCAGAGAATCCTGAGCCGGCGACCTCTCCCGCGATGACCCCGGCGCCGTGGAAAACACCCTGAGCAGGGATGCGCGCTTCGCGGGCTTATCTAGAACCGAAAAGGGGGCGCTCATGGAACTCAAACCGACGTATTTCGGTACGATGCTCTCACTCGCAACGGTGGCGTTCGGTCTCATCGCGGCGGGTGCATGGAACAAGTTCATCTCGGATCTGATCGCCATCTTCCTCAAACCCGGATCGGGCGTGTTGGCCGAATTGATCTACGCGGTGATCGTCACGATCATCGCGATCTTGGTTGTGCAGCATCTCGGGAAGCTCGCAGAGCGAGGCAGCGAGCCAAAGGCCTAGTCGATGGACTCGACGACACGCTTCAGCAAACGCGCGGAAGACTACGCGCGTTATCGGCCGAGCTATCCATCCGACGCCATTGCAGCGATACTCGACGGTTTCACCAAACCGCGCGTCGCCGATCTCGGCGCGGGTACCGGAATCTCGTCCATCTTGCTCGCGAACGCCGGCGCTCGCGTTTACGCTATTGAGCCCAACGCCGCGATGCGCGCGGCCATTCCACTGCGCCCCGATATCGAACTCATCGACGGCACCGCTGAAAGCACCAACCTTCGGGATCGAAGCGTCGACGTGGTCACCGCATTTCAAGCCTATCACTGGTTTGACCACGACCTCGTGTTAACCGAAGCCGAGCGTATCGGCCGACGGCGCGTGCGCTTTGCCGCGGTGTGGAACGAGCGCGATGAAACCGATCCATTCATGCTCGCCTACAGCGATATCATTCGGCGTTACATGGCCGACGACACGGAGAGCCGCCGCCGCGCGACGACGGTCGACGGCGATCTACGCGACCGCGGATGGACCGATGTTCGGGTGTTGGATTTTCGTCACGCCATGCCGATCGATTGGGATGGCTTGATCGGCCGCACGCGTTCGGCGTCGTATCTGCCGCGCGAAGGCCCGGCATACGAGACGATGGCCGCGGAACTGCGCGCGCTCTACGACCGTGCCGGCGAGTTGGGTGGCGCGCGCTTCGTTTTGACGACGGCTGTGCACCTCGGCGAACGACAATGAGCTAGCCTGGCGCGCCGCGAACCAGGCGCCATGCCTATCGCACTTCGAGAATCGCGCACCCGGACGTTCCACGGCACCAGACGCCGGATTTTCCATCTGCTCGAAGAGATGGGGACCTCGGGCGACCAGATTTGGCCGTTCGCGTCACAACCGTTCATGCGCTCCCCGGGCCCGCTCGTGCCCGACCGTACCGAAGAGTGGCACCTTGGCATTCACGGTATGCTCGCTGAGGTTGTGCCCGAAGAGCGGATCGTGTGGCGAATCCTCAACGATGGCGTCAATGGAACGCACGGTTATTACTTGAGCGCCGACGGCAAGCAGACGGTGGTGGAGTATCGCATCGAGGGTACGCTGACGGACACCGATGGGCGCTTGTTATGGCGGCGGCTCGAAGACTCGTTCGAACGCTCCACCGAAGCGCTCTTCGATAAGATCACGCGCGTCTTAAAACGATAGAGGATCATGGAACAGCGTAGGGTTGGCAACAACGGTCCGTCGGTCGGGGCACTGGGCCTCGGCTGTATGGGCATGTCGGAGTTCTACGGTGCGGGTGACGAGGCGGAATCGATCCGCACGATCCACCGCGCGATCGAACTGGGCGTGACGATGCTCGATACCGCTGACATGTACGGGCCATATACTAACGAGCAACTCGTCGGTAAGGCCATTCGGGACCGGCGCGACAAGGTGTTTCTGGCGACGAAGTTCGGCATCGTGCGCGATGCAAGCGATCCGACGCGGCGAAGCATCAGCGGCAAAGCCGACTACGTACGCACCGCCTGCGAGGGCTCGCTCAAACGCCTTGGCGTCGAGCACATCGACCTCTACTACCAGCACCGCGTCGACACGTCGACGCCGATCGAAGAGACGGTCGGCGCGATGGCCGATCTGGTGAAGGCGGGCAAGGTGAAATATCTCGGTTTGTCCGAAGCGGCGCCGGAGACGATTCGACGCGCACACAAGGTGCATCCGATCACCGCGTTGCAGACGGAGTATTCGCTATGGACGCGCGATCCCGAGGGCGAGCTGCTGGACACTTGCGCCGCGCTGGGCGTGGGGTTCATGGCTTATGCGCCGCTGGGGCGCGGGTTCCTCACGGGCACGGTGAGCGACGCCACGCTCGGCGCCAAAGACCGGCGGCGCGACCATCCGCGTTTTTCCGCGGAC
>DATHMY010000093.1:0-14666 GCA_035486535.1 Candidatus Acidiferrum sp.
GTAAAGGAGGCTTTGGCGTGAGACAGCATGCCTTGCTTTCGCGCTTCGCGCCGTTCATCGAACCGGGCCGCTTTGCGCGCGTCGTCGGCGCGCCGTTTTTAGTTGCCGCACGGTTGCAGCCCTCGTTCTATCCGTGGGGCGAGGGATGGATCGACCTCGTGTTCTCGCGCGCCGGTGAGGTTGCGCTGGTGCCCTTCGTGCAGGTCGATCCCGTGATGGTCTATGTGCGCGAGGCAAGTCCGTTTATCTGGCCCGACTGGCTCCCGCTTGAGCCAACCGCCGTCGCCGGGCTGGAGGCGCGGCTCGAGCCGTGGCTGCTCGCACAAACGTTGCTCGGTGCCCTCGACGAAGAAGTCATCGAATTCTTTACTGACGATACGCAGTTGCGCGAGCTATTTACGTCTGCGCGCGCGTCCCGGTTCTTGTGCGCGACGCGGAGCGACGACGTGCTGACGGATGCCGCGCCGTACGTGTATGCGCAGCGATTTGCCGTAGGAAAGCGGGTCGGCATTTCGTCGCCCGACGCGTCATTCGGTGCATCGCTGCTGGCGCGCATCGCGAACACTGTCCACGCCGACCTGGGCGACGAAGAGCGCAATCGGCTGGCACAGCTCTGGTACGGTGTCGGCCTCTACGGCGAGATTCCACGCGCAACGTTCGACGTCGAAATCTCCACTGGAGGACCGAACGGATCGTCGGCGTCGATTGCACTCGATGGTCCGGTCGATAACATGACCGAAGTGTCCTTGACTCGACCGGTGTTTCCGTTGCTGGCGTGCTCGTTCGACGTCGCCGACGCGGAGCCGGTTCGCCAGTTTTACGTGCGCGCGCGCGAACCGATTTTGCGCGTTAACCGCTTGACGCGGGCTCCGGTAATCGGCGGTTCGCAAGGGCGGATCGCGATCGTAATTCGCGACGACGGGCTTGTCGCGCCCGAAGCGGATGTCGATCAGGCGCGCGCGCTCACCGATGCGCTGCGTCAACAAGGCTTCGATGCGCGTTTGACGGTCGCGACGGCCGCACGCGCGCAAGACTGCGATCTGATCCACCTTTTCGGTCACCGGCACGTGGCGCAGTTTGAATATATCCTCGACGAGGCCCGGCGCGCTGACATTCCGGTGGTGGTGACGCCGCTGCTCGATGACTTTGCGAACGAGGCGCTGTGGGGCACCACGGCGATCCGAACGATGCTCGCCGGCGTCCGTGACGAAGCAACCCAACGCGCGATCGAACGGGGGATAGCATCGCGGCTGGTGCTCACCGACGCCAACTCCCAGCGCGGAAACGCGTCCTATGATGAAGCGCTCTTGCGGAAACTCTTTGAGCAATGCCGCTCGGCGGTTTTTGCGACCCGCGCGGAAGAAGCCCACGCCCGCTCGCGCTACGGCTTTTCCGGTTCGGCGCGGGTTGTCCCGTGCGTTCCCGCGGTTCCCCTGAGTCCTGAAGCGATCGGTGCATGGTCTGGTGCCGATGAATACGTACTCGTCCACGCCGCGGTCGAGCCGCGCGCAAATCAATGGATCGCCGTGCGCGCTGCCGCGGCAATCGGCGCGGCCTGCGTTATGGTTGGCACCGTGGAAGACGCCGAGTACTATCAGAGCGTCCTGGAAGCAGCGGGCAGCGGATTGATCTGGTTACCCGAGGCGATCCTGACGCAAGCCCAGCTCGAAGCACTGTACGCCGGCGCTCGAATCTTCGCCGACCTCTCCTGGGCTGGTCACGGGGCCGCACGCCTCGTTCGCGCCGCCGCCCATGGCGCAATTCCGGTCGTCTCGGCCGCCCTTCCCTATGCGGAACTTTGGCCCGATCTCACCGGAGGCGCTGACCCGGCCTCGCTCGAGAGCGCTACCGCCGTCATGCGGCAAGCCTGGATGCGGGCGCCGGCCATTGGGCACCAGATCGCCGAGCAGACCGTCCAATCGTGCGATCCGTTGCGCTCATTGCAGGCCGTACTCGGTGCGTATGCGGAAGCAGCGGGAGTCAAGACGGGGTGAGCCTTGCCTTAAGGCTGCCCTCTGCCTAATGTTGGTCGCTTCCCGCGTCGAAAACCATAGAAGCGGGAGAAGGATTGCAAAACATGGACGTTCCAGCCGTCGCCCCGGCCTCGACCGGCCAGAGCGAAGGAGTCGCACCAACCCAGACGGTTGCTGCTGCGCCACAGGCGCCGGCGCCCTCTTTGGCTTCGAGTTCCAGCGCTGCTCCCAAGCCCGTTCCGAACTCCACGATCGCCGAGGCCGTCGCAAAGATCTACAACGTTTCCTCGGGCTCATCGGGTCAACCGCAGCTGGCGATTTCTTATAAGTACGTCAGTGAGCTTCAGTTGGTTGTGACCGTTTTCACCAATCCGCAGACGGGTGAAGAGGTCGCGCAATTTCCGCCGCAAGAGCTGATTGGCTTGGCCGAGTTCTTCGACCAAATCGACGGCGTCACACTCGATCGGAAGGTCTAACCACCCGTGTCATCCGACAGCACCGTCTACGGCGCCACTGCCCCGATTTCGTTTCCCGGTATCGTCTCCGGCATCGACTACAACGAGATCATCGACAAGCTGACGCAGTTGAGTCTTGCCCCGACGACGCTGCTCAACTCCCAGATTGCCACGCTCAACAACGCAAACACCGAGTTGATCAAGATCAACAACTTGCTCATCTCGGTGCAAAACGCGCTCGGCAATCTCTCGAACCCCGATCTTTTTGGAAGCTATCAGGCGACCTCGGGCAATACGTCGGTCTTGCAGGCCGCTGGAATTCCGGGCGTTACGGCAACGCCGGGCCTCTATACGATCGACAGTGTCAAGGCGGCGACGAACACCTCGATCCTTTCGAGCAGCAGCGCCGGGCACTCGATCACCGACACGCTAACCACCGGCCCCTACGCCGGCGACGCATCGAACAACGCTCCGCTCGCGTATTCGTACTCACGGGTTGTGCCGACGAACGGCGCCAACGGCACCGGATCGGTGACGGTCGACGGTGTGCAGATTTCGTACAACGTCGATTCGCAGTCGCTCACGCAAGTGCTGAATAATATCACCGCGCAAGTCGACTCGAAGGCCGACGCCGGGTTCCTCGCGACGCTCGTTAACGGCGTCGTCGAGTTCGAATCGAGCGATCAGCAGATTTCGCTTGGCAGCAATCAAGATCAGGGCAATTTGCTCGACGTGCTACAGCTTAGCAATGCGCAGCTGATCAACAGCGGCAGCGGCGGTTTTATCCAGGGCTCGGGCAACGTCGGCGGCATCAATCCCGACGCGGACTTCAACTCAGGCGATAGTGCTGGATTCGTGACGCCCGTAACGGCGGGAACCTTCACGATCAACGGCGTGAAGATCAGCGTCGCCGCCGATCAGAATCTCAGTGACGTGCTCAACGAAATCAACAGCAGCACGGCCGGTGTGAACGCGGTCTTCAACTCCGTGACCGGGCAGATCGAGTTGACGAACGAGAACTCGGGACCGCAGAGTATTGTGCTCGGAGCGTCCGGCGACACCAGCAACTTTTTGACCGCGGCGGGCTTGACGGCTTCGAGCGGCGCCAAAACGACGGTCGGCCAGCAATCGGCGGTCACCGTGCAGAACCCGGATGGCACCGAAAGCACGTACTACAACAACTCGAACACGATCAGCAATGCTATTCCGGGCCTGTCGCTTTCGATCAGCGGCAACACGACGTCGCCGTTCACGCTCAACGTGACCCAGAACACAACGCTGCTGGTTTCCACGCTGCAGGCCTTCGTTTCTACCTACAACGCAGCAGTGAACGAGATCAACAACGCGACAGCGCCGCCGATCGTCCTGGCCATTCAGCCGGGAACCAACGCGACCGCACAGTCGGTTCCGGGCGGCGTCCTCTGGGGCAATGCCGACGTTGGATCGATCGTGTCGGAATTCGAAAACATCGTCGGCGGCTTCCTCGGCACGGGAAAGACGTATAATTCGCTTTCGCAAGCGGGTTTGTTGCTTAGCAGTACGTTCGCCACGGTGCAGGCGACCAGCATCGACGATCAGGGCCCCGGCGGATCGCCGGTCCAGAATGAGCAGGTTGACGGGGCGGACGGAACGCTCGCGCCGCTCAACGTATCGGCATTCTTGCAGTCGTATGCGAGCAATCCGAATGCGGTACAAGATCTCATCACCGGCGCCACGAGTCTCACTGAAACCCTCGGCAAGTATCTCGCAACCGTGACCGGGAGTCCGACACTGCTCAATTCAGGGCCGGTCGGGACCGTGCCGAGCGTCGCACTAATTCAGAACTTCGAGAACGGCAACAACGACACGGTCGAGAACTTGCAACAGCAGGTTTCGCAAATTACGGACGAAGCCAACGCACAAGCGACGGCTATGCGCGACGGATTCGTGGCGAGCGAGACCGCGATTGCGGGCCTCCAGGCCGAACAACAGGAATTGGCTTCAGTCTTCGGCTTCTCGACCACGAGCAGCTCAGGCTCGGGCACCTAGCATCGCAGCGTCATGAAAAAGAATAACGAGCAGACGTATCTCGAGACATCGATCCTCACCGCAGCGCCGGAGGATTTGATCGTCAAAATTTTCGACGTCCTGATCATCGCCGCTCAGCAAGCGCACGAGAAACTCACCAACGAGCGCGACGACATCGAGGGGATTCACAAAGCGCTGCTGCGGGCCCAACGGGCTTGCACCGTATTGATGAGTTCACTCAACATGGAAATCGGCGGCGAGCTGTCGGAGAATCTCCTGCGCGTGTATGGTTTCTGGCACAAAGAATTAGTGATGGCCAACATGCGTAAGGACCCGACGCGCGTTGAACGGGTGCTGGGTTATGCCCGCGAGTACCGCGAGACCTGGGGCACGGCCGTCTCGCAGTTCAAGGCGCAAAAGCGCGCGCAAAAGAACCTCTCGGGAGGCGACGGCGTATCGTCGACGTTTGCTGCCGTTGGCTAGCGCCGTCCTCGAAGAGGTTCGGACCGGCGTTTCGATGCTCGAAGCGCAATGCAAGGTCCTCGGCCCGCTGATCGATCATCACGATTGGCACGGCTTCGAGCGTCTGCTTTCGGAGATGGCTCGGGCTCGTCATCTCGTCATGAACGCGTGGGAGGCTGCGCAACCTGAGCGCACGCCGGAATTCGATCAAGAAATTGCGTCCCGTGTGCGGCGCGTGCTCGAATACCGCGAGTGGCAGCTTAAACGTGTCGAGAGCTACAACGCGGAGACCGGCGATCGTCTGCAATTGATTTCACGCTGGAAGGCGTACGCGCGTTCCATCGCGGGCAAGCGCCGCAATCATTCACCGCTACTCAACGACGTTCGCTAACTTCTAGGGCACAACGACGTAATCGACGTTCGCGCGAACACGTGACTCGGGCGTGCTCATGGCAGCTTCGCGCGTCTCTACTAACGCCGGATGCCCGTCAACGAGCGCGGCCATCCGTTCGTGCCGCGTGATCTCCGGTGCTTCCCAACTGCGCGGCGCTATCGTCTGTGAGGCTCGGTCGTAGTGACCGCAGCGCACGCCCGGGTGTAGCAGCACGCGATACCCGGCTTGTCGCAGGCGGGCGCAGAAAAGATAGTCTTCGTCGCACACACGTACGCGGGCCGCGCCGCGTTCAACGAAAACGTGCGCCGGGAAGTACGGCGGCGCAAGGTCGCGCAAGGCGCTCACCCGTATCGCGACGCATCCGAAGCCGATGCCGTCGACGGCAACCGGTTCACGATCGAATGCGGGGATCACCGCGCTGCGCGTGTCGTTTTCGTCCCAGCGATCCACGACCATCGGTCTAAAACCGTCACGCGAATAATAGAGCGCACCTACGAGGGCAGCGCGAGGTTCTGCTTCGAGCAGTCCGCATAGATCCACCCACGCGTTCGGCGCGAGCACCATGTCGTCGTCGCACATCAAAAGCACATCGGAATTCAACGCGAGTGCGCGCTCGACGATGAGATCGCGCTGTGCCGGAACAAAGTTCCCGGTAACTGTGACACGTTCGACCACGCTCGCCGATGTAGGCAGCGCCATTCGCGTGAGGCTCTCTAAGAATGGCTGCGTCGGTGCGCCGGCGCTTGGAATGCCGAGAAGCAGCTTCAATTCGCGAAGGCCAGGGCGCAAGCACTCAAGAGCGTGCGCGCGGCCGCGTCGAGAGCGGGGTCCGTTTGAAAGAGTACGCCCGTGGTGCGGTCGATCCGCAGCCGGACGAAAAGCTTTTGCAGCACGGTCATCGAGTGTTGCGCGTAAGCGCGTAGCGCGTTGTCCATGGCTGCAGCGCGCGCATCGTCGTCGAGAAGAACGCGCTGCGCCTGCAGGGCAAGCGTGAGCTGCCGAGCTTTGATGAAATCCCAGCGCTCGCGCTCCTCGGCGATCTTGCGGACGACGACAAGTGCCGGCTCGTGCAATTCGTTGGCGAGGGTAAGACGGTCTCTCTCTGGGGCGCGATCGCGAACGGGAAGCGGTGCGATCGCGTCGATGTTGGCGATCAGCGTGCCGGCGTATTCGCCGATCGGCTCTTTCTTGCCGAGTTTTTCGTGCAGCGAAACGCGGTGGAGAATTTGCGATTGCGCGGCGAGGTGCGCGCGCAGCCCAAGATTGTCGTTGCCGTCGACATCGGACGCGCACGCGAGGGCGCTGGCGAAGATGCAGTGCTGCAGAATCGTCGGATCCTTCGACCCGTTGAACGTGCGCTCGAAGAAGGCCAGGGTCGCGCGATCCAGTACCCCGTAGAGCACGACTGCCTCGCGCAACGGCGCCGCCTTCGGCTCGGGCTCCGGTTCCGGTTCCGGTTCGGGCGCGCGAACCGGCTCGGCGCGTTCCACTTGCGGTTCGTGTTCGCGTGTTACGGCCGAGCTGAGTGCCGCGTCAGCGGCTTCAAAGATGATCGCTTCCTCGGCGTCGAGTTCGTAGATCGGCAGCTCGTCGGCCGGTATCTCGACTGGAATCAGGGGCTGCGCTTCGAACATCGCGCGGTCGGCGACCGCGAGTTCGCCGGCGAAAGCACTCAAGCTGCCCTTGCGCTCGACCACGAGCGGGCCGCCACCGATGACGGCCGCATTGCGGGCGCGAACTTGCGGGATAACCAACAGCGGTTTCGTGCCCATGCGGACGCCGACTTTCCACAGCAGCGTGATGCGGGCGCCCGCTGCGACGGTTCCGAGCTTCAACCCAGCGCCAAAGAGCTCGTCGGCGTCGTCGTCGCCCGCGGCGCGTCCGTTGAGCACCAGGGAGCCGAGCCGGTAGGTGACCCCGGCGGGGAGCGGGATCGAGGCCAGAACCTGCGCTGCCGGTGCTGCGCCGTCGTTGGTTAAGCTGAGCGCGTAGGTGATGACCGTGCCCGGGATGACGTTGCCGGGTGGTGTCGCGGTCAGCGTGAGCGCAAGCAGCGCGCTCTGCGGCGACGGTGTCACCTCCTCGACCTCGATGCCGGGCGTCGAATCAATCGCGTAGCGGCTTTCCCAGGCCGCGCGCTCGGGTGCGACGAGGCCTAGCGACGTCCGTTGCAGTTCGAGCAACCGCATGTCCGCGCTGGAATCAAAGTCGGGCTCGCGACTCATGTCGAGGAGCGGCGCGCGAAAAGCCGTCCGAAGAGGCCGCGTGGCGCGACTTGCGGCTCCGGCTCGGGCTCGGCTACGCCGATCTCGACGCGGGGCGGAGCGGGCGGACGGGCGCTAATGCCACGAACCAGCATCGCCGAACGGACGTGGTCTTCGTTGATGAGCGTGCTGGCCCGATCGCATGCCTCTTGCATGGCCGCGTGCGCGAGCATGGTGAGCCGGCGCGGAAGACCCTCAGCTGCGTCGATCAGCATCGCCCGCGCGTCGGCCGTGAAGAATTGGCGCTCCGCCGGCAAGCCGGCCTTTGCCAAGCGAAAATCGAGGACGGCTGACGCCATTCCCGGATCGAGCCGCTCCAGGCGAATCCAGCCGTCGACGCGGTCCTCTAAATTGCCCTTGGCGCGGATACGCTGGGCCAGCTCGCTCTGCCCGAAGAGTAAGATATTGAGCAGCTTGCGCTGCGGCACGTGATAGTTGAGCAGGAGGCGCAGCGCCTCGAGATTCTCGTCGCTCAAATTTTGCGCTTCGTCGATCGTTAACACCAGGTTGCGCTTTTCCAGAATCGCGGTCTCGAAGAAGAAGTTCTTCAGCGCGTTCTTGAGCGCCGCGCTCGAACGCGGCGGAAGCGCAAGCCCAAAGACGCGCCCGATGGCGATGAGGAACTCGACCTCGGTGGCAAACGCGGGATCGAGAATCTTGGCGAGTACGACGCGATCGTCGGCGAGGAGCTCCTGCTCGAGCGCGCCGGAAAGACTGGTTTTCCCGGTTCCCGGATCGCCAAGAATGACCGTCAGCCCGCGCGACGCATCGACCGATGCGTACAGGCGCTCCTTGGCCTTGCGCAACGCGCCGAACTCGCAATAAAAATATGGGTCGGCGGTATCCAAGAACGGGTCGCGTTCGAGGCCGAAGAATTCGAAGTACCGTGACATAGCGCCATCCGTAGGTTAGACCCGCGAGCGCAAAGTCATTGTGTAGTCGTTTAATCTAACGAGGACCTTACGCAGTCGAGGTCGAGATTGGGATTGAATGCCCGCCCTCGACTATCTCGACGAGCTCGAAGCCCGCACGATCTTCATCCTGCGCGAAGCCTTCTCGTGCGTGTCGCCGCTTGCGATGCTGTGGTCGATCGGTAAGGACTCGACGGCGCTGCTTTGGATGGTCCGTAAGGCCTTCCTCGGTGAGGTGCCGTTCCCGGTCGTGCTACTCGACACCGGGATGGAGTTCGAGGAGGTTTATGCGTTTCGGGATCGGCTGGTCGCGGAGTGGAATCTGCCGGTCGCGAACGAAGCCTGCCCGCCCGAGAGCACGGTAGATCAAACGCTTCCGCCGGCGGCGCGGCATGCCGCGCGTAAAACCGCTGGGTTGCGCGCGCTGCTCGCGCGCGAAGCATACCGCGGGATCATTTTGGGAATCCGGCGCGATGAACAAGCGATTCGCGCCAAAGAACGCATCTTTAGTCCGCGTAACGCAGATGGCTCGTGGGAACCGCGCTCGCAGCCGCCCGAACTGTGGGACTACTATGCGTACGACGTTCCCGACGGTGCGCACGTGCGCATCCATCCCTTGCTGCACTGGACCGAATTGGACATTTGGCGCTACACGTTGCGCGAGCAGATTCCCTACGTACCGCTCTACCTCGCGAAGAACGGGAAGCGCTTCCGCTCGCTTGGCGAGAGCAATATCACCTTTCCGATCGCGAGTAACGCCGACACGATCGAAAAGATCGTCGCCGAGTTAGAAGTGACGCGCGACCCCGAACGCGCCGGGCGCGCGATGGACAATGAGAGTGAGGATGCGTTCGAGCGGCTCCGCACTACGGGTTACATGTAAGACGTGAAAAACGTTCGGATCGTGATGGTCGGCGACGTGGACGCCGGAAAGTCAACAATTCTCGGTCGCCTGCTCGTCGATCTCGGTCTCGTCACGCCGGCGAAGTTAGAAGAGCTCGAGACCTCGAGCTCCAAACGCGGCGTAGCGATCGAGTACTCGTTTTTGCTCGACGCATTTCAGGTCGAGCGCGATCAAGCGATCACGCTTGACCTCACGCGCATCTGGGTTCGTACCCCCGATGCCGAATTCGTATTTGTCGATGCGCCCGGTCATCGCGAGCTCATACGGAATCTGCTCAGCGGCGCATCCGAAGTCGACGTGGCGGTCATGGTGGTGGCGGCGGACGAGGGGATCACGCTGCAGACACGGCGGCAAGCGCTCTTTCTGCGCTGGTTCGGTTTTGCGAACGTCTTGGTGGCGATCAACAAGCTCGATCTCGCCGGCGATCCGCAAGCGGTGTACGCGGCGCGCGCTGCCGAGGTCACGGCATTTCTCGACCAGCTCGGCATGCATCCTCGCGCGATCGTCCCCGTTGCAGCGCGTAGCGGTGACGGTATCGTACGCCCGGGGCCGCTTACCGCGTGGTGGTCGGGTCCGACGTTGCTCGATGCGCTCGGAACGCTCGAGCGCGCCGAGATCCGTGCCGACGGCCCGTTGCGTTTCGTCGTCCAAGACGTCTATCGCCGCGACAACAAGCGGCTCATCGCCGGACGCGTGGAATCCGGCACGCTCGAACGCGGCGAGTTTCTGACCTTCTGGCCGCTGCAAACCGGCGCGCGCGTGCTGGCCGTTCAGCAATGGCCGCGCGATGTTGAGGCCGCGTCGGCCGGCGCATCGGTCGCGCTGGAACTCGATGCGCGGGTATTCGTGGATCGCGGCGCCGTCGGCAGCCGTGCGACCGACGCGCCGGAACTTGGGCACGTCGTGCAAACGACGGTTGTGTGGCTCGGCGCTGATCCGGTTCGCGCCGGTGAGGCTTTGCGCATGCGCTTGGGGACGCGCGAAGTGCCGGTGACGCTGCAGAAGATCGAGGAAACGGTTGACCCCGATACGCTTGAGCCGCGCGAAGCACAAGAGCTGCGCAGCGGTGATGTCGGCGTCGTCTCGCTCGTTTCGCGCGAATTGATCGCTGCCGACACGCACCTTCCCGAATCGAGCGTCGGACGCTTCGTGCTCTTGCGCGCGGGGACGATTGTCGCGGGCGGTCGCATCGATGCGGTGGTCGGTCATGCGCGCGGTGAAGGCGCCACCAACGTCGTTGCAATGACGTCGTCGGTCGGACGCAACGAACGTAGCGTTCGCAATGGCCACGCCGGCGGCG
Organism: Candidatus Acidiferrum sp.; assembly: GCA_035486535.1. Taxonomy (GTDB): domain Bacteria; phylum Vulcanimicrobiota; class Vulcanimicrobiia; order Vulcanimicrobiales; family Vulcanimicrobiaceae; genus Aquilonibacter. The sequence continues at coordinate 10,671 of DATHMY010000093.1, forward strand.
TTTTCTGGCTGACCGGACTGCCGAGCTCGGGTAAGTCCACGGTGGCGATGGCCGTGCAGCGGATGCTCTTCGAGCGCGGGCGCCAGGTCTACGTGCTCGACGGCGACACGCTCCGCACGACGCTCAACGTCGATCTCGGCTTCACCGACGACGATCGCTCCGAGAATGTTCGCCGCACCGCAGCGGTGGCCGGCGTCTTCGCCGACGCCGGCATGATCGTGATCTGCGCGTTGATTTCGCCGTTCGCCGCGGATCGCGAGTTGGCACGGTCAGCATATCCCAACGGCTTTCATGAGATTTATGTCTCGTGCGATCTCATCACCGCGGAAGGACGCGACGTGAAAGGCCACTACGGTCGTGCGCGGCGCGGCGAGCTCGCGCATTTCACCGGCGTCTCATCGCCGTATGAAGTACCCGCGCAGGCGGAATTGGTGGTCGATACGGCAACCCATCGTATCGAAGAGTCAGCGGCGTTGCTCTTAGAATACATCGAGTCGCACGTACGATCGCGATGATTCAAATCATCGCAATCGGCTTCATCGTTGGCCTGTGCATCTCGTATTCGGGCGTCGGCGCAGGTTCGCTCACCACGCCGCTCATCGTCCTGTTTCTCGGTTACGACGCGAGCACGGCAATCGGTTCCGATCTGCTCTTCAGCCTCGGCACGAAGATCGTGGCGTTTCTGACCCACATCCGGGCGCAGACGGTCAACTACGGCGCGCTGCTCTTCCTTTCAATCGGTGGCTTACCGGGCGCGATTCTCGGCGTGCTCATCACGGGCTGGCTGCACGCGCACCTGCCGCTCGATACCGTCAACCACACGCTCAAGCTTGCGCTCGGCGTCGCCCTGCTGATTGCCGCTGCCGCCGTCGCGTTCACGCGCTCGGTCGCACCGGACAAGCAACCGCCGCCCCAGCCGTTGCCCCGCGTACCGCTCGCAATCACCGGTTTCGTGGTCGGGACCCTGGTCAGCATCACCTCGATCGGCAGCGGCTCCCTCACGCTGCCCTTGCTCTTGCTGGTGCTTTCGCAGGCGCAGCTGCGGACGCTGGTCGGTACCGACGTGGCTTTCGCGGTGGTGCTGCTGGTGCCGGCGATTGCGGGACACTTCAAGCTCGGGGACGTCAACGTCCGACTCGCGCTGCTGTTGCTGGCCGGGTCGATACCCGGCGTATTGATTGGAACGCCGCTGGCGAAACGGCTACCCGAGCGAGCCTTCCGCGTCGGCCTGGCGGCGATCCTCGTGATCGTCGGGGTCCGGCTGTTCTTCTAGGCGGCCCGAACCGATACCAATAAACGTGAATCAGTCGGAGCCTACGGGCAAGCGCCGCATTATTTTCGTCCTCGGCATGCACCGCTCGGGCACGTCGCTGACGACGAATCTCCTTACTGAGCTCGGCGTTGCGTTGAGTGAAGATCTGATGCCGGCGACCCACGAAAATGCGCGCGGCTATTTCGAATCGCAGACGATCTCGTTCTTGCAGGACCGCATCTTAGCGGCTTTCGGGATCGCTTGGGATTCGTCGACCGCGATGCGTGCGCTTCCGCCCGAGTGGTGGAAATCTCCGTCGATCGTCCCTTTGCGTGCGCAAATCGTCGCGTTTGTAAATGCTGAACTCGACAAGCATCCGCTATGGGCGTTCAAGGACCCGCGTACGATGCGCATGTTGCCGATGTGGGGAGAGATACTTCCAGAGCTCAATGCCGAGCCGGTGTATCTCCTGGTCACGCGACATCCCAACGAAGTTGCCGGCTCGTTGCATGCGCGCGGTAAACTCGATCCGGTCATCGCCGAGCTGCTCTGGCTCGAGCACAACGTCGATACGCTGCTCGCGTGTCGCGACCGGATTGCCGCGATCGTCGATTATCAGGGTTGGATCGATCGACCGCTCGAACAGGCGCGTTACATGATCGAACGCGTCGGCCTTCCGTATTCGGGTAGCGATGAAGAGCTCACCGCGATGCTCGCGCGGGTGGTTGCGCCGGAGCTGCGTCACCACGCCCCATCGAACCAATTCCGTCTACCGTTTACGGGGCCGCTGTATGAGGCGCTCCTCAAGCGAGATCTGGCTGCAGCGCTGAGTCTTTCGGAGCTCTTCAATATCAGTCGCACGTTGACGAGCGCGGTTGCTGTGCCGATGTACCGAAAACTCAACGAGCTGACGACGCTCGCAAATCAGCGCGGCGCTCGCATCGCTCAACTCGAGGCGCATATCAAGTCAATGCAACCCGCGCCAAGTGCGAGCATAGCCGAACCGAAACTCTAGAGCTTTTGCGCGGCGATTCCGAAGCTTGTCGCGATCATGAAGTTTTCGGGTAGCGATCGTGCCTCGAAGCCAGCACGGAACTTGCGGGCGGTTTCAAAGGTGGCTTGCAAGGTCGAGCAATCGAAGTGACGCGCCGCTTGCGGTTCGATCTTGCGATCGTTATAGGCCGTGGTGATGCGACAATTTAGCGGTTCGAGAATGCCGATCATTTGAGGAACGCAGACATAGTAAAATGTTTCGAGCGTACCGTAGGGGCGGCCGAATCCATCGAGCCACGTCTTGCACATGGCCTTGGGAAGAAACGGCGGCCACGGGATCTCGTAGTGCGCTTCAAACGGGGCGCGATAGTCGGGAGCAAAGAGCACGATGAAGCCACCGGGTTTAGCGATTCGGAGCATCTCGCTGATCGTGCCCGCGGGATCGGGAACGTGTTCGATAAATTGGTGACCAACGACCATGTCAAAACTGTTCGGAGGAAGTTGGGTAAAGGTCGCATCACCGAGCAGCAGACGATCGCCCATCGAGGGGTCGAGGCCGAAGGCTTGCATGCGCCGCTTGCCGATTTCCAGTCGCGGCACGTCGTTATCGATGCCCCAAGCATCGTGGCCGCGCTGCAGCGACTGGATGACCAGCGAGGCGACGCCGCAGCCGACCTCGATAATCGAGCGGGGGGTGGAAAAATATCCCGGTGTTTTGATGACCGACTCGATCAATCCGAAGAGGCCCAGCTGCCAATTGGGATCGAGAACTTTGGCGATCTCGCGCTCGACGATGTCATCGCTAAACCCGGTCTCTTGCTGATTCTTTTTGATCAGCGCGAGCATCAGATCGCGCAGGTCGCTAGGATATTGTCCGGTCTCCACGCCGTTCGGCTTCGCACGCGGGGGAGCGCGAACCTGCGTTGGAAAGTACAGCCTGCATGAAGCTCGAGATTCGAATCCCGATCAGCCCCGAGCCGCACTTCTTCCGTCAGGTCGAGTACATAACGCGCGCCTGCGCTGCACTTGGCGGGAGCTTGGGGGAAGCCCGGATCCTCGTTTCGGTCGGTGCCGACTGCGAGCCGCGCGATCTGTACCGAGAACTCGCGTGGAGTCTCGGGCGCGTCGAGTGGTCGTGGGTCGATCGCGAGCTTTTTCGTCGCGAGTCATTTCACGCCACCGGTAAAGATCGCTTCAAGCATCCGACTGATGCCGATTACGTGCTGTTGCTCGATGCAGATACGCTGATCGTGCGCGGTTTTGAGGACCTCCTCATGAGCTTAGCGATCAGCCCGTCCGTCGCCGGCGTGATGGCGCACGTGCCGCCATTCAACGGAATGAAGGTCAACTGGCGTGACGTTTTCGCTGCGCTGGGACAGCCCTTCCCATCCGGGCGCTTCGAACACACGGGATGGGGCACGATGTACGGGCCGCCGGTCGATCGCTTTGGTCCGATCTACTACAATTTCGGTGTCGTCTTCGTGCCCGGTCCGGTGCTGCTCGACCTCGGCGCGGCGTACGTGCGCCAATTCGGGCGGCCGGCGCCGATTCATCCGTACTTTGTCGGCCAGCTGGCGTTCACGCTTGCAATCTACGAACTCGGCCTACCGCACGTCGCACTCCCGCTGCGTTACAACTTTCCGAACTACGTCTGGGCCGACCAACGGCAAGCGCAGGATCTCGCCGACGTGCGTATCATTCACTACATGTCCGAGGAGACCATCGGAACGCGACGTGACACCTGGGGCATC
>DATHMY010000094.1:0-6238 GCA_035486535.1 Candidatus Acidiferrum sp.
AAATCGGTGTACTGCTCGGGGAGATAGAAGAACTTCGCGCGCGAATCGCCCAGGCCGGCGCCGAAGATGCCGCCGCTTCCCAGCGCGAGGAGCGATTGCACGATGTGGAAGCCGGCGTTCTGGGGATCCTTCCACGGATTCAAGAACGCAAAGACGCGCTCGCGTTTATAGGGGCTTGCTAATACTTCGACGATCACCGCCGGCGTGGTGGCAAGCAAGATCGCGAAGAGGTGCGAGATGCGCGCGCCGGCGGCAAAGAACATCGCAAAGGCGATCATCACCAGCAGGCTCGCGGTGCCCATGTCGGGCTCTTTGAGCACCAACACCGCCATGATCACAACCGGAATGCAGAGCGGCACGAGCCCGCGCACGAGCGATACGATGCGCTCGCCGCGCGCTGCGAGCGTCGCGGCAAGATAGATCACCAGCGCCAGCTTCGCAAATTCTGAGGGCTGAAACGACACCGCTGACGCGCCAATCCAGCGTCGCGCGCCGTTGACGCTCATGCCGACGTGCGGCACGAGCACCAGCACCAGCGATGCGATCGCACCGACGAGCAGATACGGCGCCCAGGCTTTGAGCTTGTGGTAATCGAGCCGATACGTCGCGTATGCCACGATCAGGCCGACGACCAGCCACGCGATCTGACGTTTTGCGTAGTAGGCGACGTCATGATGTTCGACCCACGCAACCGCACTCGACGCGGAGAAAATCATCACCAGCCCGATGCCGACCAGCGACGCGACCGCAAAGAAAAGCAGGGTGTCGGGCGGTGCGCTCACGTACGAACGGCGCGGGGGCGCGCTGGTGCGAAGGTTAAGCACCGGCAGGCGCTCGCAATGCATGGACGGCGGCGGTGAACTGCTCGCCGCGATCTTCGGCCGAGCGGAACATGTCAAAGGAAGCGCAGCCCGGCGAGAGCAGCACCACGTCGCCGGTCGAAGCGAGCTCGCGTGCGCGCTGCACCGCTTCGGTCATCGAGCCGGCGTGAACCATCTCGACGCCCTTGGCGTGCGCGGCGATCTCATCGGCGGCTTCGCCGATCACGACTAGCGCACGCGCGCGCTGGCGAATCGCGACACCCATCTCGACGAAGTCGGTGCCTTTGGAACGGCCACCGGCGATCAGCACGATCGGCCGCGTGTAGGCGTGCAGCGCGGCCACGACCGAGCCGGGATTGGTCGATTTCGAATCGTCGACGTAGAGCACGCCGTCGAGTTCACCAATGCTCTCGAGCCGGTGCGGCATCGCGCGGAAACTCATTACCGCCTCGCGCAGCGCCGCGGTTTCGCAGCCGACCGCGTACGCCGCCAGCAGTGCGGCCATCACGTTCTGTACGTTGTGGGCACCGGCGAGCGGAATCTCGTCTTTGCGCATCACCTTGACCGGGCGTGGATCGCCGTTGATCGGGGCGTAGATGATGTCGTCACCGCGTACGTATATCGTCGCGTTGTCGTAGCGATCGTTGAGCGTAAACCACAGCTGACGCGAGCGGATATTGCGCTCGCTCTTGCTCACGTCGAGCGACGCGACGCGTTCGTCGTCGAGATTGCCGATAAAGTAGTCGCCGAACGATTGATTGGCGAAGATCCGGAACTTAGCTTCGGCGTACTCATCCATCGAATGATAGCGGTCGAGATGATCGGGCGCGACATTGAGCAACACGGCGACGCGCGGCTTGAACGCGCGAATCGTTTCGAGCTGAAACGACGAGACCTCAGCTACGACCCAATCAGTGGTGCGCGCTTCGATCACTTCGTCGATGAGCGGATTGCCGATGTTGCCGCCAACCCGCACGCCGCGTCCACACGAGGCGAGCAGATGTCCGATTAGCGCGGTCGTCGTCGACTTGCCTTTGGTTCCGGTGACCGCGACGACCGGCGCCTTGCACAAACGGAAGGCGACTTCGATCTCGCCGAAAACCGGCACACCGCGATCTTGCACGGCGATCACGACCGGCGAATTGAGGGGCACGCCGGGCGAGAGCACCGCCGAGGTGAGTCCACCGACGATCGGTTCGAGCTGCTCGGGCGTAATGAAGTGCGCGCCGACCGATTCGACCGCCGAAATTGCGTGTTCGAGTTCCTCGGGCGGCTTTTCGTCGGTGGCGTAGATCGTTGCGCCGCGCGAGCGTAGCACGCGCACGCAAGCAAGACCGCTTTTGCCCAGTCCAATGACGAGAATGGTCTCGCGTGCATCAAAGGTCATCATCGTACGACAAACCATCCGATTGCGGAGAGCACGAGCGAAGCGGTCCAAAAGCGCGCAGTGACCTTGGTCTCGGGCCAACCGCCAAGCTCGAAGTGATGGTGCAGCGGGCTCATGCGAAAGATACGCTTGCCGCCCGTCGCTTTAAAATAACTGACTTGCATGATTACCGAGAGCGCTTCGGCCACAAACACGCCGCCGATCAAGATCAGCAGCAGCATTTCGCCCTCGAGTATCGCAACGCCTGAAAGCAGCGCGCCGAGTGCGAGCGAGCCGGTGTCGCCCATGAACATCTTGGCCGGATAGCGATTGAAGAGCAAAAACGCGACGCACGCGCCCAGGCCGAGCAGCGACGCGTCTTGCGCGACGTGCGAAAAACCCGGCATGAAATTGAGGCCAAAGACGAGCAGCGGCGGAATCATCGTTCCGGTCGCAAGGCCGTCGAGCCCATCGGTGAGATTCACGGCGTGAATCGTGCCGGTCACCGCTAGGATGCCGAGCAACAGCCACAACCAATGCGGCACCATCAGCACGTAGGTTCCGGCGTGGAAGATCACGTCGCGCGGAAAGAAGGCGTCCGAGGCCGAGATCAATCGCAAAAAGATGATCGCGACCACCGCACTTAGCAGCAATTTCGTGCTGGCGCGCAAGCCTTGGTTGCGGCCGCGCGTGATGCCGAGGATATCGTCCACCATGCCGATCGCGCCGCACGCCACGATCAAGAAACACAGCGGAAGCACGAGCGGCACCCGCATCGCAAAGATCGGAAAGAGAAACGGCACGATGAAGACGACGCCGCCCATCGTCGGCGTCCCGGTCTTAGCTTGATGCGAGGCCGGCGCGTCTTCGTAGGCGTGCTGATGCAGTTGGAACCGGCGGAGAAGCGGCAGCGCGATCAACGCCGTCACCAGCGCGAGGATGAAGCCGCCGCCCGCGTGGATCGCGGCCGCAAGCCAGACGTCGAGCCCTAACGACGCCATTTCAACACCACAATCGGCGTTTGCTCGTCGCTGTTCCCGTGCGGATTTTCGAGCAAGGCTTCTTCTACCCACGCCCGATCGACGTCGCGCGACGCGCCCAGGACTTTGGCTTTCTTCAAATCGTTGGCATCGACGATTGCGCAGCCGGCCCCGGTAACCGCCGCAATCGCTTCGCTCACGCCGTCGGGATCGCGCGGCGCTAGTACGATCGCGCGCTCGTAGGGCGGCATCGTACCGGTGTAGCCGTCGATTGCCGCGATCGCTTCGCCAAGTTGCTCGTAGAAGACGCCGCGCTTGCCGAAGACACGGGCCACGGCATGCATTACTGCCGCCTTGAACACAGGCCACGCGCCAACGTCATCGATCACCAGTTGCACGGATTCGGGTTGGCTCACCGTCGCCATCGCGCCGGCTTGGCGGGCGAGCGCATAGGCTAAGCGCGAGGGACGAATGTGCTCGGCAACCACGAACTCACCTTGCGCAATCGCGACGGCGGTTTCGGAAATTGCGATCACATCGCCGGGACGCGCGATGCCGTGCACCGCCGCAGCAACGAGCGCAGCGAGATCGTCGCCTTCGCGCACGATGCGCGTGCGAACCGGGATCGCGATTACTCCGGGAATGCGCGTGACCGTCAACGCCGTAACTCCTCGACGATTTCCTCTAACTTATACTTGCGCGAACCCTTCAATAAAACTGCATCTCCGGCGCGCGCATTGCTGCGAACCCAGCTTGCCGCTTGCTCGTTCGTCATAAAGGGCACGATGCGCTCCGAGGGCAGCCCTGCACTGCGCGCACCCGACGCAAGTTCGCCTGCGAATTCACCGCCGACGAGCATCACGTCGACGTGCGTGGCGGCGGCGTGCCCGCCGACGCGCCGGTGCAAATCCGCCGCTCCCTCGCCAAGCTCAGCCATGCTTGCAAGCAAAGCGATACGGCGCGGCGCCGACTCGGCGGCGAAGGCATCGAGCGCCGCCATCATGCCGGCCGCGTTCGCGTTGTACGCGTCGTAGATCAATACCACACCGTTGGGTAGCGCGATGCGCTCGTAGCGTCCTTGCGGCAAGTAGAGTTCGGGAATCGCATCGACGATCTGCTGCGGCTCGACGCCGTACTCGCGGGCCGCCGCGATGGCCGCCGCGAGATTGGCGCGATTGTGCGCGCCGGGGACGCGCGCATCGATCGTGTAGGCATCATCGCGATCGCCGTCGATTTCAAGCCAGTGGCGCGCGCCGGCGAGCGCGCTGACGCGACCATGCATCGGAATGTCGCCACCGACCGGACCCGAAAAGAACCAGTGCGCCGGCCGCGAGAGCGAGGGCGCGCGCCGAATCGAGGTGACGTCGCCGGCGTTGAGAATTGCGCGCGCGCCGGTTCCGAAGATCGCCCACTTCGTTTCTTCGAGCCGTTCGCGCGAACCCATGATTTCAAGATGTGCATCACCGACGTTGGTGAGGATGGCAAGATCCGGACGCGCGGCCCACGCCAGCTTCTCGATGTCACCGTAGTGTCGCGCGCCCATCTCGACGATGAGCACGTCGTGCAGATCGTTGTCGGCCGCGAGCAACAACTTACTTACACCGATCTCGTTGTTCTCATTTGCCGGCGAGGCGAGAATCCGCGCGCCATAGCGCACCGCAAGCAACTGCGCAGCAAACGCTTTGGTCGTCGTCTTGCCCGCACTGCCGGTGATCCCCAGCACGCGGCCGCGAAACTGCGCGCGCGCCGCCTCGGCCAGCCCAAGATAGGCGTCGAGCGTGTCGTCGACCAGCAGCGTCGTCGTGCCCGCAACCGCGGCATCGGGATCCGCGACGATCAGCAACGTCGCACCGCGCTCGACGGCTTCGCGCGTGTAGGCGTGTCCGTCGAAGCGCTCACCGCGTAGCGCGAGAAAGGTTTGGCCCGGCGCGAGCGTGCGCGTATCGGTCACGACGTCGAGATACGATGGCGCTTTTTCGATATCGTAGACTTGCGCGCTGGTCGATTTGACCGCCTCATCGAAGCTGAGGTTCATGCGCGCGCCTCGCGCGCGGTCAGCGCTTCACGCGCAACCTCGGTGTCGTCGAACGGCAGCGTTTGCGTGCCGATAATTTGATAGGTCTCGTGGCCTTTGCCCGCGATGAGCACCACGTCGCCGGGCGCGGCCTCACCGACAGCACGCAGAATCGCGGCGCGCCGGTCGACTTCGACCACGTGCGGATGCGTGCCGATGCCGGTTTCGATCTCGGCCACGATCGCGGCCGGTGATTCGCTGCGCGGATTATCGCTGGTGACGTAGATGCGGTCGGCATACGTCGCTGCCACGCGTCCCATCTCCGGGCGCTTACCGCGATCGCGGTCACCGCCGCAGCCGAAGACGACTGCGAGTTTGTGCCTCGTCGTCTCGCGCAGCGCGATCAGCGCGTTTTCGAGCGAATCCGGCGTGTGCGCGTAGTCGACGACCACGTCGACGTCGCCGCCATGCACGTGTTCCATCCGCCCCGGCACGCGTTCGAGCGTATCGAGGCCGTGCGCGCAGGTCTCGAGATCGATCCCAAGCGTGCGCCCGACGCCAATTGCCGCCAGCGCATTGGCGACGTTGAACAGTCCGGGTAGATGCACGTGCATCGCCACGCCCTCGACGGTAAAGGTTGACCCCGACGCGCCGGTCGCGATGTCGGCTGCAACCAAATCCGCGTTGCCGTGCAACGAGTACGTCAGTGTCGGGATCTTGTGGCGAATTTCGCCATACCAGCGCGCGCCGTGTTCGTCGTCGATGTTGAGCACGGCGGCTTGCGCCATGCCGAAGAGCCGATGCTTCGCTGCCGCATAGGCTTCGATCGTCTGGTGAAAGTCGAGATGATCGCGGGTGATGTTGGTCAGCACCGCGACCCGAAAGTGCACATCTTCGACGCGATCGAGCGCAAGCGCGTGCGAGCTGACTTCCATCGCGACCGCCCACGCACCAAGTTCGCGCATCTGCGCGAGCAAGCTGTGCAGTTCGGGTGGCAGCGGCGTGGTGTTTTCGAGCGCCCACTCGCGACCGCGAAACTGCGCGCCGACCGTGCCGA
>DATHMY010000095.1:0-9008 GCA_035486535.1 Candidatus Acidiferrum sp.
CCCGCAACGATAAAGCGCGCCAGCAGATCTCGGGGACGCCGATCACGCCCGACAACACCAGCGTCGAATACTACGACGTCGTGTTCTCAATCGGCCCGTCGCCGGTGCGCGACGGATTGGTCTGGGCCGGCACCGACGACGGACGTGTATGGCTGACCCGCGACGATGGCGCGCATTGGACCGATGTGTCGCCGGCTGCGATCCGCACCGAGCCGGACGATCATTGGCTGCGCATTGATGATGTCGTCCCATCGCCGTTCGACGCGGGCACGGCCTACGTCAGCGCGGATGCGCACAAGTGGGGCGACCGCACACCACAGTTGTTCGTGACGCACGACTTCGGCGCGACTTGGACGCGTATCGCGGGCGATTTGCCGGTGAACAGCTACACGCTGATGCTCAAACCCGATCCGGTTCGGCGCGGCATGCTCTACGCCGGTACCGCGACCGGCCTCTACTATTCGTACGATGAGGGCGCGCACTGGACGGCATTTACGAACGGCTTACCGACGGTCCCGGTCTTTGATTTCACCGTGCAACGGCGCTTCGACGATCTGATCGTGGGAACGCACGGGCGCGGCCTCTGGATTCTCGACGACTTGCATCCGCTCCAAGAGTTGACGGCCAGCGTGCAGGCGCAGCCGCTGCATCTCTTCACGCTGCGCAAGGCCTACCGTTTCAGCCAAGGCTTCACGCGGTCGATCGCTCAGTACAACGGCGAGAATCCCGGCTATGGAGCCCTGGTCAACTTTTGGCTGGCACAAGCACCCGGCAAAGACGACAAAGTCAGCGTGCAGATCTACAACGGCGCGACGCTGATTCGCACCATCGATATCAAGGGTGCCGTTGCCGGCGTCAACCGAACGCGCTGGGATCTGCAGTACGAGAACATCAAGCCGGTCAAGGACTACGTCCCGTGGGCGGATGGCGGCTTCGCCGGTCCGGTCGCGCTTCCGGGCACGTATCGGGTTCACGTCGTCGCCGGCGCGCATGCGACCGACGGAACGCTCCATCTGCTCGCCGACCCGAACTCGCATGCCACGCTTGCCCAGCTGCGCGAGCAGTTCGCGTTTTTGATGCAGATTCGTTCCAAGCTCGAGCAGATGACGGCAGCGATCGATCGCGTGCAATCGGTCAAAGCCAAGGGTGGGCCCGCTGCCGCGCGCGCCGACGATCTGTTGCATCGGCTCTATAACCCGGAAGTCACCGAAGGCGAGGATGCGCTGCGCTATCCCGAGCAAGTTTACGGACAGCTCAGCTTCCTGGCATCTGACGTCGCATCCACCGACGCTGCTCCGACGAAGGCCGAATATGCGGTTCGCACGCAGCTCGAGCAGCGGGCTAATGCCCTCATGGCCGAGGCCGACAGCTTGAAGTAGACCTCGCACCGAGCGCGGGCTTGGCACGCGTGCTATACTGCTTGGCGATATGGGCGGACTCGGACACCACCACATTCATCCCTACGTCATCCAGACGGTAGCCTTTTTATGCTCGCTTGCCTTGCCCGGCGCGGTCTTCGCGCTGATCGGCGGAGCGTGGTGGGAGCAGGGGCGCCGCCGCGGCGCGTTGGAGCCCGATTGAGGCCAATAGTAGTCCTCCTTGACGGCCGGCCGGGGCCGGTGATAAACTCTTTGCCTATGCCCGGGGGCGCATAAGCCACAAGAATAAAGAAAGACCGAGTCAGACCCTATGACGTGAGGGACCAGCTCGGCCTCTTTTGCTTGTGTAGGGCGGAATCTCGCCCGGTCACTCCCCAGCTCAAAAGGTCAGTAAAAGAGAGATAATGGCGAAAACGACGGCACCGAAAGCGACCGCGAAGAGCTCCGCGGCGAGCAAGGGCAAGTCGAAGCGCACGGAACGCCCTGCGCCCAATGCGGGTGTGACGACGACGGCCGTGCCGAGCACGTTCCCAATGGCGGCGGGAGCGTTTACGATTCCACAGCCTCCGGACCCGGGTCCGAAGCGCTCGCGTTACACCTTCGCGAGCATTCCGCATGTTCTCGAGATTCCCAATCTCATCGAGTTGCAGAAAGCTAGCTTCGATTGGTTCAAGACCGACGGCCTTGGTGAAGCGTTCTCTTCGATCTCGCCGATCAAAGATTTCACCGGCAACTTGATCCTCGAGTTCGGCGAGCACTCGCTCGGCGAGCCCAAGTATTCTATTGAAGAGTGCCGCGAGCGCGACATGACCTACAGCGCGCCATTGCGCGTGCGCGTCCGTTTGATCACCGCTGAGTCGGGCGAAATCAAAGGCATCCCAGACCAAGAAATTTTCATGGGCGATTTCCCGCTCATGACCGACAAGGGCACGTTCATGATCAACGGCGCGGAGCGCGTGATCGTGAGCCAGCTCGTACGTTCGCCCGGCGTCTACTACAGTCAAGACGTCGACACCAACGCGCGTCCGACGTACAATGCGACGATCATTCCGAATCGCGGCGCTTGGATCGAGTTCGAGACCGATAACGGCACGAAGAACGACGAGACCGAGGGTACGATCGGCGTCCGTATCGACAAGAACCGCAAGATCTACGTCTCGACGTTCATCCGCGCGCTCTCGCGTCCGGATCTCGGTTTGAATTGGGAGAGCGATGATGCAATTCTCGCGCTCTTCAACAATTCGCCGTTGGTCCAAAACTCGATCGACAAAGACAAAGACATCAAGACGCGTGAAGACGCACTCAAGGAAATCTATAAAAAGCTGCGTCCGGGTGAGCCCGAGAACGCGGAGAACGCGGAGAAGCTCCTCGAGTCGCTGTTCTTCGACGAGAAGCGCTACGACCTCGCAGGCGTCGGCCGTTACAAATTAGGCGGCAAGTTCCACTACCGGATCGAGAACCCCGACGTCGAGGCGCGCCTTACCACGCCCACGATTCAGATCAATGAGTACGCGGGGCTCGAGGAACCGTCGATCGACGTCAAGTGCTTGACCCGTTCGGACATGATCGCGGTGATTCGCCGTTTGATCAAAGTCGCGACCGGGATCATCGCAAAGGACGACATCGATCACCTCGGCAACCGTCGCGTGCGTTCGGTCGGCGAACTGTTGCAGAATCAGTTCCGCGTTGGTTTGCTGCGTCTCGAGCGAGTTGTGCGCGAGCGCATGACCGTGCAAGACATCGAAACCGTTACGCCGCAAGCGCTGATCAACATCCGTCCGGTGGTTGCCGCGATCAAGGAGTTCTTCGGCTCGTCGCAACTCTCGCAGTTCATGGACCAGACGAATTCGCTGGCCGAACTGACCCACAAGCGTCGCCTCTCGGCGCTCGGGCCGGGCGGTCTCTCGCGCGAACGCGCTGGCTTTGAAGTTCGCGACGTTCACCACTCGCACTACGGCCGCATCTGTCCGATCGAAACGCCGGAAGGCCCGAACATCGGTCTAATCGGTTCGCTCGCGACCTATGCGCGCGTCAATAAGTTCGGCTTCATCGAAACGCCGTACCGCGTCGTGCAAGACGGCCGCGTAACGGATGAGATCATCTATCTCACCGCTGACCGCGAAGACGAATACATCATTGCCCAGGCGAACACGCCGGTGGACAGCGCCGGACTGATCACGTCCGACTCGGTCGTCTGCCGTTACGCCGAAGAGTACATCGAAGAACCGGCGCTGCGCGTTCAGCTGATGGACGTCTCGCCCAAGCAAATCGTCTCGGTTGCGACCGCGCTGATTCCATTCCTCGAGCACGACGACGCCAATCGCGCGCTCATGGGCGCGAACATGCAGCGTCAAGCTGTGCCCTTGCTTCGTCCGGACGCCCCGATCGTCGGCACCGGCATGGAGTATCGGGCCGCCAAGGACTCGGGCTCGCTGATCGTTTCCGACGTCAGCGGCACCGTCGTTTCGGTCGACGCGAAGGGCATCACGCTCAAGCTCGATGACGGTACCGAGAAGCTCTTCGACTTGCTCAAGTTCGTGCGCAGCAATGCCGGCACGTGCATCAACCAGCGCCCGATCGTCAAACTCGGCGAACGTGTCTCAGCGGGTCAAGTGCTCGCCGATGGCCCGTCGTCCGACGAAGCCGAGCTCGCACTCGGTCAGAACGTCTTGGTCGCGTTCATGCCGTGGGAAGGCTACAACTACGAAGACGCGATCTTGATCAGCGAACGCATGGTTAAGGAAGATCGCTTCACCTCGATCCACATTGAGGAGTACGAGTGCGAAGCCCGCGACACGAAGCTCGGACCCGAAGAGATCACGCGCGACATTCCCAACGTCGGTGAAGACGCGCTCAAGGATCTCGACGAGCGCGGCATCATCCGCATCGGTGCGGAGGTGCGCCCGGAAGATATTCTGGTCGGCAAAGTGACGCCTAAGGGCGAGACTGAGTTGACGGCGGAAGAGCGCCTGCTGCGCGCGATCTTTGGCGAGAAATCGCGCGAAGTCCGCGATACCAGCTTGAAAGTTCCGCACGGCGAAAAAGGCAAGATCATCGACGTCAAGGTGTTCTCGCGCGAGAACGGCGACGAACTTTCGCCGGGCGTGAACCACCTCGTCCGCGTCTACGTCGCGCAGAAGCGTAAGATTCTGCAAGGCGACAAGATGGCCGGACGTCACGGCAACAAGGGCGTCATCGCCAAAGTGCTGCCGGAAGAGGACATGCCGTACCTGGAAGACGGTTCGCCGGTCGACATCGTGCTCAACCCGCTCGGTGTTCCCTCGCGTATGAACCTCGGCCAGATCATGGAAACGCACTTGGGTTGGGCGGCGCGCATGCTCGGCATGAACGTGGCCACCCCGGTCTTCGATGGCGCGCATGCTGAAGACATCGCCGAATGGCTGCAGGACGCCGGCATGGCGCCCGACGGCAAGACGTGGCTGCGCGACGGCCGCTCGGGTGAGCGCTTCTCGCGTCCGATCACGGTCGGCATGATCTACATGCTCAAGCTCGCGCACTTGGTTGACGACAAGATCCACGCGCGTTCGACCGGACCGTACTCGATGATCACGCAGCAGCCGCTGGGTGGTAAGGCGCAGTTCGGTGGTCAGCGCTTCGGTGAAATGGAAGTCTGGGCGCTCGAAGCGTACGGCGCAGCCTACACGCTGCAAGAGCTGCTCACGGTCAAGTCCGACGACGTCGTGGGTCGCGTAAAGACGTACGAAGCGATCGTCAAGGGCGAAAACGTAATGGAGCCCGGCGTTCCGGAATCGTTCAAGGTCCTCATCAAGGAGCTGCAGTCGCTTGCGCTCGACGTCAAAGTGCTCACCGAAAATCGGGAAGAGATCGACGTGCGCATGCAAGACGACGACTTGGGCGAGCGTGAGCGTCAGGAAATTGGCCTCTTGATGGGCGACGATCAGCCGGTGCCATCGCAAACCGCGGTTGCGGCACGCGAAGCGCTCGCTGAAGCCGCGGCTATCGAAGAAGCGACCGGCGATCCGACCGAGGTCGGTGAGCTGGAAGAGGACGAGGAAGAGGAAGAGATCGACGACAGCAAACCGCTGGATGCGACCATTCCGCTTCCGACGCCGCCGCCAATGCCGGTGCGTGAGGCCGAGGCCGACGAGATCTTCGCCGCCGATGAGGAGGCTGAAGAGGAAGAGGAAGTCGAGGACGGTCTGCAAGGCTACGAGATCGAGGAAGAGGACGAGGAAGCGTACGAGGAAGAGAAGCCGTACGAAGAAGACGAAGAGGAGCCGCCGTACCAAGAAAACCCGGCGGAAGACGACTTCTAGCCTCGCCGAAACGACGCACTCCGGAATTGAGGGTCCGGCCGCTTGGCCGGGCCCTCGTTCCATACTAACGGGAACGACGCCCCTCAAGGATGAAATTCGCAAGCGTGCGCACCTTCGCGCCGAGGTCGACAAAACAGCAACAAACGACGGTGTATATCGCCGGCTTTTTGGTTTTGTGGCAGCTCGTGTATGCGTTCGTCGAGTGGGCGTGGCCGGTCCACGGCGGATCGCCGGTTTACCCGCTGCTCGCGCTCGACCTGCTCTTGCTCCTCTACGTCGGGTGGAAGTGGTGGCCGCTTATCCCGCTCGGCGCGCTCGTGCAGTGGGGACTCTTCGACCATAGCTCGCAGCTGTGGCCCTCGCTCACGGTGCAGCTCGTAGTCGGAATCGTTTTCGCCCTTGCGGTCCGCTTCGTCATCGAACGTCAGCACGTGAGCTTACCGCTGCGAAATCTGCGGGACGTCGCGTGGTTTAGCGGCATCATCGGTCTCGCGGCGCCGCTCGTCGTCGGCGCGATCTCGATCACCGCGCTGGTGGCGATCAATGAAGTTGCCGCGGTCGACGTGCCCACACAGCTCGCGCGCTTCGTCCTTGGCGACATCACCGCGATCATGGTGCCACTCCTGGGCATCATCACGTTTATTGGCTGGAAGCAGCTGCGTCCGCCCGCCGAGCATCAGGATCCGCCGCGCACTGAGATCGTCGCGCTCGTCGCAGCAACCGCCATCCTCGTTTCGCTGGGGATCTATCTCTCGCAGCTCACACACGAACCGATTCTCGATCTCTCGTTTGTCGTCATGTCGTGGCTGGCGATTCGCTACGGTATTCGTGGCGCGGCGCTCGCCTCGATCGCCGCATTCGTTTGCACCACCCTTATGCAGATCTCGCTCGGGCTCGATCCCGAATTGTTGGTGCAAACGCAGGGCTTTCTTTTCGCGTCGTGCCTGATGGTATTTCTCTTGGGCGGACTGGTGGACGAACGCTGGGAGTTGGTCGCGCGTCTTTCACGCCGCGCGTTCGTCGACGAGCTTACCGGATTACCCAATCGCGAGCGTCTCGTCGAGTGGATCGCGCGCCACGCCGACTCGGCGGTCGTACTCGTCATCATGGATATCGACGACATGCGACTGCTCAATCAGGGCGTGGGCCGCGTCGCGGCGGACCACGTCTTGCAGCAGATGGCGATCCGTTTGCGCGGGACTTTCCCGACGTCGTACATGATAGCGCGCGTCAGCGCCGACGAGTTTGCGGTCGCGGTCGTCGACGATCGCAGTCCGCACGCGATCATGACCGAATTACGGCAGTTCTTCGACGCTCCGTTCGACGCCGACGGCTCGCGGGTGTTTCTCTCGGTTTCAATGGGTGCCGTGCGTATGATCCGAACGGGCTCGCCCGACGAGATGTTGCGCAAGGCCGACATCGCGCTCGACCGCGCGAAGGCGTCCCCGACGCACGCAATCGTCTACTCGCCGGACCTGCAAGTTGGCGAGTCGCCCTCGCTGGTCGGCGAATTGCATCGCGCCGTTGAGCGTCGCGAACTGGTCCCGTTCTTTCAGCCAATTTTCCGCTACGATGGCGTGACGCAAACGTGGCGCGTCGCCGGCGCTGAAGCGCTCTTGCGCTGGATCCACCCAGAACGCGGCATTGTGGGCCCGGCCGGTTTCATCGAATTGCTCGAGCGCCTATCGATCGGCGAGCACGTTGGCTGGAGCGTGATGGAGCAGAGCCTTCTGCAAGCCGGCGAATGGCGGCGCGAGATCCCAGATTTCACCGTGTGGGTCAACTTGTTCGCGCGTCAGATCTTGCACCGCCACTGCCGCGATCGCGTGCGCGACCTACTCGAACGCACCGCCATGCCGGGCGACGCACTGATCGTCGAAATCAACGAGAGCGTGGTTGCTAGCGACGATGGCGATGTGGCCGCGCTGGTCAGCAGCTTGCGCGATATCGGCGTCCACTGCGCGATCGACGACTTTGGGACGGGCGGTTCATCGCTCGGGCGCGTCCGCGACGTTCCTGCCAGCGTGCTCAAGATCGACCGGTCGTTCGTAACCAAGAGCGAGGTCGACAATAAAGCCCGCGCCGTCGCCATCACGGTTATGCGGCTTGCATCCGAACTCGGCATGACGGTCGTCGCCGAAGGCGTCGAGAACATGATGCAGCTCGAGGTCATGCGCGAAACCGGTTGCGAATACGTCCAGGGCTTCGCGCTTGGGCACCCGTTGCCCGCGGATCTTTTCGCGCGGACGTTCCTCTCGTTGGATCGGGCCAGCAGTCTCTAACCCGCTCCCTCGCGCAGAGAAATTTTTGATTCACTATTGAGGACGTATCCGATCCGTAGCGTTCATGCTCGACTCAACATGCGGACGCTCCTTTTTGCACTCTGCGGTACGATCTTTGCGTTCGCCGGCTTTGCCGCGCGCGCGCCGGCAGCTGTTACGCCGACCTTCTCGTTCACGGCTGCTCGGGCGCCACATCCCATGGCGTTGGATCCGAGCCTTTCGGACCCAGCTTGGCAAAACGGCAAAGTTCCCGGCGATACGCCTTGGAAGAACGTCACCACACGAGGCAATGCTCCGGATGTCACGATCGCATACCTTTTGTACGACGATAAGAACCTCTACGTAGCTTTCATCGCTCCGCAAAAAGCGCCGATCGTCGCTACCCAAACGACCAACGACGTCGGTTTCGGGACCGACGATTTCGTGGCCGTGGGCATCGACACGAGCGGTGCGGGTTCGCAGGCGTATCTGTTCGAGACCACGCCGCGAGGCGTGCGCTATCAGCAGGCGACCGAAAACGTCCGCTACCGTCCTGATTGGAAAGCGGCCGCAACCGTGCAGGGCGGCGAGTGGCGCGCCGTCATGATCATTCCGCTTGCGTCGATGCGGATTCACGGCGGCTCGAATGTGTGGCGAATCGGATTCTTTCGCGGCGTCGCCGCAACAGCGGAGCACTACACCTGGACGTTCGATGGGCTCATGCAGGACAACGGCGCGGGAAACTGGCCCTCGTTCAACGATCTGCGCTATTGGCCGAGCGTCACCGTCTCGCTGGCCAAGAGCAGTTCGGCGCGCCCGCAGCCACGTCTGGAAGTCTACGCGCTCTCGAGCAGCGGCGAGGACCGCTCGGACTACGAGCAGGCCAACGGTACGTTCTTCCCGCAACCGACGCGCTATTACGGCGCCGACCTCAGCGTCCCGGTGACGTCGACCATCAATTTAGTGGGCACGCTCAATCCCGACTTCTCAAACGTAGAGATCGACCAGCAGACGATCGCGCCCCAAGAATTCGAGCGCCAGCTCGTCGAGTACCGCCCGTTCTTCGCGCA
>DATHMY010000096.1:0-17655 GCA_035486535.1 Candidatus Acidiferrum sp.
TGGGCCGCAACCGCGCGCGCCGGTGATCTCCAGACACGTGTGGTGCTCGAGGACGTCGCGCTGACGCTTGCGGTGCTCGTCGACGATACGGCCTCGATGCAGGTTGGTCGCACGCGTCCGCTCCTCGCGGCGGCGGAAGAAGCGGCGGATGCGTGGTTCGCCGCGGCGCGCAGCGGCGATCGGCTGATGCGCATCGGAAACGACTTTGCCGGACCGGCGTACGCGCGCCCGAATGCTCCATTCGAACTCGGCGGCGCGCTCGCAACCGCGCGCGCGGCGTTGCGGCGCGGAAGCGCGTTGCTTGCGATTAGTGATTGGTACGAACTCGATGCACGCCAGGACGATCTGCTCGAACGCCTCGGTACGTGGTGCGATTGCACGGCGCTGGTTGCGCGAGATCCGTGGTACGAGGGGCTGCCGGTAGGCGGCATGGTGCGCTTCGCTGGTGCCGAGGGCGGCATGCTGCGCGCCTATATTGGTACACGCGAGCGGACGGCATTTCGTTCCGCGGTGCGCGCGCGTGAGGACGCGATCGTGGAGCAGCTTGGTCGTGCCGGCTGGCGCACCGGCATCCTCACGGAACAGAGCGGTGTCGCGTCGCTGCACGCGGCATTCGGCGTGCCATGACCTTCGATGCACCTTGGGTGCTCGTCGCCGGTGCCATCGCCACCGTTGTCCTGACCCTACTCTACCGCCGATTCGAGCGTCGTGTCGATGCGCAAACGCTGCGCTATTCCAGTCTCCCGTTTCTCGAAGGTGCCATCCGGCCGCGGCGATGGATCGCCGCGATTTTCCGCGGTGCCTGGATCGTCGCGCTGGCCGCGCTCGTCGTCGGACTTTCCGGGCCGCACCTGCATCTGCCGGTGCCGCTCGCCGACGGTAACGTCTTCATTTGTATCGACACCTCGGGATCGATGGCATCGACCGACGTAGCACCAACCCGCGCCGCGGCGGCGACGAACGCCGCGCGCGCCTTCATCGAAGAGTCGCCGGCGGGAGTCAAGATCGGGATCATCGCCTTTTCCGGCAATGCGGAACTCGTCGCACCGTTGAGCGCGAACAAGGACGCCACGCTCGCCGCGCTCGCGCAGATTCCGGCCCCCAACGGCGCCACGGCGATCGGCGACGCGTTACGCATGGCCGCTACGCAATTTCCACCGGTCGGACATCGCGTGGTCGTGTTGATCACCGACGGCGTGAACAACACTGGTGTCGATCCGCAGGACATGGCCGAGTACTTCGGCGCGCATCACGTCCCAATCTACACGATCGGCATCGGCACGCCCAACGGCGACGTGATCGGGGGCGAAGAATCAACCATCGACGAGAGCGCACTTCAAGGCTACGCGGCCGCCAGCGGGGGTGCGTACGCACGCGCCGAGAATGCGACCGAATTGCATGACGCGCTTGGGCGCCTGGGACGCGAAACGACGATCGAACGCCGGCCCGTCGCCGCTGCGCTGGGCTTTGTGGCCGGCGCGGCCGCACTGCTTGTCGTCACGATGCTGACGGCTTTAGGACTCGGGAGAATTCCGTGAACATCGAAACCAGCCGCGATAGCTACACGAGTCCGCCGCTGCTCGAGCGCGATCTTGGTAACGAACCGATGGTTGCGCTGCGCGGATGGCTCGACACGGCCTACGGATGTGCAGAGCTGCGCGAGCCCAACGCGATGACCCTTGCGACCGCCGATGCGCAGGGACGGGTCAGCGCGCGAATCGTGCTGCTGCGCGGACTCGACGGACGTGGACTGCAATTCTACACGTCGTATTTCAGTCGCAAGGCGCAGCAGCTCGAGGTGAACCCACGTGCCGCTGCAACCTTTTTCTGGGCCCCGCTGCATCGGCAAGTACGCGTCGAAGGCAGCGTCACGCAACTTTCCGAGGACGAATCCGATGCCTACTTCGAAACGCGACCACGCGGGCACCAGCTTTCCGCCTGGGCGTCGGAGCAAAGCGCGCAGCTCGACCGGCGCGAAACCCTCGTCGAGCGCATGACGCATTTCGACGAGCGATTTGCCGGCAATGAGGTTCCGCGGCCGCATTCATGGGGCGGCTACGTCCTTGCACCGGACTACGTCGAGTTTTGGCAGGGGCAGGCGAATCGTCTTCACGACCGTCTGATCTTCGAACGCGCCGGTGCGGCAAGCTGGTCGCTTCGGCGTCTACAACCGTGAGGGTTTCCGCGAGCGACTTTCCTCGTCCAGGATAAGCGCCCATAACCGCCAATCCACCCTCCCCAGCATGCCCCGCCGCAATGTTCTGGTGATAGGCTCTGGGCCGATCGTGATCGGTCAGGCCGCCGAATTCGACTACGCCGGCGTGCAAGCGTGCCGCGCGTTACGTGAGGAAGGCCACCGCGTCGTCCTCGTAAACTCGAATCCCGCTACCATCATGACCGATCCCGAGGTCGCCGACGCCGTCTATCTCGAACCGTTAACGGTTGCCTCGGTCGAAGCCATCATTGCGCGCGAGCGCCCGGATGCCATGTTGCCGACGCTCGGCGGACAGACCGGCTTGAATCTCGCGGTGGAACTAGATGAAGCGGGCGTGCTCGACCGATATGGTGTCGAATTGTTAGGCACACCGGTTGCGACGATCAAGCTCGCCGAAGATCGCGAGCGTTTCAAAGCCAAGATGCTGGAGATCGGCGAGCCGGTTCCGGAATCGGTCATCGTCACCGAAGTCGAGCAAGGCATAGCGTTTGCAACACGACAGGGCTATCCGCTCGTCGTCCGCCCGGCCTACACGCTAGGCGGAACCGGCGGCGGCATCGTGTACAACGAGAGCGAGCTGCGCGAGCGTCTCGACGCGGGTCTCAATGCGTCGCTGATCCATCAAGCCCTGCTCGAGACGTCGCTGCTCGGTTGGAAAGAAGTCGAGTACGAAGTCCTGCGCGACGGCGCGGACAACTGCATCATCGTCTGTAACATGGAGAATATCGATCCGGTCGGCGTGCACACCGGCGATTCGATCGTTGTCGCTCCTTCGCAAACCCTCTCGGATCTGGATTACCAGATGTTGCGCAGCGCATCGCTCAACGTGATTCGCGCGCTCAAGGTGCAGGGTGGTTGCAACATTCAATTCGCGCTGCATCCCACTAGTAACGAATACGCGATCATCGAGGTCAATCCGCGCGTGTCGCGCAGCTCGGCACTCGCATCCAAAGCCACCGGGTATCCGATCGCAAAGATCTCCACGCGAATCGCGCTGGGTCAGACGCTCGACGAAATTCCCAATCCCGTCACCGGCGTAACGAAGGCAGCGTACGAGCCGACACTAGACTATTGCGTGGTCAAGATCCCGCGATGGCCATTCGATAAGTTCCCGCTCGCCGATACGCTACTCGGAACGCAAATGAAATCGACCGGCGAAGCGATGGGCATCGGCCGGACCTTTCGCGACGCGCTTATGAAGGCGGTACGTGGGCTTGATCTCAAACGCGAGATGCTTACGGGCGGCGAGTATGAGGAATGGACCGAGAACGAGCTCGAGGAGATCGTGGCGCGTCCGACCCACGAACGGCTCTTCGCCGTCGCCGAATTGCTGCGTCGTGCGGGCGCGGCAGGGCGCGAGGCGTGCATCGAACGCATTCACGCCAACTCGGCGATCGACCGCTTCTGGCTATACCAGTTTGCGGACATTGTAGATGAAGAAGCTGTCATCCCGGGCGTAGCGCAACGTAGTCGAGGGACTGCCAAGAGAGCTTTCAGAATGGTTGACACGGCGGCGGCGGAGTTTCCAGCGCAGTCGCCCTACTATTATCTCTCGCACGACGAATTGAACGAGATGCGCCCCACGCCGAATGAGGCGATCGTCGTGGTAGGTAGCGGGCCGATCCGCATCGGGCAGGGCATCGAGTTCGACTACAGCTGCGTGCACGCCGCTTGGGCGCTGCGCGCCGCCGGAAAGTCGGCGGTGATCGTCAACAACAATCCGGAGACGGTGTCGACCGACTTTGACGTCTCAGACGCACTGGTCTTCGAGCCGCCCGGTGCCGACGAAGTCGAGGCGGCATACCGCGCGACGAACGCCGGCGGGGTGATGCTCGCCTTCGGCGGCCAAACCGCGATCAATCTCGCCCCCGAACTGGAAAAGCGCGGAGTGCGCATCATCGGCAGCGATCGCGCGAGCCTCGACATGGCCGAAGATCGCGCGCAGTTCGATGCAGCGCTCTCACGCCTCGGTGTCGCGCGTCCAGAAGGCAAAGCCGCAACGAGCTTTCGCGAGGCACGTGCCTCTGCGCGCGAACTGGGATTCCCGGTGTTGGTGCGCCCCAGTTTCGTCCTGGGCGGACGCGCGATGGAGATCATTTATAACGAAGGTCAGCTGGCCTCGTACGCCGAGTCGGCGCCGCCGATTCTTCCTGGTGCCCCGCTGCTCGTCGACAAGTATTTGCGCGGGCTCGAGGTCGAAGTCGACGCCGTCTTCGACGGCGAGGACATCTTGATCCCGGGCGTCTTTGAACACATCGAGCGTGCCGGCATCCATTCGGGGGATTCGATCAGCGTCTATCCGACGCAAACGATCGATGCGGCGATGGAGCAACGCATCGTCGACGTCACCACCGCGATCGCCCGCGAGCTCAAGATTCGCGGACTGATTAACATCCAATTCGTGGTGCACGAAGGCGGGCTGTTCATCATCGAGGCCAATCCGCGGGCCAGCCGTACCGTCCCGATCATCCAAAAGGCAACCGGCGTGAACATCGTCGCTGCCGCTACGCGCATTGCGCTCGGCGAGCGCTTGCGCGACATGGAATACGGCGTCGGTTTGCAACCGCGCACGCCCTATGTCGTGGTGAAAGTGCCGGTGTTCTCGTTTTCGAAGATGCGCGGCGTCGAGACGATCTTGGGACCGGAGATGAAATCGACCGGCGAGGTACTCGGTATCGACGATACCTTTGCCGGTGCGCTGCTCAAGGGCTTTATCGGCGCCGGCGTTCGTCTGCCGGGTACCGGCGGCCGCATTTTGGTTTCCATCGCCGATGAAGAGAAGGACTTAGCGGTGGCGGTCATGCGCCGGTATGCGAATCTGGGGCATACGCTTGTCGCGACGCCGGGAACCCGCGGCGTACTCGAGGCCGCCGGTATCGCGTGCGAAGCAATCAATAAAATCTCGGACGGCTCGCCGCACGTGCTCGATGTTATCGGGCAACGCAGCGTCGACCTCGTCATCAACGATGCCAAAGGGCCGCGGGAAATGTCCGACAACTACAAGATTCGGCGCGCCGCGGTAGAAGCGAGTATTGCGTGTTTGACCAGTTTGGATACGGCTCAGGCCCTCGCGGAGGCACTCGAAAGCACGGCGGGACCGCCGCGGAGTCTGCAAGAGTATCGCAGCGCGGCAGTGACGAGCGAAGCCTCGAGCTAAGCGACGAGCCACGCGTCTTCGTGCTCGGTGGGAGCGGGAGCACGCTCGGCTTTATCAACAGCTTTCGCACCGAAGGCGGGGCCATCACGGCTCGTCTGGTGCCGCTGGCATGGACGCCGGTGGGCGTCGTGATCGGTGAAAGCTGGCAAAACGTTGGGATCGCGTTGACCAATCTGCTCGACTGGGTCGATCGAACCTTTCCGCCCGAGGACGAGCGCGCGTTCGTCGCACCAATGCGCGACATCGAGCTGCTCGCGCGCGTGCAGTGGCATGCCGAATTGCCCGAACAACTCTCCGACGCGGCCGTACTCAACATCGAGGACGTTCCCGAGGAAATCGCCGATGGTCTCGCGCATCCGCCGGCGCCGATCGTCCAGTGCGCGGCGTGCCGCCGATTATGCGTCCGCGACGAATTCGTGTGGAAAGAGAAGCAGCTATGCGCCTGGGATTTTCATGCCCAGGTCTTTGGGAAACGTGGGCCGTGGCACGACGGTGCGTACGAAGAACGGCACTTTGAAACGGTCCCGTCGTGTGCGTACGTCGCGCCGCCGATCTTAAGCGAGATGAACGTCGACGTCGTTCTGGCAACCGGCGAGATTGCCGATCCTGTCGCGCAGTCGATGATCAACCTCCTCTTATCCTCCGATCCCGGGCGCGCGCACATGGCGGTGCGCTCCGGTGGCGGATTTAGTGTATTGCGCGAGCGGTGATCAATCGCGCCATCGGCCGGCTGTGGGTGTTCTTCCTGCTGTTATTCATCGTGCTCGCGGCGCGCGCGGCGTGGGTAATGGTGATTGCGGGACCGCAGATCGCGAGCAAACCGTACAATCCCCGGCATGCGCTGCTCGATGCACGCCGCGGCAAGATCCTCGCCACCGACGGTAGCGTGCTCGCTGCAACGCAGGGTAACGCGCGTGTCTACCCGTTTGGGGATGCGCTGGCGCAAACCGTCGGCTATGTTTCGGCGCGCTATGGCACCAGCGGCATTGAGGACGCCTACGATCGCGCGTTGACACCCGCTGACACGACGGGCGACCCGGTCGCGCAATTCGATGAAATCCTCAGTGCCTTTGCCGGCACGAGCGCGCAATCGCACGGAGCCGACGTCGTGACCACGATCGTGCCGGCAATCGAGCGAACGTTGTGGACCGAGCTCTCGCGCCAGGGACGCGCAGCCGGCGTGGTGCTCGATCCCGCAACCGGCGCCGTCCTGGCCATTGCCAGCGTGCCAAGCTACGACCCAGCCCACTTCGATGCAGAGTTCCCCACGCTCGTCAACGACACGAACAGTCCGCTCATCGATCGGGCAACCAGCGGACTCTACCCGCCGGGTTCGACATTCAAGATCTTCACCGCCGGATCGGCACTCGAAGACGGCGCCGTGACCATGGACTCGCGTTTCGAAGATCCCGGATACTTGCAGATCGGCAACTTCACGCTTCACGACAACGAGAGCGAAGCAACGGGCGATCAGAATCTCACCGGGGCCTTTGCGCTTTCGAGTAACGTCGACTTCGCGCAGATCGCTTTGAAGATGGGGACCGACGCGTTCTACGACGCGTTCGGGAAATGGGGCGTCGGCGCGCCGCTCGATTTCCAATTGCCGGCCGAGACCGACCGCGTTCCGCCCAAAGATTCCATCGTGCCGGGTGAACTCGCGCAGATGGGATTTGGCCAAGGGGCACTCCTGATGACGCCGCTGCACATGGCCCTGATCACTGCGACGATCGCGAACGGCGGAACGATGCCGAGACCTTACATCGTGCGCCAAATCGTGCGGGACGGCAAGGTGGCGAGCGTTACACCGCTCGGAACGTTGGCGACGCCGGTGTCCGCGCAGACCGCTGCCGATGTGACGGTGTTGATGCTCGCCGTGGTTACGCGCGGCACGGGAACGACTGCAGCGATTCACGGTGTGAAGGTCGCGGGAAAAACCGGGACCGCGACCAATCCGCACGGTGCCGCGCACTCGTGGTTTGTGTGTTTTGCTCCGGCCGACCATCCACGCTTCGTTGTAGCGGTCGTCGTCGAAAATGCCGGCTATGGCGCAGACGTTGCCGCACCGATTGCGCGCGACGTGCTCGAAACCGCGCTTGCGACGAAGCCGACGCCGTGATACGGCAGGAAACACCTCCGGCGCGGGAAACGATGAGTCGAACGTGATCGAGCAGCAAACATTCAACAATCGCTACAAACTCGATCGCAAATTGGGCGAAGGCGGGATGGCGACGGTCTACGGCGGTACCGATACGGTCCTGCGCCGCCGCGTTGCGATCAAGGTACTACGTCCGCAGTATGCGGCCGACGACGAGTTCGTGCGACGCTTCTACCAAGAAGCCGAGTCCGCAGCGCGCCTCTCGCATCCGAATATCGTCAACACCTACGATGTCGGGCGCGAAGGCGACACGTATTACATCGTGATGGAGCTTGTCGACGGACCATCGCTCGCGGAGATCATCGCCGACGGAGCGCTCCCCGAGCCGGTCGCCATCGACTATGCTGCCCAGATCTGTAACGGCCTGGCCTACGCGCATCGCTCGGGCCTTTTGCATCGCGACATCAAGCCCGCGAACATCTTGGTCACCAAAGACGACGTGGTCAAGCTCTCGGATTTCGGCATTGCGCGCGCGGTCTCGCAGCAGACGATGGCGCTGACGAAACCCGGGCTCGTGATGGGCAGCGTGTACTATATTTCGCCTGAGCAAGCGCAGGGTCACGAACTGCACGAGAGTTCCGACCTCTATAGCGTCGGCATCGTGCTGTATCAAATGCTGACCGGCGCGCTACCTTACACCGGCGAATCACCGGTCACGGTCGCGCTCAAGCATATTGGCGACCCGGTTCCAGTGCTCGATGCAAATACGAGCGGCGTTTCACCCGCTCTTGCCGCGATCGCCAATAAGCTCTTACAGAAGCGTCCGGAGAATCGTTTTCGCTCTGCCAGCGAGGTCGCAACGGCGCTGCGTGAAGCGCGCGAGCGACCCAGCGTGCCGGCGTATCAAATAACCGACGACGCCCCGACGCAGATGATGCACAGCGTCCTGCCGCCGCGTCGCTCGCCGCTGCCGGACCGGACGTACACCTCGATCGGTGAGGACGAGGAGCGGCGCTCGCGATGGGGGACGGGGCTTATCGCGACGATGGTGTTGCTCGCGCTGGTGGCAACCGGCGCCGGGTACGTGCTGTTCGGGCATCCGCTCTCGCTGCCGAATGTGGCCTCATCGGTCACGGTTGGCGATTACACCAATATGACCGACACGCAGGCTCAAGCCGCGGTCGTCAACGCCGGGTTGATCGCGCGCTTCATCAAGACGGCGAGCGACACCGTGGCTGTCAACCACGTCATCCGCCAGAATCCGGAAGCGGGTTCGAAGGTCGATCGCAACGCGCTGGTCGAGCTCGTTATCAGTAATGGCCTGCCGCTCGTGGGTCTGCCTGACGTACGCGGCTACAACGTAAGCGACGCGCAGCGCACGCTCGAGGACGACGGCTTCAAGGTCAAGCGCGTCGACCGTTTCGACAACGCGCAACTGGACAGCGTCATCGATCAGCATCCCGCGGCGCGCTCACAAGTTCGCAAGGGTGCGGTCATCGCGCTCACCGTGTCCAAGGGCCCGCAAGACGTGGCCGCGCCAAACTTTGTCAACATGCCGGCGAGCGATGCGCAAGCGGCCGCTGCAAAACTCGGGATCACCCTCGATACCTCACAACAGGCCGCCGATCCCAACGTTGCCAGCGGGGTGATCACCGCGCAAGACGTGTTGCCCGGACAGAAGCTTGCGCGCGGCAGTACGATTCACGCTACGGTGAGCACGGGACCGGCAACCAACGCTCAGGCGATCGTCGTGCCCGGCCTCGTCGGCGCAAACTATGCCTCCGCGGTTTCCCAGCTGCAACAGCTCGGACTGCAACCGGCGATTACGTTCTCCGTGCAAACCGATAAGAACGGCACCATCGTCAATCAAGATCCAGCATCGAGCTCGCAAGTCTCGAGCGGAAAACGCGTAACGCTGTGGCTCTCAGTTAACGGCCAAGTCCCCGACACCGAAGGCGAGACCATTGCCGATGCGCAGGCAACGCTCGCTGCCGACGGGTACCAGGCCGGGAAGATCCAGTACACCACTACCGAGGGTGCCAACGGACACGTGATTCGTACCGATCCCGCGGCTGGTGAAAACCTCACGCCCGGATCGACTGTCACGCTGATCGTCAACGGCACCGGACCGTGAGAATTCTCGGTATCGATCCCGCGCTGCGCATTACCGGCTATGGTGCCATCGAGCGGCGCGGACACAGCGTAGCGTTGATCGAGGCCGGCATCGTCACCCCGGCGCCCGCTGCGGCGCTCGAGCGCCGGCTCGCAGAACTGCACGCAGGCATTTGCGCGCTGATCGCACACACTCGCCCCGACGTGGTGGTAATCGAAGAGCTCTACTCGACCTATAAGAATCCGATGACGGCGATCCTCATGGGCCACGCGCGGGGGGTGATGTGTTTAGCGAGCGCGCAAGCCGGCATTCCGGTACAGACGCTTGGGCACTCGCACGTCAAGCGCGCGCTGGTCGGTTCCGGGAACGCAAGCAAAGATCAGGTCAACGCCATGGTCACGCGTCTGCTCAACCTGCGTGTCGCGCCCAAGCCGAACGATGTGTCCGACGCACTGGCCATTGCGCTTGCGTACCTCAATATGTCCGACCATGTTCTCACGCATTAGCGGCACGCTCATCGAGCGCGACGGCGAGCACGTCGTCCTCGAAGCGGCTGGGCTGGGTTACGAGATCGTGCTGCCGCCATGTGTCGCCGAGAAGATCACCGCCGCCCCCGGTCAAGCTGTTGCGCTTGAAATCTACGCTGCCTTGAGCATCGACGGGAACAGCGCGCGCGCGACCTACTACGGATTCACCAATGCGATCGAGCGGGCGTTTTTCGAAGCCTTGATCAGCGTCGCGTCGATCGGCCCGCGAACGGCTGCCCGTGCGTTCTCGGAACCAATGTCGGCGATCGCCAGCGCAATCGATCGCGCAGATCATACCTACTTACGCAAGCTTCCGGGGATTGGGCAGCAGAAGGCGCGCGATATCGTGGCGAAGCTCCAAGGAAAGGTTGCGCGCTTCTTGCTCATCCAAGACGCACAGCCGTCCGAGCCGGCCTCGATGCCGGACTTTGCCGATGAAGCCCTGGCGGTACTGTTGCAGCTCGAATACAAACGTCCCGAAGCCGAGGCAATGATCCGGCAAACGCTCGAGAGCGATCCCGGGATCAATGACGCCGAGACGCTGCTCGCGCAGATCTATCGCCGCAAGAGCGCAGCGCCGTGAGCGACGACGTTCGCAAGCCGCTCTACAGCGGTGACGATCAGGGTGAACGCGTGCTCTCGCCGGAGGAGTCGCTCGAGGATGAAGTCTACGGCGCCTCGCTGCGGCCGCGTACGTTTGCAGATTACGTCGGGCAATCGCGCGTGGTCGAGAACCTTCGCATTGCAATCGAAGCAGCGCAGGGTAGAAGCGAACCGCTCGAACACGTGCTGCTGTACGGTCCGCCTGGACTGGGGAAAACGACGCTAGCTGGTCTCGTCGCGCGCGCGATGGGTGCAAACTTCCGGCCGACAAGCGGCCCGACGCTGGAAAAACCCAAAGATCTCGTCGGCATTCTGACCTCACTCGAAGATGGTGATGTGCTCTTCATCGACGAGATCCATCGACTCGGCCGCGTCGTCGAAGAGTTTCTTTATCCGGCCATGGAAGATTTTCAAATCGATTTCGTCGTCGATCGCGGAGCGTACGCCAAGACGCTCAAATTGCCGCTCAAACGCTTCACATTAATCGGCGCGACGACGCGCGCCGGCATGCTCAGTGCACCCCTGCGCGATCGCTTCGGCATCGTACACCACCTCGACTATTACGAGCCCGCCGATCTCGAGCGAATCGTGATGCGCTCGGCGCAGCTCCTTGGCGCCGCAATCGATGAAGACGGGGCGCGCACGATCGCCGCGCGCAGCCGCGGCACGCCGCGCGTCGCCAACCGGCTCTTGCGCCGTGTCCGCGACTTCGCCGATGTCCGCGCGAGCGGAGCGGTGACAAGCAACGTCGCGGCGGAGGCGCTGGAGCGCGAGGGTGTCGACGAACTCGGGCTCGACCGGATGGACCGTGCCTTTCTCAAAGCGCTGATCGAATCGTATCGCGGTGGCCCGGCGGGCATCTCGGCCATTGCTGCCAGCTTGAACGAAGACACGCAGACCTTGGAAGACGTGGTTGAGCCCTATCTGCTCAAAGCCGGATTCGTCGTGCGCACGGCGAGCGGGCGGAAGGCCACCGCCGCGGCTTACGCTCACATGGGAGTGCTAGCGCCGCCGCCGCAGGACCGTCTTTTGTGATCTCGCGCGCGGCGTTTCTTGCGATCGCGCTTGCCGCAGGTACAAGCGCAACACCACGCCCCGCTGCCGCTCAAGATCAAAACGATCCGGCAATGAACGCGAGCACCGCGCAACTTCGCGTCCTGCTCGGACGCGGCACCGTTGGACCGGGGCCAGGCGATGGCTTCACCTTCAACGGACGCCGGTACCGCGGCGTCGCCGCGCAACTGCCCGACGATAGCGTCGTCAACACGGTCTCGCTCGAAGAGTATCTGTACAGCGTGGTGCCGCGTGAGATGACGCCCTCCTGGCCGGCGGCGGCGCTCGCCGCCCAGGCTATCTGCGCGCGCACGTACGTGTTGCAGCGCAGCAACCCGCAGCATGCGTACGATGTCGTGCCGTCGGAGCTCGATCAAGTCTACGAAGGCATCGCAAGCGAAACGCCCGCCGGGCGCGCGGCCGTCGATGCTACGAGCGCAACCGTGCTTCGCTATCGCGACAGCTTCGCGCGCGTTGCATACAGCTCGTGCTGCGGTGGGCATACCGAATCATCGATCGACGCGTGGGGCGGCGTGCCGATCGCGTATTTGAACGGCGTCATCTGCACGACGTGCACGGACGCGCCGTACTACCGCTGGAATCGTCAAATCGATCTGGCCAGCGTGGCGCAGGCATTCGCTGTCGAGCTGCAGCCGGTCGCCCCCTTGCAAGCAATACGGTCGGGTACCCCCGATGCGAGTGGCCGCAGCCGCGATTTCGTGCTGCACGGCGCGCACGGCGACGTTTTGATCCGCGGGGGCACATTTCGGTTGCGCGTGGGACCGCGCGTCCTGCCGAGCCTCCTAATTACCAAATTCGAACCCTCGACAGAGGCGCCGGAGCGTATCGCCATCGAAGGGGGCGGACTAGGCCACGGCGTCGGGCTGTGCCAGTGGGGTGCACGCGGCCGGGCGCTCGAGGGCGCTTCGTTTAGCGACATTCTGCGTTTCTATTTTCCGGGAACAGAGATCGAGCATGACTAATGGACCGGCGAATAAGCCCGCCGGAGAAGACGGCGACGATAGCGACAAGCGCTATGCCCTTCGTCTTCGCAAATACATCGACGTCGTCGTCGAAGACCCGCTCTCCTCGATGCTGTTTCGCGGAGCCGTCGCCGATATTTCGCCGACCGGCATGCGCATAATCGCCGATCAATATCTTCCGGTCGGGACCAAGTACACATTCACGATGAAGCGCAACCCATTTCTGCGGCTGCGCGGCCAAGTGCGCTGGATTCGCGCGTTTCAGGCCGAGAATTACCAGGTCGGGATTCTCATCGTTGACGCTTCGGAAGACGACCGCAAACGCCTGACCAACTTCTTGGAGCTCGAACGGCAGCGTCTGACCACCGGCTAGACGGGCCCGAGGCTTTGACCTCCGCCTATCATTTCGAGCTGCCACCGGAGTTGATCGCGCAGGCCCCCGCGCACGTGCGCGATGCCAGCCGTTTGATGGTGCTTGGCCCACAAGGCATCGCCCACCAGACCTTTTCCGGCCTTCCGGCGCTACTCCGGCCCGACGACGTCCTCGTCCTCAATCGAACGCGCGTTATTGCTGCGCGTCTGCGCGGCACGCGCGAAGGCAGCGGCGGCGCCGTCGAAGTGCTCTTGCTCCATCCCTCGCAATCGATGCGCTACGACCCGAGCGCTACGCGCTGGTCGGCACTCGTTCGCCCTGGAAAGCGCCTGCGCACCGGTGCAGTCATACGCTTCGACGCGCGCGCCTCGGCGCGCGTCGTCGCTGAAGCGGGAGAAGGCATCCGCGAGCTCGAGTTCACGCTCGACGAGCCGTTCGAGCACTTCTTGGAACGCGCCGGACGATTGCCGCTCCCGCCGTACATCCACAACGATTCGGACGATGCGCAGGCGCGCTATCAAACGGTCTTCGCGCGGGAACCCGGCAGCGTCGCGGCGCCGACCGCATCGCTGCACTTTACCGAGGAATTGTTGCACCGTGTCACCCTAACCGGCGCGGCGATCGCTGAAATCACGCTCGACGTCGGCCTAGGGACCTTTCGCCCGATGAAGCACGAACGGCTGGATCAACACGTCATGCATGCCGAGCGCTACTGCATCGAACCGGCGGCTGTCGCGGCGATCGAACGTGCGCGCGCGCGGGGCGGTCGCGTGATTGCGGCCGGCACCACGGTCGTGCGTGCACTCGAAGGCAACGCGGCAGCGAACGGGGGACTCACCGCGCACGAAGGCACGACGTCAATCTTCATTACGCCCGGGTTCGCATTCGCCGTGGTCGATGCGATGATCACGAACTTCCACCTACCCGAATCGACGCTGCTGGTGCTGGTTAGTGCGTTTGCCGGGCGCGAGCGCATCCTCGCGGCATACCGTGAGGCGGTTGCAGCGCGCTACCGGTTCTTTTCCTTCGGCGACGCGATGTTTATCGAAGGATGCTCGAGGCCTCTGCCCGCACAATAACGCCGTGAGGTACGTTGCGTTTGATGCACCCGGCGATCCGTCGGTGCTCCACGTTGCGGAGGGTGCAGTCCCGCTGCCGCGCCGGGACGAGGTGCTCATCGAGGTCGAGGCGGCCGGCGTCAGTCGCGCCGATACGCTGCAGCGCAAAGGCCTCTATCCGCCGCCCAAAGCGGCATCTCCAATCCTTGGCCTCGAGGTGAGCGGCAGCATCACGCAGGTCGGCGCCGACGTCTTCAACTTTTCGGTCGGCGACCGCGTCGTCGCGTTATGCAATGGCGGCGGCTATGCCGAATACGCGGCTGTACCGGCAGGGCAGGTCTTACCGTTGCCCCCGCAGTGGTCGTTCGTCGAGGGCGCTACGTTACCCGAAAACGCGTTCACCGTCTACGACAATTTGATCGTGCGCGCAGGCCTGAGCCAGGGGGAACTCGCGCTGATCCACGGCGGCACAAGCGGCATCGGCGTCATGGCGATCATGTTCGCGCGCGCGGTTGGCGCCCGCGCCATTACGACCGCCGGGTCCGAGGAAAAGTGCCGGGCGACGCTCGAGTTTGGCGCCGAGGCAGCGATCGACTACAAGAACGCCGACTTCGTAGAAAAGGTCCTCGAGTTTACCGATAAAGCCGGCGTCAACGTCGTGCTCGACATCATTGGCGGCGAATACATCAATCGCGATCTGCGTGCAATTGCGACGGATGGGCGCATTGCCTGCATCGCTCACGCGGGCGGCACCGACTCGACGATCGACTTACGATATTTGATCCAGCGGCGAGCCGCCGTTCTCGGTTCGAGCCTGCGCCCGCGCACCAGCACCGAAAAAGCCCAGATCGCGAACGGCTTGCGCAAAGACATTTGGCCGCTGCTACCCAACCGCGATCCGATCTTTCCGGTCGTCGACTCAGTCTTCGCCTTTTCACAGGCTGCCGACGCTCACGCCCGTCTCGAATCCTCAGGCCACATCGGAAAGATAGTACTCGTTCCGGACGCATAGGCAGTCGAACCGATACCGGCGACGCCTATGCGTGAGGAACTAGTGGTAGATGGATTGGTGCGGCCCCGTCACCATGAACCAGACCATCGGGATCGAGAGCATCGTGTTAAAGCGCGAGGCTAGGAATGCGACGCGGCGCGATTTGGCTTTCTCTTCGTCGGTGGCGGGCTTCATGCCGAGGATCTTTTGCTGATTCGGCCAGATGATCGCCCAGACGTTGATGAACATGATCGTGCCAAGCCACGCACCGATGCCGATCGGCGCCATATTTCCCTGCAGACCAAACGCGGCGAGGAAGCCATTGAGTCCATTCGGGCCCGGAATCGTCGAGAGCAATCCGGCGCCCACGACCCACGTCCCAACGGCGCCCCAACGGAAGAAGAACAAGGCCCGCGGCATGATGTACTTGCTGATCGGCGCGCCTTCGCCGGCGGCATTGGCTTGTTTTGCCGCTTCGGCATTGACGAAGTTGAAATAATACAGCAGTCCGACCCATAGGATGCCGAACAAAACGTGAAGCCAGCGCAGCAGGGCGCCTGAAAGTTCTTCCCACATGGCGCTATGCCCCCGTACTCGCGCGTGCGACCAGCCACTGCGCGACGTAGAAGAAGATGACGGTGAGGACGATGCCGCTGATGACGGTGCCCCACAGGGAGTCCAGGGGATTCTTCATGCCATTTACCTCGCGAAAGTCTTATGCGACGCTTAAACGTCCACTTATAGCAAGCGAGCACCCGGCCCTCTTCACGCACCCGCATTTTCGTGCAGCCATTCCCATCGTGTCCTCGTTGTAGCGGGGGTAGACTATAAGGGCATATCACGCTAGAACACGGGGTTCTGATTCAAGATATGAGCGTTGACACGATTAGTAAGAGCTACACACCCAAGAAATGGGATCTCTCCGGGCTGCAAGGCATCTCGGATGACACGCTGCAGATCCACTTTGGCCTCTACGAAGGCTACGTTAAAAACACGAATCTCCTGGGCGAACGCCTCGCCGATATGCGCGCGAACGGAAAGAACGTTGGCGCGGATCCGGGATACGCCGAGCTGGTTCGGCGTCTTGGCTGGGAGTTCAACGGCATGCGCCTGCATGAATACTACTTCGACAATCTTGCAAAAAGCCCGAAGAACTATACCGGCGGCCGGCTGTACGACGTAGCGGGCGCGACCTACGGATCGTTTGAGAATTGGAAAAAAGATCTCTCGGCGATCGGCGCGATGCGCGGCATCGGCTGGGCCGTTACGTTCTACGACGAAAAGGCGAGCGGTCTGGTCAACGTGTGGATCGGCGACCACAACATCAACGAGCTTGCCGGTTGCGATCCGGTCTTAGTCATGGACCTCTGGGAGCACGCCTATCTGCGTGACTACAAGCCGGCCGACAAGGGAAAGTATATCGAAGCCTTCCTTGCCCACACCGACTGGAACGTCTGCGAGTCGCGCCTGCCCAAATAGCTACGGCGGCGCGGGCTCGGCCATGATGGTGCGCGGGTGCGTGTACCAGACGAGGCCGGGCGGTGCGTCGCGCTGCGCGCGGACGTGCTTGCGCAGGGTATAGTCGATCGCCACCTTCGCGCTCGCTCGCGCTTTCGAAAAATACGCAGCAAGCGATGCCGCCCGCTCGATATCATCAGCGGGCGGTTCGCTTCGGTCGTCACGTTGCAAGATGACGTGCGCGCCGGGAATGTTCTGCGCGTGAAACCACCAGTCGTTCGGCCGCGCGACCTTAAACGTAAGTTCGGCGTTCTCGCTGGGTGATCGGCCGACCACGATGCGCGACCCGCCGGGCGTGCGCACCTCAAGCGGGGTGCGCTTGCGCCGCACCGCGGCGCCCCGAGCGCGTTTGGCGCGCGAGTCGAGCTGGCTTGCGGCGGCTTCGACATCCGGTAAATCGGCGTCGTCGATGCGCTCGGCTTCCCAATGAAGCTGCTCGATGGCAGCCAGGGCCGCCCGTAGCGAGGCCTCACGCGTATCCAGGTGGCTGAGCGAAGCGCCGAGCTTTTTGTAACGCGCGAAAAGTGCGGTTGCTTGCGTCTTCGCCTCGTCGCGCGCACGCTCGTCGAGCTCGTGCAGCGTACCATAAACCGCTTCGCCCGCTTCACGCAGCTGTTCGCGAGCGCCGGCTGCGTGCCGCTTTTCGTCAATGGCCGCAAGCTCGCGCCGGACCTTTTTCTCGCGCTCGTCGAGCCGCTTGATCAAGGTTTTGCGCCGATCGCCGGTACGCTGCGCTTCGCTCGAGGCCTGCGTCTGAGCACGCGAGCTCCGCAGGTAGTCGAGCACGCTCTCATCCGCCTCGATTGCGACCGGTGTCTGCGATGCACGCGCCATGAGCGGCGGTAGCGCATAGGTCTGACCGGCCTCTACCGCGCGCGTCCCGTTCTCTGCGAGGGAAAACTCCTTGAGTGCCGCAACGATCCGTTCTTTGCGCACCAGCACGATGTTGCCAAAGCGCGGAACCAGCTC
>DATHMY010000097.1:0-19242 GCA_035486535.1 Candidatus Acidiferrum sp.
CCCGCCGCCCTCATTGCCGGAGCCGACGAAGATGCCGCTCCCGCTAGCACTATTGAGTGGTGCGAGAAGCGGATAGTTGTCGTCGTAGTCGGCACTCAGGAATGCCGACGCAGTGGGTTGGACAGGGACCGAACTGTTGCAGGCGGTCGCGGGAATGAACCCTGCGTACGTGTAGCCGACGTCTGTTGACGGAATTACTAAGACGTGATTGCGGTGACGCGCTGCGCAATCTTCGCCGCAACCTTCACCCTCACCGTAGTCATACCCAACATACCAGATATTGTTGGATGCATCCACCGCAACAGCGGTGACGGCGATTTCATCGCCACCAGGTGTTTGGGGTGCGATATCGGTCACCGTCGGCGCCGCGCCAGAGGCCGCGCTCGCTGCTGAGGGCCAGCAATCAATGACACCCGGCGGCGAGGTATCGGCTAGCCAAAGCGTTCCGCTCGAGTCGAGCGCGAAGCTGCTGGCATAGTTGACGACGCTGTTGAGCGCACCACTCGTGCCTACCGTCAGCGTTCCCGGATCGAAGGTGCCGACGTAGTTCCCGTAGTCGCCGTCGGCAGCGATATAGACGAGTTGGCCCGTGGTCGGGTTGCGCTGAAGTTGACCATCGGAAACTTCGCTGTCGTTGGGGCCAAGTTGCCAGCTGAGCACGTTGCTCGAGAGTACGACATTGGCCGGTGAGGGCGCGGGCGAGACCATTTGCGTCGCGGTTGAGATGGTGAACGTATCGACGACGTGATCGTTGGGATCCGGGGTGGTGAGACCGGTGTAACCGAACTGCACGTTGTTGAGATCGGCCGCGCACGCAATCGACACTGACGGCGATCCGCCGCTGAAGCTGACCATGCGCTTGCGCGCCGAGCTGCTGTTGCTGCTGCACTGCGAGTTCAGCACGAGGGCGACCGCGCCGTCGCTGGGCGAAACCGTCACCACGATTGGATCGGCGAGGACGGTGGTTGGGTCACTCGCGATCGCATTGCCGGATGAATCAAAGGCCGTGATGCCAAGTGGCCAACTCGCCGATGGGGTACCGGCGGGGAAAACTTGTGTGTTGGGCGTGTTGCCCGGATCGGGACTCGCTACGCTCACCACGACGCGATAGACGACGCCGTTCAGCGTGAAGGAAAGCGGGGTTGCATTCGGGTTGGGACTGCCACCAACCGTGATTTGACCGGTGGCGAATTCGGAGAGGGGCACCGCATTCGCGTTCGGGCTCGCGGTTGCAAATGCGCCGATGTAGAAGATGTCGTTGCCGACCGGCGCCACGACGGTGAGTGTACACTCGTAACCGCCGCCGCTCGCGACCGCGCACGGGCTGGGCGTCGCAACGGGAAAGATCTGCATGTTGATCGGGTTGGGTGACTCAGTTGAGGTCACCGGCACCGCAAGCACGCCGAACGATTGCGTTTGCGAAGAAATGTAGAACGGCTTACGCGACGACGTTTGCTTATTCGGCGGCGGCACGTACAACGCGATCGGCATCTTCGTGGTGTTTTGCCCTTGCGTGCTACCGCCGGATCCGCCGGCGCTGGGCACCATGCTCGAACCACCGCCACCACCGCACGCCGCAGCGAACACGGTGAGGGCAAAAAGTGCGAACGAAAGACGAAGCCGTAGTGCCATGGCTAGCACCCCTCGTTATTGGTGACGGTCATCGAATAGGTTTCGGTGCGGCCACCGTTGTCGGTGACGGTGACCGGGAACGCACCCGACCCCGGCGGCGTGAGCACCTGATCGTTATAGGCGCCCGGCATCGGTGTGGCCGATCCACCGCTGGGGAATCCGAGCGTGAACGGTCCGCTGGATGGTGCGCGTTGATTGATGCTCATCACCGGTACGTTGCCGCACTCGCCCGTGGCGATCGACGTAACCGGGACGTTCCAGGTGGTCGTTTGGATCGAGCGCGCTAGGTACAGGTCGTTGCTGCTGTCGTTGTAGAGGACGTATTCGCCGCCCCTGCTGTTGTGCGCGCTTTGGAAGACGTTGTAGGTGTTGGGCAGTGAGATGAGCATCGTGGTCGGCGTGGTGGTGAGATTGCCGATCACGCCGAGCATGTAAAACTCGCCGTCGACGTAAGAAATCCGATCGGGGGTGCCGTTGAGCGAGAAGACCGAAAGGCCGTCGGGTTCGGGGCCGTCGCCGCTGACCGGCGACGTCGGTACCAGCGACAGCAACGAGGTGAGCGACGATCCTCCCGAAGGCAACGTCTCGACGTCGCCGGAGCTGCCGTAGTTGTAGTACGCGGCGTAGACGGTTCCGTTGCCCCCGCTGCCGACGCCGCCGGCACCGGAGCCGGAACCGAGGGCCGGCGTTATGGCGTTGATCGTGCCCCCCGCATTCGCCGTCGTCGCGGTATACAGACCCTGACCGTTTTGCGACTGGTACGCCATGCCGTTACTGAGTGGCGAGATGAACTGGCTCGCGTCACTGGTATCGGCGTTAAGCGTGATGTAAGCGGCGAACGCCGGCGAACCAGTGCAGCCGCTTGCAGCCGGGAAGTATGTCGCGAAGTCCTGATAGGTCTCACTCTCATATTCATAGCCGACCAGCCAGGCATTGTTCGCGCCGTCTACGGTGATGGCGTACGGTTGGGGCGAGTACCCATACGTATCGGGCGGCGGCGTGAATGACGCCGACGGCGCTGAGCCCGAAAGCGCGCTCGACACGGAGTTCCAACAGTCGATGCTCTCTTCGCTGTCAACGACGAAGAAGGTTCCATTCGGTGCGACGGCCATGGTAGTTGGTGACTCGACACCGTTCAGCGTCACCGGCGCCGAGAGTGTTGCGGTCGACGGCGTAAACGTCCCGATCAGGCCTTCGTTGCCTTCATTATCGACCACGGCGAGATAGAGAAGCTGGCCGCTTGAAAGCGCCGTGAGGAACGCACCTTGCAGATACTGGCCGCCGGTGGAGATCGGATACGAGATCACGTTACTTTCGAGCACGACGGTCGCGGGTGATGGCGTTGGGTTTCCTTGCTGCGTCGTCGTCGAAATGGTAAAGGTGTCGACGACGTGATCGTTCGGATCCGGCGTGGTAGTGCCGTCGTACGCGAATTCAACTTTATTGAGGTCGGCTGCGCAGCCGATCGACACGCTCGTCGACGTGCTGGTGCTGCACGTCGCGCCGTTCAGCGAGACGCTGACCCCTTCGCCGGCGGGAGACGGAACGATAACGATTGGGGTGGCAAACGTATTGGAGACGTTGGTAAGAATCGGATTATTGTTCGAGTCATACGCGGTGACGCTCAGGGGCTGCGGCAAGACTGGGACGCCGGCCGGGAAGGCCTGCGTATTGGGCGTATTGCCGGGATCGGGACTCGGCACGGTGAGCACGACTTTGTACACGACACCGTCGAGCGTAAACGTCAGCGGCGTTGCGTTTGGGGCGGGGCTGGCGCTCACAGTGATGCCGAGTGCGGCGTATTCCGAGAGCGGAACCGCGTTTGCGTTCGGGCTGGCGGTCGCGAACGCGCCGACAAAGAAATTATCGACGCCGATCGGCGCGGTGACATTGAGGGTACAGGTGTAACCGCCGCCGGTTGCCGCCGCGCACGGGCTCGGGGTCGCGACCGGATAGATCGTCAGATCCGTCGGCGTGGGCGATTCGCTCGACGTCGCAGCGACGACGAGCACGCCGAGCGACTGCGTACCGGACGAAAGGTAGAACGGCCGGCGCGAGACTTGCTGACCCGGCGCGGGGATCTTCAAGACGATGACCGCGTTCGCGTTCTTCGACGATGATGGCCCGCTCCCGATGCCCGCATTGTAACCGCTAGGAATCACACTCGATTTTCCGCCGCCGCCACACGCAGCTACCAGCACCGCAAGTGCGAAAAGTGAACCGGTCAGCAACGTGCGCATAGCTACCGCCTTCTACCGTCGATGGTGTGTGAGTCGCCGGTGTGCGGCGCCGCAAGTATCGCTGTTTGGAGTCGAGGTCACGTTGAACGTTTCGCTGCGGCCATGCGCGTCGGTGACGGTCGCCGTAAACGACACGATGCCGGAAGCCGAGAGCCAGAAATCGTGGTCGGCGCCGGGCAGCTGCGTCGCGGTAACGCCGCTCGAGCCGGGAATGTTGACGGTAAACGGACCGCTATCGCCGCGTTCGAGAATCGTGAGCAGCGCTGCGGAACTGCAGGCGGAGTTGAGCGACACGTTTGGTACCGACCACGTCTTGGTCGGCATCACGCGAACGATGTTGAGATTTTCGTTCGCATCCATATCGAGTACGTACTCGCCACCGTGGATGTTGTACGCTGCTTGGAACGCGTCGGCAGAGTTCGGCAGCGAAACGAGGATCGGCATCGGTGACGAGGGCACCGATTCAACGAGGCCAAGCGCTTCGTAGTTGGTGTCGACGTATTCCATGCGGTCTGCCGCACCGCCGTTCGGCGAGAACGCCTGCAAACCGGTTGGCTGCGGAACCGGCTCCGGTGTGGCCGGCGAAGCCGGCAGCGCGCGCATCGACGTGAGCGCGCTTCCCCCCGCGGTGAGCTCCTCGATGTCGGCGTTGCCCGAGTCGTAGCTCGAGAATGCGCCGTAGGTGTTTCCGGCACCGTCGACTGCGACACCGACACCGGTCACATATGAACCACTGAGCACGTTCGGATAGCCCGAGACGGTGGACGGACCGGTGGTCGTGACTAAGAACAGCGGGTTCGGCATGTCGTATGGACTGTTCGACACGAGGGCCACGCCGTTGCCCCCCGCAAGCGGCGTAATGCTCGTGCTCGATTCTTCAACGTCGCCGCTGAGCGAAAATTGCGCGATCGGCGAACTCGGATTCGGGGCGCAACTCGCGGATGCGTTGAAATAGCCGACATACGACGGTGGCGGACCCTCATATTCCTCGTCGTATCCGACGTACCACAAGTTGCCGCTCGGGTCGATGGTGATGCCGAAGGGATATATTTCGTCTTCAGTCGCCGTCCACGGATAGAGGCCGTTTACCACCGGCGTGCCGCCCGCAATGGATGTGTAGCATGCCAGCGGACCGTCGTCATTGACCCAGAGGTTGCCGTTGGGCGCCATGGCCACACCCTGCAGGTCAGATCCGATGCCCGACAGCGAGCCTTGTGCGCCGGCGGTCGCGGTGCTCGGATCAAACGTGCCGGTAACCCACCCGCCGTTGATGTAGGAAACGTACCAAAATGCGCCGTTGCTCTGGCGACCGAGATACCCACTGTAGACGTAGCCGGCGCCGGTGACGAGCGGGTACGACTCGATGTTGCTTGCGAGCGCGTAGTTTGCGGGCGATGGTGACGTGCTCGGTTGCGCGCTCGCGGCGACCGTGTACGAGTCGATCAGGTGATCGTTGGCGTCGGGACGCGGCGTCCCGTCGTAGGTCACTTGCAGGCTATTCAGATCGCCGCCGCAATCGATCGTTGCGGTCGCGCCCGACGCGCTGCTTCCGCAGGCGGAGCTTGACGTGAGCGAGAGCGTGAGTCCGTCCGAGGCGGGCGATGCTTGAACGACGATCGGACTGTAATACGGTGACGTCGGATCGCTCATCACCAGATTGCCGGTGGCATCGTAGGCCGACATGGCAAGCGGCGCCGACGTCGGAACGCCAACGGTGAAGACTTGTGTGTTCGGCGTATTGCCCGGATCCGGGCTTGCGACGGTGACCGCAACGTTGTACACGATGCCGTTTAGCGTAAACGACAACGGCGATGCGCCCGGCGATGGATTCGCGCTGACCGTTACGGCTCCCGATACGAACGCCGACAGCGGCGTGGTGTTGCCGTTGGGTGCCGACGTCGCGAAGGCGGCAACAACGAAGAGATCGGTGCCGATCGGCGCGGTCACGGTGAAATTGCATGTCTCGCCGCCGCTACTTGCCACCGCGCACGGGCTGGGCGTTGTAACCGGAAAGATTTGAATGTTCGTCGTGGGGATCGGGGATGGCATCGTCGAGGGATAGGGGATGACGACGACGCCGAACGCCTGCGTGCCGGCGGCGATGTAGTACGGCTTGCGTGACGACGCTTGCTTGTTGGCCGGCGGGACGTACAGCGAGATGCTCGCGTGCGTCGTTTTCGCACTTGTTGGCGAATTATTGCCACCGGAGCCGGAACTGGTGACCGTCGGGACGAGTCCCGACTTGCCGCCGCCTCCACAGCCGGCGACTACCACCCCAAGGGCAAAAAGCACCCAGACCAACCGAATGCGCATGCAGCCGCCTCTCAAGAGCGGGAAATCGATATTAACCCTACTTCCTTTAGGGTGACTGCCGCTCCCTTGCGCCCTTTGGCCCGGCCTGGTCGGCCCAGGGTACTTTTTTAGCTTTTGGGGGCTATGCCGCCGTGAGCCGGCGGCGCAATTCACGTTCGCGCTGCTTGTAGACCTTAATGGTCAATTCGAGGCGCGACGAGGTCCCGGTCTTTCGCAAAATGTGCGAGATATGATTCTTCACGGTCTTGTCGGAAAGTCGGAGCCGCGCCGCAATCTCTTGATTGCGAAGTCCGTCCAGAAGTTTTTGCAGTACGCCGCGTTCTGCCGGGCTCAGCGAGGATTCGATCTTCGTCATACAACTATGGTTATGCAACGCACCCGCATCATCTTACCTGCCGGGAAAAAGTGACTATAGCGCTAGGCCAAAGGGAGCAGTCGAGCGATCACTATGCCAAAAGGTTGGCGATGTGCGCGCGGACGTTTGGCCAATCTTTTGCAATTATGGAATAACGGGCCGAGTCGCGTGGCTGCAGATCGATTGCGAGCCGGTGCGACCGCAAGATGCCCTCGAATTGCGCGCCTATGCGCTCAATCGCCGCGCGCGAGCGCGCATTGCGCGCATCGGTGTGAAAGGTGACCGCCCGTACCTTCCACGCCTGGAAAGCGTGTTCAAGCATCAACGCTTTGGCTTCGGTGTTGGCGGCGGTGCGTATTGCTGCCGGTGCCAGCCATGTGTACCCGATCTCGCAGGTGTCGAAGACCGCGCCATCGCGCGCGCCATCCGGCCAGGCCCAACGCTCGATATCGAAAAAACGCGTCGTGCCGATCACGGTGCCGTCGCTTCGGCGAATGATTGCAAACGGTAGCGCCCGGCCGTCGTCGCGCAAGGCGAGGGCGCGCTCAACGTACGTGCGGACTGCATCCTCACCTTGCGGCACGAAACTCCAGGCATAAAGACCGGAATCGTCGCGGCTCGCGTCAACGAGCGGCGCGATGT
The DNA here is from genome assembly GCA_035486535.1 of Candidatus Acidiferrum sp. Lineage (GTDB taxonomy): Bacteria > Vulcanimicrobiota > Vulcanimicrobiia > Vulcanimicrobiales > Vulcanimicrobiaceae > Aquilonibacter. The sequence continues at coordinate 7,183 of DATHMY010000097.1, forward strand.
GCGCCCGGTCAAGCGGTTCGAGTCGTACGCAATTCCCGCGCAGCGTGAGCAAGTTCGAATTCACTGTGCTCTAGCGTAGCAGATGATGACAATGGTAACGTCACGATGACGTGACTGCCTAGGCCGGCTAGCCGTTCAACGTCGACCCGTCGCGCCAACTGCGAGATAAGGAAGAGGCCGCGCCCCGACTCCGACCAGACGTTGGCCGGCAGCACTGGCGCGAAGGTGAATCCGGGCCCGCGATCGATGACGTGCAGTACCGGCGAGCCGTCGCGCATTTCGAGCGAAACGCTCAGCGGCCCGGGCGCATGACGCACCGCGTTTCCGATGAGTTCGGCGAAGATCACGCCGCAGTTCACCAGCGCTGCGTCGTCGGGGTCGCATAGGCGTAGCAGACTCTGGAAGAATTGGTCGCGCATCGCGTAGGCCGATCGCACATCCGCCGCTTCGAATTGCCAGCGCATGCCACCATCGGCAAAACTTACGACGATGACCGCGATATCGTCACGCGGTGCAAGGTTGCCGATCGCGCGCTCGACGAACTCGGCTGGGTTGGCCGCATGTACGATCGCATCGGAGCGCAGGACCGATTCGAGCATTTGCTCGCCGGCAAGGATATCGCGTGTAATCTCGACGATTCCGTCGGTATACAGCACCAGCATGCTGCCTTCGGGGCACTGCGTTTCGTGCAACTCAAAGGCGACGTTGCGAAATGCGCCGACGGGCGGCGAGGGCGGTTCGAGCCGGCGCACCGTGCGGTCGGGCAGACGCAGCAGCGGCGGCGTGTGACCGGCAGAAACGTAGCGAAGCACGCGCGTCTCGGGGTCGATGATACCGATGAACGCGCTCGCCAAACGATTTTCGTCTTCGGCGAGCAGCAACCGGTTGCACGTGTCGGCGATCTTGCTTGGATCGTTGGTATCGAGTGCGGCCACGCGAATCGCCTGACGCATCAAGACCATCAAGCGCGCGGCCTCGATGCCTTTGCCGGTCACGTCGCCGATGGTGACGATGATTTCGCCGGCCGCGTTCTGGAACGCGTCGTACCAATCGCCGCCGATGTCAGCCTCGGTCGAGCCGGGCCGGTAGTGCGCTGAGAGTTCAATCCCGTCGGGTGAGGGGAAGCGGCGCGGGAGGAACGAGCGCTGCAGGGTCTCGGCAACGTACTGCTCGCGATGAAATTGTTTGGCGTTGGCCACCGCAAGGCCGGCGCGACGGCCGAGCTCGACGGCAAAGACGAGATCGCGCTTATCGAATTCGTGATTTTCGCTCGTTCGCACGAAGGTGAGTGCTCCGAAGATGTGATTCTGCGCGATTACGGGGACGACGATCTTCGAACGGTAGCCAAGGCGCCGCATATAGTGCTCGTGCTGCCGCGAAGCGGCATGCGCGAGTAGCGTTTCTTCGTCGATGCGCGGCAAAAAGAAGGGCACGCCGGTACGCGTGACCTCGACGACCGGATGCACCCGGAACTCTTCAATGTAGAGCAAGTTTCCAACGCCGGCGAGGGTCTCGTCCTTGCGCGGATCGCGATGGGCGGCGGCGGTAACGAAAAGCCGATCGGAGCGCTCATCGAGCAAATCGAAGATGCAGAAATCGGCGAACGATTCCACGGACAGCCGTGCGACGTTATTCAGCGTCTCCGCTACGTCGAGGGATTGGTGAAAGATATCGCCCGCGCGCACGAGCAAATTGAGCCGCGCTTGGTCGCGAGTTTCCGGTAGCACTCCTCTTACTATGCTCATTTTCGGGAGGCGTCAATCAGCTTGGCTTGCCAAGCGGTTCGAGCGTAAGCGGTTCAACGGCGAGGATTTCGCTGACCTGCGCGCCGTCGTAGGCGTAGGCCAAAAAACCGGAGGTATTGCAGTTGGCGATCAGGCGCGGGCGAAAGGCGGCGACGCAGGTACCGGCCGCGTCACGGACGCTCGCATAGACGATGCCGTCGACGGCGTTAGCGGCGTAGAGCGCAAGCGCATGGGCTTGCGCGGCAGCGTACTTTTCCGGATCGGGATCGTAGATTGGATCGGTTGCCGGCGTCGCGCGAAGGTCGTCGTACGCGCCTTTGAGGTCGGCCATGAGGACGCGCTTGTAGACGACGGTTGCGCGTGTATGGGTGTAGGCGAGAAAGCGTGCGGTGTGATAGACCGATTCGGCGATCGCGGTGCGCTCTTCGAAGCCCGCATAGTAAACGCCGAAGCTGCCGTCGGTGAAGCGGCTGGGCCCCGAATACGCAAACGACGCGATCACCAGCTCGTTGCCGTCGGCTCCGGCGAGATCTTCGGGCCGTACCTTGCGCCGGGCGGCGTATTCTTGCTGGATGCGCGGGTTCGAGATGGCCTCGATCTCATCGAGGGCGGCGCGATCGGTCACCGAGTTCAGGCGATCGGCGACGCGCGATTCGTTCCAGCGGTGAGCAATGACGCGAAAGGTGCGCTTCTTACGGAAGCGTGCTACCATCCGCGTTCGGCGTCGAGATAGCCGCGGACGGCAGCCAGGCTCTCGAACGACCCGTCGAGCAAGAGTTCCTTTGCGCTCTTCCCTTTGAAGAGCGGATGCGCGTTGGGCGCGCCGATCCACGCGTCGGCAAGTTGCTCGTCGGGCAAGAGGATGTTGATCGCCTTGAAGATGCCCAGCAGCATCGAGATGCGCTGGAGCGTATCGTACGAAAGCAGCGCCGCATCGGGGTCGCGCATGTACTTCGTGTAGGTCGACTGCGGAAGCACCCCGAGGAGGATGCGCTGCTCGATCGGCGCGAGCTTCCAGTGCGCCGCGATATCCTTAAATGCCCGAATCGCGGTGGGGGAGAGGGCTTTGAGCTTCGCCGGGGAGCGCGCGAAGTCGATCGCGGTCGGCGCCAGGGCCAGGGTGGTCACCCGCTCATTATAGCGGAAGCTATCCTATTCTGCTAGGGAGAGCGGGAGGGAAACCCGGAGTTCGGCGCCGCCAGACGGCAAGATTTGGAGTGATACGTCCTGCGACAGCGTATCGATCAAGAACAGGCCGCGACTGGTCTCCGAGAACGTGTCGGGGAGATTGGGCGAAGCGAACACGAGTCCGGGCCCGCTGTCGCGCACGACTAAATCGAACGTTTCACCGTCAAACTCCAAGACGAGATGAACCAGACCGGGTGCGTGCGCAACCGTGTTGGCCAGCAATTCGCCGATGATCAGTTCGCTTTGGAACGTCGCTTCGCCGTCGCCGCAGACTCCGCGCAAGAATTCGGCTACTTCGCGGCGCGCAACGTGCGCCGCCTTTGCATCGCTCGCGTGGAAACGCCATTCCTTGACGATGCCCGGATGAACGGTGCTGTCATGGCGCTTTGTGATCTCGGAGAACTGCAGGACCAGCACGGCGACGTCGTCGCGCGCACTGCGCTCTTGCAGTAAATTGTCATACAGTTCGCGCGCGGGGTTGGCTGCATCGCTGCGGACGAGCGTCGGCACGACGCGCATGAGCTGTGTTTCACCGGCCAGCACGTCGTGCGCATACTCGGTCAGGCCATCGGTGTAGAGCACGACCACTGCGTCACGCTCGATCCTCCACGTTTCGGTATGGGCGTTTAAATCCGTGACGATGCCGAGTGGTGGTCCGCCGAGTGCGAGGAACGCGGCGGGTGCGCCCGGCGTCGCGACGACCGCGGGCGGATGCCCAGCGTTGGCGTACGTCATCGTGGTGGTGTTTTCGTCGAGGTACCCGACGATCGTGGACACCATGATGCCGGGTTCCTGGTCGCAGAGAATGCGGTTCATCTCGAGCAGGATGCGCGATGGTTCGAGACGCTGACGCGCTAGCAGGTAGAATGTCTGGCGCATTCGTCCGGCGACGCTTGACGCGGTGACGCCATGGCCGGCGACGTCCCCGATCGAAAACCATAGTCGCCCGTCGAGTTCGAAGGCGTCGTACCAGTCGCCGCCGACAAGCGTATCGGATTCGGCGGAGACGTAGGTTGCGTCGAGGCGCATGCCGGCGCGTTCGGGCATCGAGGCGGGTAAGAACGCTTCTTGCAGCGAGTCGGCAAGACGTTTGGTGCGCGCGATGGCTTGCTTTTGCGCTTCGATGTTGGCGACGCTGCCATACCACGAGATGATGGCGCCCTTATCGTTCCGGACCGGTTCGACACGTGCGAGGAACCAATGGTAGATGCCGTCGTAGCGGCGCAATCGAAATTCGATTTCGATCGGCATCCCCGTTGCGAGCGCTTTTGGCCACTCTTCCATGACGCGGAGAAAGTCTTCGGGATGATGGGCCGTTTGCCAACCCCAGCCCGCGGCTTCTTCGCGCGTCTGACCGGTGAATTCGTACCAGCGCCGGTTGTACCAGTTGATCCAGCCGTTCGGTTCGGTTCGCAAGACGATCTCCGGCACGTTCTCGGCGAGCGTCTCGAGCGATCGCGTGAGTTCTCTGTTTGCGGCGAGCGTATTGAACTGCGAGGTGAACAACCGCAGTATGGTCCGGTCTTTCAGGCTAAATTGTGTCGGGGTCGTTTCACCGATCGCCATGCCGCCGACGCAAACCCCGTCGCGCATAATCGGCACGGCATAGAGTGCACCCAGGCCAACGCTGCGCAGCTGCTTGGCGAGCTCCGGCCCCATATCGTCGTAGCTCTCGTAGCAGATCGTTTCGCCGGCATTTAGCTGCTCGGCGTACGGCACGTCCGCTTCGGGAATGGCGACGCCGGCAATTTCGCCGGTGAGACCGATGGTCGAACTAAAGGTCCAGACCTTGTCTTCGCGCCGCGAGGAATAGGCAATGCTCAGTCCCGTCAGAGCGACGAGGCCGGATAGCGTGGCTTCCTCTAACTCGTCGAGGGTACCCGCGCGCGCCATCGCGAGCCAATACGTCTCGAGGTTGGCGAGCTCGGTGGCGTCGAGGGCGATGTCGTTCACAGCATAGCGCGCTTTCAACTGGCAGGTTGGAGATGCGCCAAATTGCTGAGAATGCCCGCCTGGGCGCTCGGGATGACAAAGTTAGGGGGGCGAGGGCGCGTCGCCGACGAGCGTCGCCGGTTCTGCGCTGACCGCGGTGTTGCGCAGGACGCGCCCGTTCGAGAGTACGACGCCGCGCGGCCCGATGGAAACGACGCGCAGTTTGCCGATGTGGGCGCCCACCGTCACGCAGTAGGTGTTGTGGTTGCGCATCGAACTGTCGCGCACCAGCGCGTAGGTGAAGTCTTGGTTTCCACCAGTGGTCAGAATGGCGATCGAGTCGGCCGGCGTTTGCCACACGGGCACCGTTTGCGCGAAGCTTTCAGCGGTTGAAAGTCCGTTTACACAAAGGAAGAGCACGACTGCTCTAAACAGAGCCATCCCGGATCACCTCATTCCACTATTATTATCGGTTTATTTCCCCGATCGGGCGCAGTGGAAACAAGGGACGGGTGGTAAAGCTTCGGTTTCGCTAGCGCTGTTCCAGGGTGACTCGTGTTCCATATCCTGTGCGTGGTCCCGCGACTACGCTTCGCTACGCTCGGGATGACAGAGCGAGATATGCGGCGCAGGTGAGGACGATGATCGCGGTGACCGTCCAGCCGGCGATCGAGAGCGGTAGGCCGATGCGGTAGGCGCCCATCGCGCGCTTACTGCGCGCAACCAAGTTCATGAGCACGAGTGTGATCGGCGTGCCGAGTCCGGCGGCGATCGATGCCCACACCAACAACCGGATCGGCGGAAGGCCAAGCAACGAAGCGCCTGCGCCGATGAGCAGTGCCGCGAGAATCACAAGATAGAATGGCTTGGCGTCGCGAACGTTCGCGTCGAGCGTCGCGTTGCTGCCGAATGTGTGCGCAACGGCGTACGCGGTCGAAGCGGCGAGTATCGGCACGGTGAGCAACGCCGACCCGAATAAGCCAATGCCGAAAAGCGCGCCGGCGGCTGGACCGGCAAACGGCGTAAGCGCGCGCGCTGCATCCCCGACGGTTTCGATCGGAAGATGATGCGCGCCGAGCGTCGCGCCGGAAGCAACCAGTACAAAGAGGAAGCCCGCGCCCGCCGCGAGCACGCCGAGCACGGCGTCGAGCTTGAGTGGGCCAAGCCGGGATGGACTCCGCCGTGTTTGCGCGACCTCGATCGACTCCCAGAGGTATTCGTAGCTGGTGATCGTCGTGCCGATGAGGGCGAGGGCTCCTACTATATAGATGCCCGAAAATTCAAAATGTGGGACAAGCGTGTGGCGTGCGACGTCGAGCCAATCGACGTGGGCTAGCACCGCACTGCCGGCGTATGCAAGGAAGAGGATCGGGACGAACATCAGCCAGGTGGCGATGCGACCGTAGGAGTGGGTAAACAACAAGTACGCAATCGCGGCCACGAACGGCAGCACGAACACCTGATAGGGAACGCCGAAGAGCAGCGCGAGCGCCTGACACCCCGCTTCAATGTCGGCAACGAGCGTGAAGAGATTCACCGCGACGATGGCGGCGAGCGAGATCAGCCCAGCGGTAATTCCGTAGCGTCGCACGATCGCGCCCTGGACACTGGTGCGCGTGGCGGCGCCGACCGACGCTGCGATCACCTGCGTCACCGCGAGCATCGGCAGAATCGCGACGACCAGCCAGGCGAGTCCGTAGACGGTACTCGCGCCGACGGCCGCGAGGCTGCCAACCGTGGTCGGATCGTTGGCCGAGGCCCCGGCGACAAAGCCGGGGCGCACGCGTGCCGGCGCGGGTTCGCGCAGCGGTTGGGCCAACGGCTCCGCTTCGGACGTCATGCTTTGACGGTATACCGGGCGTGTCCAGGACCGCTCGCGTCTGTCAAGGACAGGGGCGCGTTAGGTGCTCACGGCGGTGTGTTGCGAGTACCACGCGTGCCAGCGGCCATCGGCATAGAAGAAGACATCGACGGAGCGCTGACCGCCGACATCGGAGGTCGCGATGGCCGACGTGCCTTGCACCCGGATCATCAGCGCGGGTTCCGGCAACGCGTGCATCGGAGCCGGCGATGGCTGAGCCGCATGCGCCTGCGCGAGCCCAATGATCGTCGCGCGATCGCGCGGCACGCCCTTGGCATTGACCGAGATGTAGTCGTCGGTAAGCAGCTGCTGCAAATACGCTGCGTCGCCGGTTTGAAACGCTTTCAACCAATGCGCTTCGACGGCGGCGACACCGGCGACGGTGGGCTGCGTTTCGGTGCTATCGGCGATCGCGCTGGTGCTCATCGCAACGGCAATGGCGACGGTGAGAAGAAAACGACGCATGATACTCCTAAAGATGGCTAAGAATCGCGTAGGCGGTGGAGACGCGGGCGGGGATGGGATAGCTTTTGTTCGCGAGCAGCACGACGCCGATCTTCTTTGACGGAACGTAGACAATGTAGGCCGAGAAACCGTTGGTCGATCCAGTCTTGTCGATGAGCACATCGCCGCCCGGTTGCTGCGGCGGGACGAGCGCTGTTGCGGGATTCGGATCGAACAGCATCTTCGGCGAATTACCGTCCTCGAGTTGCGCGAGCGTAACCGGATACGGATACTGCTCCCAAATGAGGTCTTGCGTAAACGGACCGCTCCGATAGTATCCGGTCTGCGTGTCGGTGAGTGCGTGTCGCAGCGTTGCGGCGACCGGTAGGATCCCTACGTTGGCCTCGAGCCAGCGCGTCATATCGCCGGCGGTGGTTCGAACGCCGTAGGCTTCGGCCGCAAGCTCACCGGCGCGCATCCGGATCGGTTTGTCATCTGACGTGTAGCCCTGCGCGTAGTTGCCCATCTGCCCAGGCGGGACGTTGAGGTACGTGTGCTGCAAGCCGAGCGGCGAGAAGATCGCGCGCTGCATCAGCGCGCTGAAGTCTTCGTGCGTGCGTGCGGCAGTGATGAAGCCGAGCAACCCGATACCAACGTTGGAGTAGACTCGGTACGTCCCGGGCGGATACGCCGGCTTCCAATGCTGGAGGTACGACAGGAGTTGCGCGTCGTTGGTGACGTCGTCGGGAACTTGCAGCGGAAGGCCGCCGGCCGTGTGCGTGCCGAGGTTGACGAGGCTCACGCGATCGAAGTTGCTGCCGCGCAGTACCGGAAGATCCGCGCTTGCCATATCGCTAAGGGAGAGCGTGCCGCGCAGGCTCTCGTACGAGACGAGCGTCGCGGTGAAGGTCTTCGAGACCGATCCGATCTCGAATAGCGTCGCTGCGTCGATCGGCTGTTTCGTCGTCTTGGAGCTGACGCCGTAGGTATAGACGTAGATGCGCCCGTCCGCAACGATGCCGACGGCCATGCCGGGAATATGGTAGCGTTGCATCAGCGGCTGCACGGCGCGCGTGACGGCGCTCGCGACACTGATCGGCGTCGCTACTGCTGCTGCTGCGCCCATCCCACGCCATTTCGCTTGCATGTCAGCGTGTCGCCGACGACGTAGTGCGTGCCGTCGCGCGAGACTTGCCAGTCGACGCGCATCGAAGCATCCGAAAGCCGGGTGTAGACGAACTGTTGGCTGGGCTGGACGGCGGCAGCGCTGCTCCAGGTCAGCACGTCGCCGTGCCAACCGTCCGACGAGAAGATGCGAACGCCGCCGAAATTGTCGGCGACAGCATCGTTGAATAGGCCGGGCGTTGCCTCGTAGTTCCACACTTCGATCGCGTGATAGGTGTTCGGCACGATGTCATCGTGATGTTTGACGATCGCCGCGCCGCCGAGATCGCGCTCGAAGTGCATCGTCGACGCGATCGCTTTTCCGGTCGACGGGAACGACCCGCTGCATTGCCAGGTGCCGATGAAATAATCCAGGCTGGGCATGCCCGGCGCGGCTTGGGCCAGCAGCGCCGCAAAAAGCAAGTGATGCATGAGCGCCCCTTCGCGGAGGCGAAGAAGAGTACTGCTATGTTTAAACCTGGAGATCATGTCTTTATCGACGGCAGCCAAGAAGAAGGCACCGTCAAGGAAGTGCATCCGCACGAGATCGTGGTGCGTGTGGTGGTTCCCGGCGGCCATGAGACGCGTAAGTACGCGCTCGAGGCCCTGCGCCTCGATGCGACGCTGAGCGAAGATTCGAAGTTCGTCGATCACTAACCGATGTTTGCCACGCGTAGAGCCAACCCGGTAAGTAATTGCCCGCTGACCGCGGCCCTTGCCGCCGTCGGTGGCAAATGGAAGATGATCATCATTTACTCACTCGCCGAGCAGCCGTACCATTTCGCGGGGATTCAGGCGTTTCTGCCCGACGTCTCGCGTAAGGTGTTGAGCGAACAACTCGCCGAGTTGATCGCTGACGATATCATCGTGCGCGAAGAGACCGGCCCGGTGCCGGCGCGCGTGATGTATTCGCTCACCGAGTACGGGCACACGATCTTGCCGCTCATCGACGCCGCCAAGGCGTTTGGTCGCGGCCACATCGCTCGCTTCAGCGAATAGTTACCTCGGGGTGCGGATTGCCGTCCGCCCCGGCGTTCGATACCATCGCGCAATGCGCACCTTCTCTCGCCTCATCGCCGGCGCGTTCGTCGCCTGCCTCCTCGCCATGCCGCTTCCCGGATTCGCGCAAGCGCGCGACGGACAGCACGACTTCGACTTCAACTTCGGGACCTGGCACGAGCATATCCAGCGTTTAGTGCATCCGTTGACCCATTCGACGCAGTGGATCAGCTACGACGGCACGGACACCGTGCGCAAAGTATGGGGCGGTCGCGCCAGCACGTCGGAGATCGTTACCGCGGGGCCGTCGCCGGTTGAGTTGCTGCACGTGCGAACGTACAATCCGGCGTCGCATCAGTGGGCGATCAACGGCACGAGCAGCAGCGATGGGACGCTTGGGTCTCCGATGTACGGCGAATTTTCCGGCGGCGTGGGCAAGTTCTACGACCGCGAAGTCTTCAACGGACGTACGATCACCGTTCGTTGGATCTTTTCAGCGATCACCGCTAACGCCTACCACTTCGAACAGGCCTTTTCCGACGACGGCGGCGCGACGTGGGAGCCGAACTTCGTCGCGCAGGCGACGCGCACCAGCGCGGTCGCGCCATCCGAAGGCGCGAATGCCGCTCCGAGTGCGTCGCACGACTTCGATTTCAGCTACGGCACCTGGGCGACGCACATCCGGTCGCTGCGCCAGGCGTCGTGGGTCGATCTCACCGGGACGGTGACGTGGCGCAAGGTCTGGAACGGCAAAGCCTTCCTCGAAGAGATTAGCGCGGGCAGCGGCAAGACGGCGTTTACCGGACTCACGCTCTTCCTTTATGATCCGCAGGCGCGTCAGTGGAGCCAGACCTATGCCGACGGCAGCGATGGGGCGTTCAATACGCCATACATCGGCGGCTTTCGCAACGGGCGAGGCGAGCTGATCGGTCCGGACACGTACGACGGCAAAGCGGTACTGATGCGCGACAATTGGTCGCAGATTACGCCGAATGCGCATCACTTCGAAATCGATTATTCGCTCGACGGCGGTGCGACCTGGCACCCGATCTTCGTAGCGAACCTTACGCGCACGGGCCCGGGGCTGTAGAGCCTCGCGATAACAAAATGCCGAAGGCCACTCTACGAGCGGCCCTCAGTGACACACAGTCCGACGCCACACCAGCGTATCTACGCTCGGGATGACAATGCGTTGACCAGCCCGGGGATTTTCCACGTGCCGTTGAGGACTTCTGGCTTCGGGCCGTACAGGCGCACGACGTAGTTGAACGGGCCGCTCGGCGGCGAGGGTAACCAGTTGGATTCCTTATCCGCGCCCGGCGATTGCGCTTGAATGTAGATCGTGAGCGAGCCGTCGGGCGCATACGTGAGTTTGCTGCGATCGCCGAGCGAATACCGATTGATCGGATTCGCGACGAGCAAGCGGTTGGGCAAGTCATACATCGTGACCGACCAAAAGGCGGTAACCGGCGGCGTTTGTCCGGGGGCGAAGGTCAACGTGTAGCGTTGCGAGCCATCGAGTTTTCTCCCGCTCCCATCCTCTTCGCCGCCGAGATACACCGCCTCATCGGAGGTGTTCCCGTAGATACCCATGGCGGCTGCGACCGCGCGCGTCACATAGTCGTTGCCGATCTTTGCGTGCGTGCCGAAGAGATTCATCGACGATCGGGTGGTCGCGATCGCTTGTTTGAGTGCGTGCTGGCCGTCGGCGATGCCGACTTGTAACGCCGAGGTGTTGGCGTTCGAGAGCGTCGCAAAGCGTTCCATGAGCGGCGCTTCGTCGGGGAACGGCGGCTTGCGACAAAACTGCAGCAGCATATTGAGGTAGGCCGGGAAGTCGGGTCCGAGCCCGCGCGCCTTGTCCCACGGAATCCACGTCACCGGCGGGGCCGCCGGTGGTGGCGGCGTGCCGGCAAATGCGCTGAGCGGTTGCAGTTTGTACTGCGCTTGCAAGGCTTTGAGTGCGGGAATATCGTCGGGACCCGCGAGGCTCGTTCGCCCAAGGATCATGACGATGCGCGTGTCGGCTTTGAAAACGGCGGTGATGCCCGGCGGCGTGGTGCCGTTCCAATCCGGTCCCGCAATGAGATACGAACCCGCCTCGCGCCCGGTGCTGCGCGTGCCGGCGTATGCAAAGTTGTACGTGAACAAGTCCACCATTTGGAAGACGTTGTAGCGATCGCCGGGAATCGCCGGGATGCTCAAGACGATCGGTTCGGCGCGCAGATCGAGCCACGCCCACGAGTAGGGCGTGTCGTTGTTCGGCGTGACGATGTCGCGGTTGTCGGGCGTGAAGAACTGCGCATAGTTTCGGAAGACGTTGAAGCCTCCGACATACTGCGACGACGTTGAATCGACGGCTTGGCCGTACAACGTTTGATAGTTCATCAGCATCGGATAGGCGTAGATCCACGCGTCTTTTGCGACGGCTTGCACGTTGGTCGCTTGTACCATGTTAGTTCACAACCTCGACGGGCGGTGGAGCGTAGAGTGGATCGAGCGCTTCGGGCTTGGGCATGTAAAGGCGTGTTGTCAGCGTGAACGGGCCGTTGGGCGCGGGCAGCCAGTTTGGCGCATTCGGGCCGCTCGGCTTTTTCGCCGAGATCGGAATCGTGAGGGAACCGTCGCTGCCGTAGACGAGGCCCGGCGTTCGATTGCCGACCGAGTAGCGATTGGCTTCATTGGCGACGAGCAGCTGCGCGGGCATATCGTACATCGTCACCGACC
>DATHMY010000098.1:0-5085 GCA_035486535.1 Candidatus Acidiferrum sp.
CCGTCCGACTCGATTCCCGACGTGAGAATGGTGCCGCCGCTGGTGAGATTTACGGTGACGTTGCTTCCCGATTGTCCGCTCGCGCCGTTGCCGCCGCTACCGCCGATCGTCCACGTGCTGCTTCCGCCGTTGCCGCCGTTACCGCCAACACTCTGCGCAAGAATGCCGGCTGAATAGTCGCCGAGCGTGTACACGTTTGCACCAACGTTGATCGTAATTATCCCGCCGGATCCGCCGGGCGCGCCATCTCTACCGTTCGCGCCGACGTAACCGTTGCCGCCGTTACCCCCAGTGCCGCCCGCGCTTCGCACCCAAATGCCGGGCGTATCCGTGGCCGCGGTGAGAAGTGCGAAGCTGCCACTCGTGCCGATTACGGCGTTAATCGAGCCGCCCGCACCCCCGGCGCCGCCAGATGAGGCGCTCGAACCGCAGCAGCCGTTGCCGCCGGTGCCACCGCCACCGCCGATTGACTGTAAAAGTATGCCGGCTTGCGCGTTTCGACTAGAGGTGGTGACGTACACAAACGTGCCCGGCGCAAACGTTGTCGTCGGGTAGGGATTCGTGTAGTAACTCGTGCTCGTTCCAAGTGACGTGAGGAGGTTTGGAGCCGCACCCCCGCCGCCGCCGGCCGACGACGGAATGCCGATTGCGCCATTGCTGCCATTGCGGCCGTTACTGCCGTAATACGTGAAGTTGTACGAATTGTTGGGTTTACCGGGCGCGAACGTCGGCAACGTCGTCGGCTGCGGTGCCGGCGAAGGCACGCCGTAGCACGTGATAAACTGCGTGTTGCCGTTGGCGCTAAGCGCGCAGCCTCCGGCGCGCGCGGGCTCGCTGAAGCGCACCGCAAGAACCAGCAGTGCGAACGTGACAAGTGGAACCCAGCGAAATGCTACCAAGGGTCACCTCACGCTAAAAACGTTAGTCGCCCTTCGACGGTTCAGCGAGTACTCGCCTGCTTAAGAAAATGTATTATTTTATGCGTTCGTTTGCGTAACCGAACAGCTCGTCCGCGCTTTCGTCGTCGGGTTGAGCCGTTGCGCCTACTGCGGGGACGCCCGGCGCGGCCGGCGCGGCGCCGGTTTCGAAACGCACTTGCAACGGCGCGCCAAGCACGTCGGCAATCGCCGATTCGAGCAACTTGGTGTGCTCTTTGAGGATATCGGCGTCAAACTTCGCGCGCAGTTTCAGGATGACGGCATTGCCATCGATTGAGTCGACCATCGCGCCGGAGAGCGGTGCGCGTAGCGGCGGCCGTTCAGCCTCAACCTTGCCGCGAATGCTTTGCCAGGCGGCGCGAACTTTTTGCAGCGTGACGGGGCCCGCTACGCTCGGGGTGACAGGGGACGGCGCGACAACCTTTACCGGTTCTGGCGCCTTCGGCGCCGCTTTTTCAACCGGCGCACGCCGAGCCGCGGGAGGCGCGCCACCTTCGCCTTCTTCTAAAAGAAAGCGCAAGAGTGCCGTTTCGAGCTCGAGCCGCGGATTCGCACCGGTTCGGGCGAGGCTGGCGGCGTCAGCGAGCACGCGCAGCGCGCGCACGATCGTCGCCTGCGGCACGTCCACTGCGCGCTCAGTCGCGATCTCGGCATCCTCGGGCGCGAGGTCACGCGCGAGCAATTCCGGATCGATATGCGCGACGAGCAGGTTGCGAAAGTTGGCGATCAGCGAACGGGTCAGCACCAGCATATCGGCGCCGGCGTCGCTTGCTTCTTCAATCGTCCGCAGCGTCGCGGCGGCGTCGCGTGCAACCACGGCGTCCACGAGCGTGTTGGCATAGTTGCGGCCGGTAGCGCCGAACGCCAACTCAATGACCCCGGTCGTGATTGGTCCGTCGGCAAATGCCGCGGCCTGTTCGAGCATCGTTAGAGCATCGCGCAGGCCGCCATCCGCGCGGTATGCAATGGCCGCCAGTGCCGCTTCATCGATCGCGATGCCTTCATAGGTTGCGATCTCGCGCATTCTCTCGATCATCACCGGAATCGAAATGCGACGAAATGCATACCGCTGACAACGCGACAGAATCGTTACCGGTAATTTCTCAGGTTCAGTCGTAGCAAGAATAAATACCGCATGTGCGGGCGGTTCCTCAAGCGTCTTTAAGAACGCGTTGGCACCCTCTTTAGTGAGCATGTGCGCTTCATCAATGATATACACTTTCATCCGCATCGACGATGGTGCGAACTTCACTGCATCGCGCAGTGAACGAATCTCATCAATGCCGCGATTGCTCGCAGCATCGATTTCCAATACGTCCAACGCGGTGCCATTAAGCATCGCGATGCAATTTTCGCAGGTGTTGTCGGGATGAGCAGTCGGACCTTGTATGCAGTTGATACAACGCGCCAAGATCTTAGCCGCCGACGTCTTGCCGGAACCGCGCGGACCCGAAAAAAGGTACGCGTGCGCAAGCTTGCCGCCTTCGATGGCGTGGGTCAACGTGCGAACGACGGCGTCTTGCCCGACCAGATCGGCGAACGACTTCGGGCGCCAGGTACGATAGAGGGACACCGCTTCAGGATTCGGGCTGGCCGTTTGGTTCGGCCTGCCGGCGGGTATGTTATGCTCTACACAGGGGAGGCCTTCGAACTCGTCGTGGATTTCCGTTCCGCTCTTCAAGAGAAGTTCGGCTTCGAACGTTTCTATCCGGGCCAAGAAGAAGTCGTGTCTCGTGTCATGACGGGACAGGACACGCTTGCCATTCTGGCGACCGGCGCCGGCAAAAGTCTGACCTACCAGTTGCCTGCGTTGTTACTCGAAGGTACCACCGTCGTCGTCTCGCCGCTCATCGCGCTGATGAAAGATCAGCTCGATATGTTGCGCGAACGCGGCATCACCGACGTCGTCGCGCTCAACTCCACGCTCTCTGAAGAGCAAGAAATTCGTGCACGCGAACGCATCGCAAGCGGTACGATTCGCATCGCCTACACCACGCCGGAAAAGCTCGAAGATCGCAGTTTTCTCGAGCTTTTACAGTCGATTAAAGTGCCGCTCTTCGTGGTCGATGAAGCGCACTGTATCTCGCAGTGGGGGCACGATTTTCGGCCCGCGTATCTCGCGCTTGGCGCGGTGATCAATCGCCTGGGCCGCCCGACCGTGCTGGCGCTGACCGCAACCGCGACGCCGGCCGTTCGCGAAGACATCTTGCATCAGCTCGGCATCGAACACGTTAAGCCGATCGTCAAAGGCTTCGATCGCCCGAATCTGCAGTACGAAGCGCGCAAGGCCGACAAAGAAGCCGACAAGCTCAAAATTCTCGCCTCGCTGTTCACCGGGCCTCGCACCCTCGAAGGCACCGGCATCATCTATACCGCGACGATCAAGAACGCGCTCGAAGTGCAGAAGTTCCTCGTTGAAACATTGCACATTCCGGCCTCAGTGTATCACTCCAAACTCCATAAAGAAGATCGCACGCTCGTGCATGAGTGCTTCATGCAAGAGACGATTCGCGCCGTAGTCGCAACCAACGCCTTTGGCCTGGGCATCGACAAGCCGAACATCCGCTTCGTCGTGCACTACGATTTGCCGGGTTCGCTCGAAGCCTACACGCAAGAAGCCGGACGCGCCGGCCGCGACGGCGAGCTCTCGCGCTGCATCTTGATCTATCGCATGAGCGATACGCGTGTGCAGAACTACTTCCTCACCGGCAAATATCCGGATATCGAAGAAGTGCAGCGCGTCTTCGGCACGATCGAAGTCTTCGGCGAACAGGTCGGCGGCGTCTCAATGACCGATCTGCGCAAGATTCTGCAGCTGCCGCTCACCAAGCTCAAAGTGATCCTCGCGCTGCTCAAAAAATCCGGCTACATCGAGGGCACCGGCAAATCGGCCTACGGCCTGACCGAAGCGGTGCGCAAGAACCGCGAGCTGGTGCTGAGCCTGGCGAACTACGAAACGAAAAAATCCTACGATCAGTCGAAGCTTTCGATGATGCTGCAATACGCTGAGTGCGTCTCGTGCCGGCGGCGCTTCATTCTCAACTACTTCGGCGAAGATTTCGAGACGACCAACTGCGGCAAGTGCGATAACTGCCTGCGCAGCGCGATCACGCGAGCAGTCGATCTCCCGGCTGTTGGCGCGTCAACCGGCGGCTACAAGATTGCCGACGTGGTGACGCATCCGAAGTTCGGTACCGGCACGGTCGAGCGCGCGGAAAAAGACCTCGTTACCGTGCTCTTCCCAAGCGTTGGCTACAAAACACTTCTGGCATCGGCGGTAACTCGGGCGGAAGCGGCGAAAATCGCCTAACGTTGCGTCCGGAGCGTTTCGTACTCGTTGTGCTGCTTCTCTGCGGCGCCGCCCTGAGCGGCGCTGTTTCGGTTCGCGCGCAATCGACGCCTGAACCCGCGGTCACCGCGACGCCCTTTGCACAGCCGCTCGTCTCGACGTCGCCCTCGCCATCGGCAACGCCACTGCCGTCAGGCCCGACCGAAACGCCCTCGCCCACCCCGACGCCGACCTTGCCGCCGATCACTGCCTCGCCCGCGGCCGCATTCGTGCCGGTCGGCAGCACGCAAACCATTACGGTGCAGGGCTCGCTCGGCAATTTGACCGCGGTGGCCGCGTCGACCGCCTTCTTCACGATGACGGTCGATCAGAACACGCGCGCGGTCATCGTCACGGGCACCGCACCGGGTTCAACCTCGATTACGATCAGCGATTCGCGCGGCGTCTCAGCGACGGTCGGCGTGCGCGTCGCGTTTCCAGCCGGCGCACTGCCGGGATCGATCACGCTGCCGATCACTGGCGATCCCGCCAGTCGCGACTACTTGCGCGATCTCGTCACGCGCACGATCGTGCGGTACACGCAAGTGCGACCCGGCGCGCAAGCGATCGTCACTGCTGACGACGTGCCACTCCCCGGCGACCTCGCGCAAGACATGAGCGCGAGCTTCGACGTGCCGGTGCTCATTCAAGGCGAACAGTACTTCGACGTCAACGGCACCGTGCACGTGACGCTGAACAACATCGCGGTGCCGCGCATCTCGCCCGACATCCTGATGGTCAGCGACTATCCCGAGAAGCTTACCGAAAACGGCACCCTGTTCAGCGCCGATCTCAAACGCGAAGTGCCCTCGCGCTTTT
>DATHMY010000099.1:0-7035 GCA_035486535.1 Candidatus Acidiferrum sp.
GCGCGGTCAAGGAGATCCGCCGCACGGTCGACGGCTCGTTCGATCTCGCGAAGATCTCGATCGAAGATCGAAAGACGTACGACATGCTCGGCCACGGCGACACCATGGGCGTCTTCCAGCTCGAATCCGAAGGGATGAAGCGCGTCTGTACCGAGCTCAAGCCGTCACGCTTCGAAGATGTCATCGCGCTGGTTGCGCTCTATCGCCCGGGGCCGATGGAGTGGATTCCGCAGTACATCAGCAACAAGCACGGCCGCACGAAGCCGAAGTATTTGCATCCCAAACTCGAGCCGATCCTCGCCGAGACGTATGGCGTCGCCGTCTATCAAGAATCGGTGATGCAGATGGCGCGCGACATTGCCGGCTTCTCGCTTGGTGAAGCCGACGAGCTGCGCAAAGTCATGGGCAAGAAGCAAAAGGAAAAGATCCCGATCTATCGCGAGAAATTTATCGAAGGCGCCAAAGCCACATCCAATATCGATCGCGATCTGGCCGACAAGATCTTCGCCTTTATCGAGCCGTTTGCGGGCTATGGCTTCAACAAGTCACACGCGGCGGCGTATGGCTGGATCGCCTACCAGACGGCGTTCCTCAAGGCCAATCATCCGCTGCAGTACCTGTGCGCGCTGATGACTTCGGTCAAAGATCGCACTGACAAGCTCGTCGAGTAC
This sequence comes from Candidatus Acidiferrum sp., assembly GCA_035486535.1. Taxonomy (GTDB): domain Bacteria; phylum Vulcanimicrobiota; class Vulcanimicrobiia; order Vulcanimicrobiales; family Vulcanimicrobiaceae; genus Aquilonibacter. The sequence continues at coordinate 672 of DATHMY010000099.1, forward strand.
ATCGACGAGGCGAAGAAGACCGGCATCACCGTGTTGCCACCCGACGTCAATGAATCGCTGATCGACTTTGCCGTGGTGGAGGATCGCATCCGCTTCGGCCTCGCGGCGATCAAAGGCGTCGGCGAAGGCGCGGTGCGCAGCATCATCGAGACGCGCGACGCCGAAGGCCGTTTCACCGACCTCTTCGATCTCGCCAGGCGGGTCGATTCGAAACAGGTCAACCGCCGCGTCTTCGAAGCGCTCATCAAGTGCGGCGCGCTCGACGCGCTGCCCGGCAATCGCGCGCAGAAGCTCGCCGCGCTCGACGTCGCGCTCGATCTTGCCGCGCATGCGACGCGCGAGAAAGAGCTCGGCCAAGTCTCGCTCTTCGGTGATGCCGCCGAACATGCGCCGGCGCTCACGCCGGTACTGCCGCTCGTTGCGGCGCCAAGCACGCGCGAAACGTTGGCCTGGGAGAAGGAGACGCTGGGCATCTTCGTCTCGGGTCATCCGCTAGCCGACGTGCAAGATCTGCTCGTGCGCGCCGGGGCGACGTTGATCAAGGATTTGCGCGACGTCGAAGACGACGCCGCGGTGCAGATCGCGGGCATGGTGACCTCCGTGCGGCGCACGCTGACCAAATCGGGGCAGCAGATGCTCATCGCACAGCTCGAAGACACTAGCGGCGCGATCGACGTGGTCGTGTTCTCGAAGATGTATCCGCTGGTGCAAGGGCTCTTCAGCGAAGACACGATTCTTGTGGTCAAAGGCCGGCTGCGCTTTCGCGAGCGGCCGGGCGGTGCACCCGGTGAAGAAGGTCCCGTCGAACTTTCGATTAGCGCCAACGAGGTGACGACGTTCGAGGTGCCGGCGGCGCGCGTGAACGGTGTTGGCGCGGTTCGCGAGTGGCACGTCGATGTCGGCTCGCGCGACCAGATCGATCGCCTTGCAGCCTTGGTCGACGACTATCCCGGCGCGGTCCCGGTGACGATGCACGCGCGCGGGCAATCGCAGCGGCTCGCGCGCACGATCGCGGCCGATCATCGCCTGCGCAGCGAACTCGAGCGCATCTTCGGGCGCGGCAACGTGCGGCATGACGCTTAACGTCATCCCGGCCGCCGACCGCATGCGCGTGGCCGCGACGCGGCGCGACGGTTGGACCCCGTCGGCCGAGCTCATCGCGTCGGTTGCCGGCATCCTCGCAACGGTGCGCGCGCGCGGCGACGCAGCGCTGGTCGAGTACACGCGAAACTACGACGATCCGGCCTACGATCTTTCGAAATTGCGCGTGCCGATCCCGATGCTAGACGGCGCCAAAGCGCTGGTGCCGCCCGAGATCGCCGACGCGTTGCACTTGGCCAAAGAGCGCATCGCCCGCTTCCACGAGCGCCAGCGTCCCGCCGATCTCGCGTATGTCGACGAAGACGGCACGCGCTATGGCCTGCGCTACCGTGCATTGGATTCGGTGGCCGCCTACGTGCACGGCGGTCGCGCCGCGACGGCGTCGGCGGTGCTGATGACCGCGGTGCCGGCAAAGATCGCCGGCGTTTCGCGCACCATCGTGCTGTCGCCGCCGCGCGGCAGCGGCGGCGTGCATCCGGCCGTGCTGTATGCGTGCAGTTTGTGCGAGGTCGACGAGCTGTACGCGGTCGGTGGCGCTCACGCGATTGCGGGCGCGGCGTACGGGACCGACTCGATCGCGCGCGTCGATAAAATCGTCGGCTGGGGTGGTGCGATCGTCACCGAAGCCAAGCGCCAGATCTACGGTGTCTGCGGCATCGACGGCCTCTCGGGGCCGCCCGAAGTACTGGTCGTCGCCGACGATGGCGCGAGCAGTGAGTACGTGGTGGGCGAGTTGCTGGCGCAAGCCGAGCGCGATCTCTTCGCGCGCGTGGCCGTCCTCTCCGAGTCGCGTCCGCTGCTCGATGCAGTCGCGCAGCTGCTCGAGACCTTCGACGTACGTACGCTGCCGCACGGTGACATGCTCGCGCAGGTCATCGATGGCGCCTGTTATTTATTGCATGCGCAAAACCGCCACGAGCTGTTCGACACGATCGAAGCGATCGCGCCCGAGCGTTTGGCGCTGCAGGTGCGCGATCCCGAACCGTATCTGGCGCGGGTGCGCCGGGTGGGGACGGTGCTGGTGGGCGATATGACGCCACTTGCCAGCGGCGATTACTTGAGCGGCACGAACAACGTGTTGCCGGCTTCGGGCACCGCGCGTTTCGCGTCGGGTCTGCGTTTGGAGGATTTTTTGCGCAGCTTCAGCGTGGTCGAGAACTCGCGCGAGCGGATGCTTGGCGATGCGTTGCCGCTGGCAGCGCTGTGCGATTTTGAAGACCTGCCGCATCATGCGCAAACCGCTCGGATGCGCAGCGGAGCATGAAATTATTCGCCTTTGATCTCGACGGGACGCTGGTTGGGCGGGATCTCGTGATCCGGCCGCGCGTGCGCGCGGCGATCGCCAAGATGCTCGAAAAGGGCGTCCAAGGCTGCATCGTGACCGGACGCATGTATCAAGCCGCGGTACCGTACGCGCGTGAACTGAGCTTCGATGCACCGCTCGTGTGCTATCAAGGCGCCGCAATCGTCGATCCCACCACCGACGAGGTGTTGCGCGACACCCCGCTGCGGAGCGATACGGTTGCCGAGATCATTGCAATCGCCGCCGACGTCAACGTCCACTTGCAGCTCTATCGCAACGATGAATACTACTGCGAGCAAGAGAACCGCTTTTCGCAATTGTATGCTCAGCTCTCCGGCGTGCGTCCGATCATCGTGCCCTCGCTGCGCGAGGCGTTTGCCTACAGCCCCGCGACCAAAGCGGTCGCGATCGACGATCCGCCACGTGCCGCCGAGATGGCGACGCTGTTTGCGCAGCGTCTTGGTCCGCGCGCCTACGTCACGCGCAGCTATCCCGAGTTCGTCGAGATTCTCGATCCGCACGTCGACAAAGGCGAGGCGCTGCGTTTCGTCGCGGCGCGACTTGGCATCGACATGGCCGATGTTGCGGCAATCGGCGATTCGTGGAACGACGCGCCGCTCTTAGAGGCGGCCGGCTTTGGGGTTGCGATGGGCTCAGCACCCGATGAATTGCGCAAGGTGGCGAAGGCGGTTGTTGGCGACGTGGACGCCGACGGGGTGGCTGAGGCGATCGAACGGTATGTGCTGGCATGAACAAAAGCGAAACTGCACGACGCCGGCGCGCGTCGCCGGCCCGGCAGCTGCGACCGTTTTGGTTTCTGATCGCGGTGCTCGCCGTGCTCGTTGTGCTGGGGGCGTATGTGCTCGCATCGTGGCCCGCGCTCTATCCGCATACCATCGAGGTCAACGGGAACCGCACGGTCGCAAAAGACGCGATCGTCGAGCGCGCGCGCGTCGACTTGGCCAGGAACATGTGGCTGCAAAACACCCACGCGATGGCGGCGCGGATTGAATCGCTGCCGTACATCGATCGCGCGTTCGTGCACCGACGCCCGCCCGACACGCTGATCATCACGGTGACCGAGCGCACGCCGTATGCGTTCGTCGAGGATCGCGGCCAACAGGTCACGGTCGATCATGCCTTGCGCGTGCTCCAAGACGGGGCACCGCAAGCTGTCGCCGATTCGCTGCCGGCGTTCACGATCGTCTTGCCGCAACCGGCAGCGGTGGGCACGTTCATCGACGATCCCGACCTGAAAACACTCGTCGGTGATGCGGACGCGATCGCCGCGGCCCGCCTGGATGCGCGCTCGCTCGGCTTCGACCGCTTTGGCGACGTGACCGTACAGTTGCGCAACGGCATCACCGTGCTCTTGGGCGACCGCAATGGCAGCGAGGCGAAGGTCGCGCTGATTCGCCCGATCCTAGAAAAAGTCGATCGCGGCAAACGTAAGGTCGCCGCGATCGATTTGAGGGCACTGACGACGCCGGTCGTCGTTTACGCGAAGTAGACCGGGTCTAGCGCAAGACGAGGCCGTTGGCGATGAACGTGCCGTTGCTGTAGTAACCGTAGATGGCGATGCGATCGCCGCGCACCGGGGTTCCGCCGAGTGGATGAATCACGGTACCGGGCTTGAGGTCGATGGTCTGCACGTTGCCGTCGGGGCGTTGGACCGTCACGCGATACGGACGGAAGTGCACGACGCTGCCCAAGATCACGTGGTGACGGTCGTACTGAAAGCGATCCCATTGCGGCTGCCAGGTCGTGTAGACCGGACCGTAAGCACCGTATTGCTGTGCTGAGGCCTTGGGCGCGAAACCGAGCGATAAACCGAGAATAAGTGCAAGCCCTGCGAGGGCGATCGAGAGAGTCCGTTTCATGCATACCTCCGATAGAGTTGTTTCCCGCGGAGGTAACGATGTGAATCGGGCGCCGGTTCAATCTCCCGGCGCCCGACTCGTGGTTCTCATCGCGTTTTCATCGGATGCGTCAGTGACTGGTGAGATCCATGTAGACCATGACCTCGCCCTTGATCAGCGAGAGCTTGACGGAATCGCCTGGCTTGACCTTGCTGAGGTCGACGGTGTCGCGTCCGGCGCTAAGGGTAGTTTCCGCGCCGTTATCCATCGCCACCTGAATGTGCTTGGCATCGACGATCTTCTCGACCTTGACGGTATAGGTGCCGTCGGGGATCAGGGAGGCATCGATGGTGGCGGCAACCGCGGTTGCTGGGACCGCAACGGCCGCGACGAGGGCAACGAGACTGATCTTCTTATGCACGGTAACTCCAGTAGTAAGGGGTGGTTAGCCTATGATGATAGCGCAAGTGCCCCTGGGTCTTCCAGGGCCGGATTGGCGGAAGTTGTGCCTTCCTCGAAGGCCAATTGGCCAGTCTGGAACTGCCCGACCATCTCCCGCAATTCGCTTGCCTGCGTCTGGACATCATCGGCACTCGTAGCCATTGTGCCCACCGACTCGGAATTCTTTTCGCCCAGGTCGGTCGACTGTTCGATGCGGGTGCCTAAGGCCTTGATCGACGTCTGCTGCTCGGTCGAGGCTCTCGCCACCTGCGCCGTGCGGTTCTCGATTTCTGAGACGCTTTCCAAGATTTGATTGGACGTGATCGCCTGCTCGCGCATGGTGGCGGCGGCCTCGTGGGTCATCGCCCCCATCTGTTCACTTGCCTTGGCAAGTTCTTCGGACGCGCGGGCCTGTTCGGTGGTGGCCACGCTGATCTCGCTGACCAGCTGCGCGACTTCGGTGACGCGTGTGCTGATCGTCTCGATCATCGAGGTGACGTTGCGAGCCGACTCGGCGTTGTTCTGCACCAGCGAGTTGGCCCGAGCCGTGCGCTCGAGCACCGCTGACGTGCGGCGTTGGATGTCGGCGACGAGCTGGCCGATTTGCTTGGTTGAACTCGCCGAGTTTTCGGCAAGTTTGCGAACTTCGTCGGCAACGACGGCGAAGCCGCGGCCGTGTTCGCCGGCGCGCGCCGCTTCGATGGCGGCGTTGAGCGCGAGCAAGTTGGTTTGGTCGGCGATCTCTTCGATGAGGCCGAGGATCTCGCCGATCTGGCGCGAGGCGCCGTCGAGGCTCTGCATCTCGGTCACGACGTCGGCGACGGTGTCGCTGATCGAACCCATGCCCTTGGAGAGCGCCAGCACTTCGTTGCGGCCCTCGCGCACTTGCTGGTCGGTCACGTTCGATTCGGAACGCACGCGATCGGCGTTGCCGGCGACCTGCACGATCGATGCCGACATCTCTTGCGTATTGGCGACGGCCTGTTCGACGACGGTAGCAAGGTTGAGCAGGTTCTGATCCATCTCTTGGATCGAGGCGGTCATCTCCGCAACGGCACTCGAGATGTCGGAGACGCGGCGCGCTACCGCTTCGGCGTTGTCGGCGACCGTGCCGGCAGCGCCGGCCAGATCGTTCGAATACTGCAGCGCCTGCGAAAGGGCAGCGAGCTCTTCCTTCATGCGACCGTCGACTTGCAGCGCGAGGTGGCTGCTTTGTTCGGAGCGGTTTTGCACGGTCAGCGAAGCGCGTTGAATTTGCCGGATGATCCCGGCGAAGCGGTCGGCAAATTGATCGATCGCTTGACCCAGACGGCCCAGCAGATCGTGGCCGTGCCAATTGATGCGCTGCGAGAGATCACCGCTGCCCATGGCTTCGAAGATCTCGACGCAGCGGCCGATGCTGCGCAGCACGATCGAGCGCAGCCAGCCGTACATCAGTAAGACGATGATGATCGCGAGCACGATGCCCACGCCCAGCGCAATGTAGCTGGTGTTCCGCGCCGAGAGCACCTTCTGGTAGCGGTCGTCCGCGAGCTTGACCAACGAGTCGAGCATCGCTTCACCGTCGGCGCTTTGTTTAGCGTAGGCAGTGCCCGAGGGGCCGTTGATCTGCGCGAGAGCTTCCTTATTCTTGTTGCTCTGCAGCAGGCTGACTGCCGAG
>DATHMY010000100.1:0-17640 GCA_035486535.1 Candidatus Acidiferrum sp.
CGCACCATCAATTACTTGGTACTGTGCTCCCGTACCGTGGATGTGTTGCAGCGACGCGATGATTTGATCGCGCAGCATATCGGCGGTGAACCCTGGCGCGGGATAAACTGAAAAGTCGTCAGGCGGCGCGTTGACCGCACGATAGAACGTGGAGTACGGGACGGCGATGAAATCGTTGCCGCTGAGTGCGGTGATGAAGGGCGACTTGATCGGATTGTAAACGCCCACGACTGTGTAACGCGCGCCGTTCATCGTAAGCTCTTTGCCAACGGCGCCGCCGCTTGGGAAGAACCGGTCGGCGACGCTCTGCGAGACGACGACAACCCGCGCTGCCGAGTCCACGTCCTGGGCGTCGAGTTTGCGTCCAGCGCTCATCGTGAGCGAATCGTCGTTCGGATAGACGCCCGCGGCCGAGATCGAAAGATGGTCGGTGACGTTGCCGTAACTGACCTTCCAGGTTCGTGTGAAATCCGGCTCGACGGCTAAAACGGCCGGCCCTAGATCCGTCGCGACGCGCGCCGCGTCGTTGTAGCGCAGCTGCGCGCGGTCGGGGTACGTTTGCGACGAATCGACCTGAACGACGATCGGAAATGTGCCAAAGGAATGGAACGTGCCCTCGATGCCGCTGGTCGCCGCCTTGCTCAAGCCGAAAACGGTGATGATCGATGCACTGCCGATGATCATGCCGAGCATCGTCAGGATCGAACGCGCGCGGTTGCGCCACAGCGAACGGCACGCTTCGGCGAGATAGGCGAGGACGCGGCTCATATTGTTACGGCGAACTCGACGGGGACGGCATCGGAGTGACGCGCGATCCATCGATCAAATCGGGCGTTTTAGCAGCAACGATCACCTCGCCCGGTGCGAGGCCCGAAGTCACGAGCGTCGTGCTGTCTCCCGTGCGTCCGGGGACGATCGTTCGCTTCCTGGCGACACCGGCCTTGGCCACGTAGACGTACGACGCCGACCCGGTTTTTGAAATCGCAGCGGTCGGGATCGAGATCGCATGGGGGATGTCGCTGGTAATGATGTCGACGTCGGCGCTCATACCGTCCTTCAAGTAGGGCGGCGAGCTGTCGAGCGCGATGGTGGTGAGCACTTGCATGGCCGTGCTCGATGCGTCCGTCGACTTCTGCGCTACCGGATCGATGCGGATGACGTGGCCAGGAATGACATGGCCGGGAAAATCCTGTCCGGTCACGTTCGCTGCCTGCCCGACGTGGACGTTGATGATATCTTGCTCGTCCACTTGGGCTTTAACGACATATTGATTGTCTGCGGCCAAAGTGAAAAGCGTCTGCCCAGCCGTGACGGCATCTCCGGGCTGCAACGAGCGGAGCGCGTTGCTACTCTGCGCCGCGACGGTTTCCAAAATACCGCTCATCGGCGCGACTATCCGTGTAAAGGCGACTTGCTGCTGGTTTTGCTGGTTGATGATTTTGGTCTTTTCGGCGTTGGCTTGCGCCGCCTGAACGCTGTCCATCCCATAGCCTGAAACGGCGCCGAGTTTGAGTTGCTGGACAGCTTGATCGTAGGCGACCTGCGCTTGCTCGAGTTTGGCCCGGTCAGCATCGACTTGGCTTTGCGCGATGGCTTTTTGCGCGAGGAGGGCGACGTCGGCGCTGTAGACGCGCCGCGCTTCGTCGAGTGCGCTCTTGTTCGTATCGACCTGGGCCTGATATTGTACGCGCGCATTTTGCTCCTGAACGCGCGCGGTGGCAACGTTGGCACTCGCGTTCGTATAGTCGGCCTGCGAGCTTGCCGCGTTGTATTCGAGGGTTGGATTCTCGATCGTGGCGAGCAATTCGCCGGCGTTCACGTGCATGCCGGGCTTCACGAAGATCTGCCCAACGTTCCCTCCGACGAGCGTCGGCACTGTGACGGTGGTCGAGTTCATCACCACGCCGTTCTCAGGAAGTTTCACGGTAAAGGCCGTGTACTTGACCGTTTCCAGCTTAGCTGGAATCGCCGAACTGTCGCCGTGGCGCCCGGCTACGATGGCGAAGACGACGACGACAAGCAGTGCGGCGACGATAATGATGGCATTGCGCGTGCGGTTCATGAACGCTAGGGTCTCCTTCTCATAGGTCCGCAACCGCGCCCTGCGCCGTATAGGTGCCGAGCGAGACGCGAAGTTTCACGATCGCGTTGATGTATGAAACGCGCGCGGCAACGAGGTCGGACTGCGCCGTCACCGATTGCTGCTGCGCTTGAATGACATCGGTCAGGGCAATGATCCCATGCGCGTATTGCAGTTGCGCAACGCGCGCGGACTCGACGCCGAGCCGCGACTCCTGCTGTGCAAGCTCGAGTTGCGCCAGTGCGGTCTGCGCAGCGCGATAGGTTTGGCGTATGTCGATCTGCACTTGCGTTCTCGTTTGATCGAGAGCGCTTTGCGTCGAGGCTAATTGGGCGTCGTCGTTCACGCGTTCGCTGTGGCGCTGGCCGTAGTCGAGGATCGGCAGCGTAAATGTGGTCGTCGCACCGATATTCCAGAATCCGGGGGAGCCGCGCGGAACGATTTCGTGGACGCAGGGAACACCCGGCTGTGGAAATGCGAGGCACTCCTGGTACGATTGATCGAGTTCGGCCTGATCTTGCGATGCGAGGGTCGGCGAAAACTGATTGCCGATTGAGGCGGTCAGCTGGATCTGCGGGAAAAGTTCGCGATCCCATCCCTTGCGTGTGAACTGCGCCGCAGCGACGCCTTCGCGCGCGGCAATGACGTCGGGGCGCGCGTTGAGTGCGATGTCTTCGAGTGCGTCAACCGATTGGGACGGAAGCTTCGGCTGAGCGATCGCCGCCGGAAACAGAAATGCTTGGTCGAGCGATGCGCCGATGGTTTGCGCCAGGTCTTCGCGGGCGTTATCGACGTCGGCGCGCGCACCAATCAACGTTGAGGAGCTCTTGGTTTGGTTCACCTGCGCCCGCAAAACATCGACGCCTGCAGCCACACCGGCGCGCTCTTTTGCCTTCGACGCGTCGACGAGGACGTTCTGGTATTGCAGGTCGGAAGCGTCGACGTCAACGATCGCTTTCTTCTGGACGACGGCGTAAAAGGCGTTGGTGACGTTGGTCGCCACTTGATCTTCGCTGCTTACTAGCGTCTCTTCGGCTTGCGCGGCGGAGGCGCGTGCCGATGCTAGTTGGAGAAACGAGAGGCCGCCGGTGTCCAAGTTGTAGGTGGTACCGACCTGAGCGGTGTTCTGGCTGTACTCGTTCTGCTGGGACTCGCCGATGATGCCGTATACGCCTTCGTAGTTGCCGCTCTTTTCAGCGTAGTTTTGGAGCTGGCCGTTGACCGTGGGGAACGCATTTCCGCGCGCTTGCGCGAGCGCGTGCTCGGCAGCCCGCGCCGAGGCATACTGCTGCGCTACCGTCGGGCTGTGATTGAGCGCGTAGGTGATTGCGTCGGGTAGCGTCATTGGCGCTGCCAACGCCGCCTGCGGCGCGAACGAGAGCGCGGCAAGCACCGCGGCGTAAAGCAAAACGCGTGGAAGCATCAGCACCTTTCAGCGGGCAAAGGCGACGCCGAATAAGGCGGGAACGAGAAAGACGATAATTGCACCGAGCCACGCAGGGACTGGTTGGGCGCGGCCAACCGTGCGCAGCGCCATCGCCCCGAGCACGATGGCCCAGATCGAGAACGGCGTGACGGATCCAAGCAATGCCGCCAGCTTGGGGCCGGCGTGCGGCGCCAGAAGCAGCAGCGACGGCATCGCCGTAATCACATCCATCGGCTTATTGAAGCTGTCGGCCCCACGGATCATCGCAATAACCGCCGTCAGCGCGTAGCCCAGGCCCGCAACGATGGAAATGTTGGTCGCGGCGGCCCAGTACTTTCCGAACGAGCCGTCTCCACGACCGATCTTGTCGAAGATGAGGTAAAGAACGGTTGCGACCACGATGTAGATCGGGACCGCGATGACGACGATGACCCACGCAAACGCACTGACTTTGAGACCGATCTGCAATTGCTGCGCTTGTTGATCGGCGCTCATTCCCGAAAGTGCCGGGCTTTGCGCTACCATATTCGGCCAATCGGCGGTCAGCGCGTGCATGTTCGCCGGGGTTAAAAGATAGCCCCCGAGTCCGAAGAGGATCAGAACGATGAGAAACGCCAAGCCCCAGGTCGGCGCGACGCGGATCGATTCGAACGCCGCCTTCGGCGCAACGATCGTATCCAATGCGACTTTTAGTCCATCGGGTTTTGGCGAGGTGTCGACAGCCATGTGGCCCCTCTCTCCGTAAAGCATCGTTGTCGGCTACCAGCATTTGCTAGCGCCGTCTAAGCGAAAATGTTTCAGGCGCGCGTCGCCGGATTCTTGCAGGAGGACTGTGGCATCGTCCGGCGCTGAGAGGATGCGATCGATCGACTCCTGGTGCACGATCGCGCCTTGCACGAGCGCCAGGCGCTCGCGGCGCGCTTCGAGTATCCGCAGCTGCAAGAGTGCGCGCAAGCGACGCAGGGCACGCGGAGAGTAGCGATCGCGCAGCGCCGGCGGGCACGAGGGTGGTGCCATGGGCGTGGGTGAGGCTGTGGCAAGGGTCGCGGTTAGGGTAAGCGAGGTTAGGACGACCCGTGCGAGGTATCGGTTGAGCATGAGCTTCTATCACGCGCGCTGGAGCGCGCGGAAAGTGCCGCCTCTTTGAATTCCGATACCCTGATCGTTCCCGCTCCCCCCGACGAGCCGTACGCGCGCGTCGTCCCGCTGGGTGGCTGCGGTGAGATCGGCCGCAACATGACAGTGATCGAGACCAACGACGACCTGGTCGTGGTCGACTGTGGTTTGATGTTCCCCGATGAGGAGATGTTCGGCGTCGACATCGTCATCAACGACTTCACCTACGTTCGGGAGCGCGCGCACAAACTGCGCGCGGTTCTGGTGACGCACGGACACGAAGATCATATCGGCGGAATCCCGTATTTCATCAAAGCGTTTCCGGGCACACCGATCGTCGGTACCGCGCTCACCATTGCGCTGATCAAGGCCAAGTCACGCGAACATAAATTCGGCGACATCGACTTCGTCGTCGTCGAGCCGGGTGACCGCGTCCGCTACGGCGCCGTCGAAGCCGAGTTCGTTCATATCAACCACTCCGTCTCGGGTGCATGCTCGCTCGCAATCCGCACGCCGGTCGGTACGATTTTCCACACCGGAGACTTCAAATTCGATCAGACGCCGATCGATGGCCGGCCGGCCGACTTCGCGCGTATCGCTCGCATTGGCGAGGAGGGCGTGCTGTGCATGCTTTCCGACTCGACTAACGCCGAACGTCCTGGATACACGCTCTCGGAGCGCATCGTCGGCGAGGCCTTTACCGCGATCTTCCAGCGCGCCAAAGGCCGCATCATCATCGCCTCCTTTGCTTCCAACGTCCCGCGCGTTCAGCAGGCGATCGATCACGCCGTGCAATTTGGGCGTAAGATCGCATTTCTTGGACGCTCGATGCAGAACGTCGTGCATTTTTCGAGCGAGCTCGGATACTTGCGTATTCCACCCGACGCACGCATCAAGATCGAGGACATCGACAGCTATCCGCCCGAGCGCGTGGTGGTGATGACCACCGGCTCGCAGGGCGAGCCGATGAGTGGCCTTGCGCGCATGTCGGTGCGCGACCACAAACAACTCAAGATCGTGCCCGGCGACACCGTGGTGATCAGCGCCACACCGATCCCCGGCAACGAAAAAAGCGTCTACAAAACGATCAACAATCTCTACAAGCTCGGGGCGACGGTGATTGCAGGAACCGACGGGCGTTCGCACGTTTCCGGGCACGCGTCGCAAGAAGAGCTCCTCTTGATGCTCAACCTCGTTCGGCCCGAGTTCTTCGTGCCGGTTCACGGCGAGTACCGCATGCTCGTGCAGCACGGCCGTCTGGCGGTGCAGACCGGCGTTGAACCCGGCAACGTCTTCATTTCCGAAGATGGCGACGTGCTCGAGTTTACGCGCGAATATGGCGACAAGATCGGCAAGACATACGGCGGAAACGTGCTGGTCGACGGCTCGGGCGTCGGCGACGTCGGTGAGGCGGTGCTGCGCGATCGCAAAGCCCTCTCCAACGACGGGATCGTGATCGTTGTGATCGCCATCGACGCCGAGGAAGCGCGTATCATCGGCGAACCCGATCTCGTTACGAAGGGCGTGTTCTATTTGCCCGAGTCGGATGGCGTACTCGATGAACTTCGCAATGAATTGCGTACCGCAATAGCCGATGTCTCGGTCGAGGCGATTCGCGACGTCAATTCGGTCAAGGAGCACATTCGCAGCACGCTCTCGCGCGCGATCAACTCGCGAACGAAACGTCGTCCGGTCATCATCCCCGTCGTCATGGAAGTCTAAGGAGCCTCGCCGATCGGAATCGTGCTGAGTCTGCTGGCCGCGGTAACCTACGGCGCAGGCGACTTTTGCGGTGGCTTGGCAACAAAGCGGACGCCGATGATAGCCGTTGCGGTGCTTTCGCAGGCGGTGGGCTTTGCCTTATTACTGCTGGTGCTGCCGTTTACGCCGTCGCACGCAGTCCCGAGCGACTACCTTTTCGGTGCGCTTGCCGGTCTCTGCGGGGCGTTAGCGATCGCGTTGCTCTACCACGCGCTCTCGATCGGCAAGATGGGCATTGTCTCGCCGATCACCGCTGTGCTGGCAGCGGCGTTACCGCTCTGCTTCGGGCTGATTCGGGGCGATCGCCTTACGATAACCCAGATCCTTGGGCTCGCGCTCGCGCTCATTGCGATCGTGCTGATCTCGCTCTCCTTCGAGAGCACCGGCACGCGCGAGATCGCAACCGCCGGCGTACGCGAAGCCATCGTCACCGGCCTCCTTTTTGGTGGATTCTTCATCCTGTTGTCCTACACGCACCCGGCGGCCGGATTGCACAACCTGCTGGCCGCGCGCATCACGTCGATTGCGTTTTTGCTCCTGGCGGCAATGGTGACGCGCACGCCGCTCGTACCGGCGCGCGGGGATTGGCGTCTCATCGCCGGATGTGGCGTGCTCGACATGTCTGCCAACATACTCTACGTGGTTGCGACCTTCCGGGGCTATCTGTCGATCGCCGCAGTGCTCACCTCGCTCTATCCCGCCAGTACCGTTTTCTTGGCGCGCGTCGTGCTCAATGAACGCCTCGCGCGGACGCAAAAAGCCGGCGTCGCGCTTGCGCTCGCCGGCGTTGTGCTCATCGCGCTAAGGTAACTAGCGGTTGCGGAGTTTGGAGAGCTGCATCGCGTGCGTGAAGCGCGCGATCTCTTCGCGTTGATAGCCGTCGATTTCGATGAACGCGACGCCGTAGACCTCGCGGTCGCGGGCCGGCTGGAAGCGCGTCACGACCCGGCCGCGTAGCGCCATCTCCTCAAACGGGCGACGCATGTCGGCCCGGCCGATGCGGCGCGGAGTGCTCTGCGTTAGGTCGAGCACGGCAGTCTCTTCCGGGTAGACGTCGAGTACGTTCGAGGGCAGTGTGATTCGCATATCGAGCATGGTACCGATCGAAATGAGTTGTTCGCAATTCATCCGGATGCCGGTCGCCGAGATGTCGCCGACCTTGCCTTCGGTCCACGCATCGCCTTCACGGCGGAAGTTGGCCGAGAACGTGGAGAGCGCGCGATAGCTGCCGCGCCGATGCGTGTCGGTCGTCGGAATTTGATCGAGCGCGCGCTGAATCGAGCGCGATGCTGCGGCTCGCCGCTCCATGTCGCGGACGGCGCGAGCTAGCGCATCGATCTGGGGCTCCGCCATTGTGGCGAACGAAACATGATACTCGAAGCGCGCGCCGGCGGCGGCGTTGCGCCGCGACTCGACACGGCCATTGACGGTGAGCGGTCCGTTTCCGGAGATCGTGATATCGAACTCAACCTCGGTGCCGCGCTCCATGAGCACCAGCGAGCGCACCCGAGCGCCGAGCGTGTTCACGTCCATCAACGTGCCGTACACCGGTGCGGGCAGGCGGCGAACACTCATCACGACCGGCATCTCCATCGAGGCGACGGCAAGGCGAGGCAGAGTTGCAACCGGCGTAGCGATCTGCGCGGGTGCACCCATACTCCCTGCGGTCGTGCTCTTCTTGGGAATCCAGCTCATGATGTGTGTCCTATTCTGATTTGAGTCGGGCGAGCTGCACCGCATGCGTAAAGCGTGCGATTTCCTCGCGTTGGTAGCCATCGATGTCAGTAAACTGCACGCCGTATACTTCACGGTCACGGATCGGAGAAAAGCGCGAAACCACGCGTCCATGGACGGTCATCTCTTCGAACGCACGGCGATTGTCGGGAATCCGAATGCGTCGCGGGCCGAACGGAGTAATCTCGGTGCGGTCCTCTGCGGCCGGATAGACCCACAGCACGCTCTTGGGGAGGGTAAAACGAAGCTCGACCATCGTCCCAATCTCGAGCTTCTCTAAACAGATGAGGCGCAGACCACCCATCGAGAGATCGTTGGCCTCGGCGACGATGGCGGGTTTGCCCGGAACGCGATAGCGCACCGGGAAGCCCACCATGGTGCGGACGCTACCGCGGCGTTGTTTGCCGGTGGCTGCCGGGGCGGGGGCAATGGTCTGGGGGCGGTTGTCGGCGCGGGCTGCGGCCTCGCGACGCTGCATCTCCTGGATTTCTTTAAGCAGCGTTTCTCGTTCGCTCTTGGTCAGCGAAAACGTGACGCCATACTCGTAGCCGCCGCCGGATGGCGGCGTCGCGCGCGCGACGATCTTGCCGCGGAGCAGAATGGCCTTGTGGCCTGGGCGTTTGAGCTCAAAGCGCACATCGCGATCGCGATCGATCAAGATCAGCGAGCGCAAGCGACAGCCGGTCTCCGAAATATTGATCAGGGTTCCATAAACAGGCGCGGGCAGACCAGCGACCTCGACCGCGATCGGAAGTTCGATCGATTGGCGGTACGTACGTCGTTGATTGCCCCGTTCAATACTTTGCACGGCGCGTTCCATGACCCCCAGCATCCTTCTTATAGGTTCGGTATCCGCTCAGCGCCTGCTTAACTGCTGGGTACGCAGGGGAGGCTCTGCGGTGACGGTTTGTATGAAACTTTACAGTCGCGCTCACAGGGTCGACCAGACGTCGAGCTTACGCTTGACGCCTTCGATCACCGCGTCGGTGAATTCGGTGGTGGTGGAATGGCCGCCGAGGTCGGCTGTCGCGATGCCTTCGTGCACCGCTTCGAGCGCCGCTTCGTAAACCGCCCGCGCAGCATTGGTCGCACGACGGTCGTCGATGTACGAGAGCAGCGCGCCTGCCGCGAGGATCATCGCCAGTGGATTCGCGACGTTTTTCCCGAACAGCCGCGGCGCGGTACCGTGCGGTGCTTCTGCCATGACCACGTTGGGTTTGAGGTCGTCATCGAAGCCTAAGACAATCGATTCCGCGCCGGCGATCGAGCCGAAGAGCTGCATCACCAAGTCGGAGAGGCAATCGCCGTCGCGGTTGAGTGACGGGATGACGAGCGGGCTATCGCCGGCGTTCGAGAGCAGCAGCGCATAGGTTGCGTCGATGAGTTGCGGGTCGTAGGGCACGTCGGGGTGACGCGCGGCAGCCGCATCCATCTCTTCTTTGAGCATCCCTTCGTACACCGGGCTGACGGTGTACTTCGGACCGCCGAATACCTTCGCACCGGCCTTTTTCGCGTGGACGAACGCGTACTCTGAGACGTAGCGGCACACGCTGCGCGAGATTGTTTCCGTGCGATACGCGACTTCGTCGAAGCCCTCGCCCTCGCGCCACTCTTTGGCGCCGTACGCGTCACCAACGGCCATGCGTACGACCGAGATCGGCGCGTGAATGCCGGCGACTGGTCGCATGCGCGGCAACTTGCGCCCGGTGCGCACGATCACTTTGGCGCCGATCTCGCGACGCAGGATCGCATTCGGCGAACCGACGTCGCCCTTTTGCTCCGGTGTGATCGTTGCTGCTTTGAGTCCCAAACGATGTGCGCGGAGCGCTGCCGCTGCGTCGAGCACGACCTGGTTGTTGGTTACGCGACGATTTTCGAGCGAAAGATCGTAGTGTTCCAATGCCAGCGGCAGGTCGATGACCGATTCATCGAGCACGCGTAGCGACTCATTAAGCAATTCTTCTCCGGTTTGGTCGCCATCGAGGACGACGATGGTGGGGCTCTGCAAGTGATCTCCTAGTCGAACGACGAAACGGTTGTAATCAATGGCACGGGTACGACGCAAGGCGAATGCAAGGAAGCTAAATCTCGAGATCGTCGGGATCGCCGCTCTCGCCGTGGCGCTCCTCTGCGGTATCGCTCTTGCGGTTCCCGGGCACGCGGGCAACGCCGGCCGCGCCCTCGCGGGCGGGCTGCGCGAACTCTTTGGAGGGGGCGCCGCGCTTTTCCCGGTGCTGGTGGCACTTCTCGGCGCAATCGTCTTCCTCGAGATCAACGTGCCGCGTATGATCGCGACCCTCGGCACGTCGGCGCTCTCGTACTTCCTCATGATCGATGCGGCGTTCGGCTCGGCGGGAACGCGTGGCGGTGGCATCGTGGGCGGCGGCATCTGGTCGACGCTAAGCGGGTTGCTCGGGAACACGGGTGCGTGGATCGTCCTCGTCGTCGTGGCACTGTCACTCACGCTCTCGCTCACGCAGGTCAGCGTGAAGAAGGTCATCGGGCTGCTGCTTGGCTTCGCGTCGAGTCTGCGGATGCCGAAATTGCCGAAGATCTCGCTTGCGCTGCCGGAAGGTCATGCCTCGCTGCGCGATGCGTTTGCGCTACCCAAACCGGATAGCTCGCGACCGCTCGACCCTTCGACCACCTCAGGGCAAGTTGCATTTGATGTCGAGGAAGAACCAATCGTCGCGCCGCCGGTCGTCGTGGCGCGGCCGGCCGTCGTCATGACGCCACCCGCCGTCATCATGCCGCCGGTCGCGGGCGACTACGAGCCGGCTGATTTGATCGGAACCGCGCGCGCGTATAAACTTCCCGATCTCGCGCTGTTCGATCCGCCGCAAGCGCAGGTCGTGGACGACTCCAATCGCGCACACGTGCTCGAAGATACGTTGGCCAGCTTCGGCGTCGGCGCGAAGGTGACGCATATCGAGCGCGGGCCTTCGATTACACGATACGAGCTGCGGCCCGAACGCGGCGTGAAGATTTCGAAGATTGCATCGCTGGCCGACGACCTTGCGCTTGCGCTCGCCGCGACCAGCGTGCGCATCGAGGCTCCGATTCCGGGGAAGTCCGCGGTCGGCATCGAGGTGCCGAATTCGACCGTGTCGGTCGTCGCGATTCGAGAAATTCTCGATGCAATTCCCAACCGCGGAACGATCCCGCCACTGTGGATGGCCCTGGGTAAGGACATCACCGGACGCCCGGTGTTCGGCGACCTCGGCAAGATGCCGCACTTGCTCGTTGCCGGCGCAACCGGGTCGGGCAAGTCGGTTTGCCTGAACACGATCATTGCTTCGCTGCTGGTCTCGGCGACGCCGGATCAGGTGCAGCTACTGATGATCGATCCCAAGCGCGTGGAGCTGACAGTGTACAACGGGATTCCGCACTTGATCAAAGACGTAATCGTTGATGCGCGCCTCGCCGCCGGCGCGCTCTTCGAAATGACCAAGGAGATGGATACGCGCTACGAGCGCTTCGCGAAAGCCGGTGTACGTAAGATCGAAGAGTACAATGCTAAGTATCCGGATGAGAAGCTGCCGTTTGTAGTGATCGTGATCGACGAGCTTGCCGATTTGATGCTGGTGGCTCCCGCCAAGGTCGAGACCACGATCATGCGACTTGCGCAACTCGCACGTGCGACTGGTATCCACCTGATCGTTGCGACGCAGCGCCCGTCGGTCGACGTGATCACCGGTTTGATCAAAGCGAACATTCCCTCGCGCATCGCCTTTGCGGTCAGCTCGCAAGTCGACTCACGCACCATTCTGGACATGGCGGGGGCGGAGCGTTTGCTCGGACGCGGCGACATGTTGTACTTGCCGATCGACGCACCCAAGCCGGTCCGCGCGCAAGGCGCCTACATTACCGGAAACGAGGTCAATCGGCTCGTCGATTTCTGGGCCAAGCAGGCGCGACCGGAGAATTTGCTCGACGTCGAGGTGACGCCCGTCTCCGACGACGACGAGAAAAACGGCAAGGGCGCCGATCCGCTCTGCTATGAAGCCGCGAAGTTCATCATTGAAACGAACTACGCGTCGACCGCGCAGTTACAGTCGCAATTTTCCATCGGGCATCCACGTGCCGTGCGGTTGATGAAACAGCTCGAAGACTTCAAGGTCGTCGGCCCGCACGAAGGCACGAAACCGCGTAAGATCTTGCTCGGCCTGGGCGAGCTCGAAGTTATTGCCCCGCGCCTCGGCAAGAGCGACGGAAGCCAGCAAGATCTCTTTGGAAACGCCTAGCCGCCATCATATGAAGTCGACCGTGACGATTTCGGGAGCGGTCTGACCGCTGGAAACGGCGACAAACGATCGCAGTAGGGCTTGCATGTTAGTTGACCGTGATCGACTCCGGGGCAGTCTGTCCGTAGCTATCCGTTGCGGTGATCGTACATGCGCCGGCGCTGACTGCGGTCACGGTGATCGTTAGGCCCGGTCCAGGTCCGGACGGTGGCGTATATGTTACGACGCCGGTACAGCTGCCGCCGTCGTTGAGGGTGAACGTTCCGCTGTAGCCTGGCTCGTCCACCTCGAACGTTTGCTGCGTTCCTAGGACTTTGAAGTTCATCGATGTCGGATTTACCGTGAGCATCGAAGGCGGTGTCGGGGACGGCGAGGGCGTCGGCGAATTCGTCGGCGAGGGTGAAGCGGTCAGCGTCGGCGATGGGGTCGCCGAAGGAGTACTCGTTACCGATGGGCTCGGTGTCACCCTCGGCACGTATCCTCGGCCGTTGCCGTGGGTGCAGCTCACCACTACCTCAACGAGCGAAACCGCAACGAACAGGCGCGCTCGGGCTCGCATTGTTGATAGTCTTCGCGGTACAATGCGCTCGCACATGTTTCTACAACGCTATCGATTCGTCAGTCTCACGATTGCCGTCGTATTATTTGCCGCATTTTTGGCGCTGGGACGCGCCGTCGATCACGCCCCCGATCCGGGACAGTTGATGTTCGACGAGACGCAGTGGGTCAACCACGGGACGCTGATCGCGTGGTGGATTACCTGGTTCGGCTGGATCGACATCTTGTTGCCGCTCGCTATCATGCTAGGCATCCTCGCAATCCGCTTCCCCGCATGGCGATCGCGCGTGACCTTCGCGATTCTTGCGCTCGTGATCGCTTGGCGAGGAACCGATGCGTGGCAGCACTTCTTCGCGCGCCCGCGGCGCTTGGATTGGGTCGTCAAACACGAGACCGCCTTCTCGTATCCGAGCTCGCATACGGCAATCGCCATAGCGTTCTACCTCGTGCTCGCGTGCTTTATCGCTCGGAGCGCTCTCCCGGGCAGAGCCTGGATCGCCGCGGCAATCGCGGTCCTGGCCATCGCAATCATGTGGTCACGCCTCGCGCTTGGGGCGCACTACCTGACCGATATCGCCGGAGGGATCCTCTGGGGCGCCACGATTGTCGCCTGCTTAACCGCCTGCTGGCCCACCAATGTCTTCGAGGGGCGCACCCGGGCGACGTTAGAATAGTCGCACGATGGCTTACCAGATGGACCCCCGCCTCGTCGAGATCGAGGGGAAGGTCGACGGCGGCATTCCGCTTTCGATGGAAGACGGCCTCGCGCTGTACCGCACGTCCGATATTCACAACCTCGGGCGCATCGCACGGAAGCAGAAGGAGCGCAAGAGCGGCAAAAACGTGTACTACGTTCTGAACCGCTACATCAACTCGACCAACGTCTGTTTCGCGAATTGCAAGTTCTGCTCGTTTGCCGCTGACGAGTTCAAGGAACCCGAACGCATTTTCCGGATGACTGCCGACCAGGTCTACACGAAAGCGCTCGAAACCGGGACGAACTTCAACCAGATTCACATCGTTGGCGGACACGATCCGCGTCAGCTCTCGCTCGACTATTGGCTCCCGTTGATGCGCCGCTTCAAGGAAACGTTGCCGCACGTTCAGCTTTCGCTTTTTACCGCGGCTGAAATCGAGTACATGGCCAAGCGCCATCGCATGAACTTCCCCGACATCGTCCGCACGCTCAAAGAGGCCGGGCTCGATAACGTCAATGGCGGTGCCGCTGAGATCCTTGGCGAGCCGACGCGTTCGAAGATCTGTGCCAACAAGGTCTCGGGCGAGAACTGGCTCGAGATCCACGAGGAGCTCCACCGCCAGGGCGTTGCTTCGAATGCGACGATCCTCTACGGGCACATCGAAACGCTCGAGGATCGCGTCGATCATTTCATCAAGCTGCGCGAGTCGCAGGAGCGGTCACCGGGCTTCAATGCGTTTATCCCGCTGGCGTTTCATCCTGACGGGAATGAACTATCGTATTGCGGCTGGACCAGTGGCCTCGACGATCTGCGCACCTTCGCGGTCGCACGTTTGATGCTCGACAACTTCGATCACATCAAAGCGTATTGGATGATCCAAGGGCTGAAGATTTGCCAGGTGGCACTGCAATACGGCGCCGACGACATGGACGGCACGCACGGCTCGACTGACGAGGAGATGATCTATCACTCGTCCGGCACGCAGTCGGGGCAATACGTCGACGATCGTGAGTTCCGGCGCCTGATCGAGGCCGCCGGGTATGTCCCCGTCCGCCGCAACAGCACGTACGAAACGTTTCCCCATGATTGGACGCCGCCTGCGTCGCAGACCGACAAAGAGTTGGTGACGGCATAGTGAGCCTTCGCTGTGGACGCATCATTTACACCAACGACCTGCCGATCTACACCGCCTTCGACGTCGACGCGATTGCCTATCCCGGCTCGCTGCACGCCGATGTGCCGGCGAAACTCAACGCGATGCTCGTCGGCGGCGAGCTCGACCTGAGCCCAATCAGCGCGTTTGCCTGGGCGCAGCATGCCGACGAACTCGTGCTGCTGCCCGATCTGTGCATCGGCGCGCGGGACGAGGTGGTTTCGGTGGTCCTCGTTTCACCAACGCCGCCGGCGCTGCTCGACGGGGTGCCGATTGCGCTCACCAGCGAATCGGCGAGCGGGCGTAACTTGCTGCGGGTCGTCCTGGAGCGCCGCTATGGGGTGCGGCCACGTTATCTCGAGTCCGATCTGCCGCTCGACGTTGCCGCGCAGGGGAAGCCTGCGTTGCTGATCGGGGATTCGGCGATCGACGCGTTGGAGCGCTTTCCGCACGACCAAGTCTACGATCTCGGCACGCTCTGGCACGAGTGGACGGGTCAGCAGACGGTCTTTGCAGTCTGGGCCGCGCGCCGGGACGCCTACGAGCGCGATCCCGAAGCAATTCGCGAGTGCATGCACGCGCTCACCGATAGTTACACCTGGTCGCGTTCGCATGTAGATGTGGTGATCGCCGCCGCCCAGCGAGTGAAGCCGCGCGCGCCCGGCTTCTACGAAGCCTACTATGGCAAGTTGAATTTTACGTTCCATTCAGCAGCACAGAGCGGACTCGGTGCATTCTGCCGCGAGTTGTTTGCAATCGGCGCGATCTCAGCCGTGCCCCACTCGCTCCCGGAGGCCATCGGTGTCGTCTCTCGCTAGCCTACTCGACCGCGCCGCGACCGGCGGACGCCTGACCTTCGATGAAGGCGTGCGACTGTATCGTGAAGCCGACCTCCACGAACTCGGGATGGCTGCGCATGCGCGGCGTCGGCAATTGCATCCAAGCAATGACGTTACCTACGTCATCGATACGACGATCGACTATACCAACGTATGCAACGTACACTGCACGTTCTGCGCGTTCTTCCGGCCCGAACATCATAAAGAGGGACGCACGCTCTCGCACGATCAGGTGCTGACGCGCGTGAAGTACGCGGCCGATCAGGGTGCGACCCAGATCATGATTCAAGGCGGCGTCAATCCCGATCTGCCCCTCACCTGGTATGAGGAGCTCTTCGCACGGGTGCGCGTCGAGCATCCGAACGTCGATATCCACTCGCTATCGGTTTCCGAAATCACCGGTCTCGCAAAGGTCGAGGGCATGACGCCGCGTGCAGTGCTCGAACGCCTCAAGGCGGCCGGCTTGAAGTCGCTGCCGGGCGCGGGCGCGGAAATTTTGGTCGAGCGCGTGCGCAAACGCATTTCGGCTCGCAAAGTTACGCCGCACGAATGGCTCGACGTCATGCGTCAGGCCCATCATCTGGGCATGCCGACGACTGCGACGATGATGTACGGCTCGATCGAGTCCGACGAAGAACGACTGGAGCACATGCACGTGCTGCGCGAGCTGCAGGATGAGACAGGCGGCTTCACCGCCTTTATTCCGTGGTTTTACGTGCCGTTCAAGACGCCGCTGCGTGGTAAGGAAGCGACGGCGTTGGAATATCTTCGCGTCCTTGCGGTCTCGCGATTGTACATGGACAACTTCGCGCACTTGCAGGCGTCGTGGCTCACGCCGGGCTTGAAGATGGGGCAGCTCGCGCTTTTCTACGGCTGTGACGACATGGGCGGCGTCATTATCGAAGACCGCGTAGTCCGCGACGCTGGGGCAAGTAATGAAGCGACACGCCGCGACCTCGAACAGGCAGTCATCGGCGCGGGCTTCAATCCCGTGATTCGCGACACGTACTGGAACGTTCGCCGCGACATGGCGCTAGCCACGGCTTAAGCGCCGTCCAACGCCGCCTCGATTGCAAAACGCAGCGCCGTAACCGCTAGCGGTTCGAGCGGCTCAGGCCAGATCACGCGTGCCGCGATGCCGTTCTGAGCAAACACGGCGACCCGCCGTGCTTCGTCGATGTGGACCGAGCCGTTTGCCGTGAAAGGCAGTAACTCCAACGAGGCGCCGAACGTGCTGCGCAGAAGCGCACCGAGCGCCTCGACGCGTTCCGGCAATCCCTTTGCGCGGTCGAGCGCGGGGAGCATCGTCGCCAATTCGATGACTCTAGAGTGTGCGCTGCGGCTCGCCTCGCTTTTGGTTGCTAACATACGCTCTTGCGTGAGTACGGCTTCGAGCCGGCTTTCATTGCGAATCGGTCGCGCTGCCATTTGTACGAGCTCGGAGGCTCCGCTCTCGTCCGTCCGCCGCATGTAGGTGACGATCGTGACTTCGCCACTCTCGAGCCGCCGCCGCGTCGCGCGGTCCTCACGGTCCTCGCCGTTCCAGGATTCGAGAAGATGATAGTGTTGGCGCTGCGATGCGGTCTCGTTCTCGTACGAGACGGTGAGGCTCCCGTCTTCGTTCGCGTCATAAATTACGATCGGTGTTTCAGCCTGTTCGGTCGCGGCGAAGAGTAGCGAGAGCTGGTTGGTCGACCGTCGCCGAACGGTAATGTCACGGCCGACCATAAGCCGTAGCCTGCGCCCGTAACGCGTGGTAAACGGCCGATCGACGAACTCAATCCAAAATTCCGAACCATCCTTGCGTTGCGCGAGCACTTCGCGATAATTCGGCTGATCGGCCTCAATCGCACGGCGGATTGCGTCCATCGCAAACGCTGTGTTATGCGGAGAATAGACGCTCGTATACGGGCTGCCGACTAACTCCGCTTCTTTGTAGCCTGTGGCATCGAGAAATGATCGGTTGACATGGAGGATCCGGGGACCGCCGGCAGAGGTCGGCGTTTCGTCGGTCACGATCATGAAGTCACT
>DATHMY010000101.1:0-2697 GCA_035486535.1 Candidatus Acidiferrum sp.
CGGCGTTATTGCCTATAAAATTGCCGCCCACGCTGCGGACCTAGCAAAAGGCCATCCGCGCGCGCACCACTGGGACGATGTACTTTCTAAGGCGCGCTTCGAATTTCGTTGGCAAGATCAATTCGAGCTTTCGCTCGATCCGGAAACAGCCCGCGACTTTCACGATGAGACGCTGCCGGCGGCGGGGGCGAAGGTCGCGCACTTCTGCTCGATGTGCGGCCCGCACTTCTGCTCGATGAAAATCACGCAAGAGGTGCGTGAGTACGCCGAATCCGGCATGGCCGAGAAGAGCAAAGAATTTCTGGAGAAAGGCGCCGAGGTCTACGTCGAGACCGCATGAGCGCGCGCGGCGTGCTCGTCGATCGTGACGGGACGATCGTCGTTGATGTTCCGTATAATGGCGACCCGTCGCGCGTCGAGGCGATCGACGGGGCCAAAGCCGCGCTCGATCGCATTCGTCATGCCGGATTAAAAGTCGGGGTGCTGACGAATCAAAGCGGCGTGGGGCGCGGCGCGATCACGCAGACGCAGATGCATGCAGTGAATGCTCGCATCGAAGCGTTGCTCGGGCCCTTCGACGGCTGGTTCATTTGCCCGCACGCACCCGATGTGGATTGCGAGTGTCGCAAGCCCAAGCCGAAGTTGATTTTCGATGCGGCGCTCGCGTGGGGTGTGACTCCACCGGAGATCGTGGTCGTCGGCGATAAGGCTAGCGATGTTGAAGCGGCACAGAATGCAGGATCGCCGGCGATAAAAATCGACGGCGCCTGCAATTTCGCAAGCGCCGTCGATCGGATTCTTACTGGCCGGACCTAATGTCCCGAATCATCCGTCCAATAGTCGACGTCGGGAGCGTGTCCCTGCTCCGTCGCGGCTAGCCACGCGCTTTTTGGAATGCGCACGGTCGAGCGCAGTACGTTCCACGCGCGCAAGACTTTGAGCACGTAGTGCTGCGTCTCGTAGTAGGGCGGCACACCGCCGTAACGCTGCACGGCGAGCGGTCCGGCATTGTACGCGGCAAAGACCAGCGCGTAACGGTTGGGATTCGAGCCGAATTTTTCGAGCAGACCGCGTAAGTAACGCGCAGCGCCTTGCAAGTTCTCGGCGGGGTCGCGCGGGTTTACTCCCAGCGTGGCTGCCGTGTCGGGCATCAGTTGCCCAAGACCAATTGCACCGGCATAGGAGACGGCGTGTGTGTGCCAACTCGACTCCACGGTGACGATGGCCGCCAGCATGTTGGTGTCGACCTTCCAGCGCGCTGCAGTCAACAGCAAGTGCCGTGCGAGGTCCTTGCTTTGCCAGTCCGGGAGCTCGGGGTTATACTGCCGCAGCACCGCGGCATAGGCTGCGATGCTCGCCGGGGTCGCCGGGACCGGTTTGGTTGCCGCGCTGGCAACAGCCGGCACGGCGAGTCCTAAGGCGAGTCCTATAATGAAGCAGAGACCCGCTAGTAGCGGGGCGCGGCATCGGCTCATGGAGGAAGGCGTTTCCATCGGGCTCCGCCGTAATCCCCCGGGGTGTCGAGATATAGCGGAATGTCGCCGCGAGCCCGTCGCGCCTGGGGCTGGGGTGCGATCGCGGTCTTCCTTCTCTTATGCGCTGGGATCGCGATCTCGCAGTGGTACGCGCAAAACGTCAATGTGCCGCGTTATCAAGCGCTCGACAAACAAAAACACTAACCTCAATCGCAAAAGCCGTTGCATCGCCGTGTTCTGATGTCACTTTGATGCGCACCGCGCAGGAGTTTACCGGCGCGGATGCGGACCCGAGGTTCTCCCTGGGTTTCGTCTTGGAGGTCCCTTCGTGAAGCTTCGCCTTACTGCAGTTTTGGCGTGTTCGATCGTTATGTGCGGTGCGGGAACCGCGCTGGCGCAAACGGCGCAAGTGCAGCCGTCACCGTCGTCGAGTCCGGGTCCGGCGAAGCCGGCGAACCCGACGCCGACACCGACCGCTACTCCGACGCCCGGGCCGCCGTATGCGAATATGAGCTGGCGCGAAATCGGGCCGGCAACTGCAGGCGGTCGCGTCGCGGCTGTGGCGGGATCGGCGACCGATTCGAAGCTTTACTATATCGGATCCGGCGGCGGCGGCGTTTGGAAGAGCGACAACGATGGCCAAACCTGGGACGCCGTTTTTGCAAAAGAACCGATCGCAGCAATCGGCGCGGTCACGATCGATCCGACCGACAACAACACCGTCTGGGTCGGGACTGGCGAGGACAATCCTCGCAACGACGTGAGCTACGGTGCGGGCGTCTATAAGACGACCGATGGCGGCGACACTTGGACCGATATGGGCCTGGATGCCACCAAACAAATCTCGCGCATCGTCGTCGATCCGCGCGACCACAATCACGTCGTGGTCGCAGCACAAGGCGACCTCTTCAACGATAGCCCCGATCGCGGTGTCTACGTTACGAACGACGGCGGGAAGACGTGGAGCAAAACGCTCTACACCGGTCCTGAGTCGGGCGCGTCGGATCTGGCGTTGGATCCGCAGAACCCCAGCGTGCTCTACGCGGGAATGTGGCAATTCCAGCGTCGTCCGTGGACGTTCACCAGCGGTGGCCCGCAAGATGGCCTCTACAAGTCGACCGACGGTGGCCGCACCTGGAAGAAGCTTGAGGGCAATGGGCTTCCGACCGACACGATTGGTCGCATCGGGCTTGCGGTTGCGCCGAGCAACGGCAATCGAGTC
>DATHMY010000102.1:0-7013 GCA_035486535.1 Candidatus Acidiferrum sp.
TTCCTTTGGAATTTCGGAATAACAAGGTCTTCCGAATCGATCAATCCCACGATTGATGAGACCGTGTAGTCAAGCGTATCCGTGATCAAGCGGCGTTGCTCTAATGGGACATCTACAACCTCGAATTCGGAGATTTCTTGCTTCTCAGGGAAAAGCAAATCGGCAAGGTCATATTGCGATTTTATCGTGGCATCTGGCATGGGCGCTTCCTCGTGCTGGACTGATCCGGGCTTTCTCGCATCCTCGGTGCACCCTTGAGCAAAAAGTCCCAACATTCCGCTGAAGAGCCCCGCATGTGAAAATCCGGCGCCGGACTCGGAGGGTTCGCCGCCGCGTCCCCCATGGCGCTGCGAACCCTTCAAGCACGTCGTACGCCGTGCCACCTTGGCTGATTTCGCGTCCGACACCGCAGCAGTGAAAAAGGAGCGACGCCCGCGCGGGGTGTCGCTCCTCTCAATGGCTCCCGGTGCTGGACTCGAACCAGCGACCCATTGATTAACAGTCAATTGCTCTACCAACTGAGCTAACCGGGAAAGTCACGCCCACAATTTCTCGCGGGGTACTGCGGGATTCTACTGGATACGGCTACCCAGACGCAAGCGGACTTCCCTCTGCCCGATTCAAGGTCGTGCTAAGAACGCGCGACGTTGGCGGAAACGGGGTGCGGGTGAGCGACGACGGTGGCGATGATCTTGAGCGGAGCCGGCGTGATCGCGGCTCCCAGTGCCTCGGTGCCCACGAACGTAAGCACGGCAGCGGCGGCGAGACTGATGAGGAAGCGGCCCAGCATTTTTCGGTTCTCCTAATGAATTAGTTGATACCGTTACGATACTCCGGCCCGCCGGGGCTGTCAACTAAAGAATTAATTAGAGCGCGCTGAGGCCCAGGGCGAGCAGCGCCGCCAAGAACGGGATGCAGATCAGGAGCGCGATCTCGAGGCCTAGGAGCATCCACGTCCGCCGGTAGCCGCCTTCGTCGACCGTGACCATTCCCGAGGCATCGTTCTGCCCCGCAAGACGGATGTAATGGATCGTGGGCGCGATCGAGAGCAAGCCAATCGCGACGAAGAATCCCATCTTGGTCCAGAAGACGGGATTGTGGAGGTAAAAACCGGCGCCCTTGAGCCCAAAGCTGACGCGCAGAATGCCACTGAGCACCACCAGACAGGCACTTATGCCGAACCACAGATCGACCCGGCGCAGCGAGGTGAGGCGCGCGAGATCCATCCGGCGACGGTAGAGCACCACTTCCGAGAAGAGCGTGCCCACGAGGGCAAAGATGCAGACGAAGTGCAGCCATGCAAGCAGCGCCTCGAGCGGCACCATCTACTGGCTGTTGGTCGCGTTGGGCGCTTGACGCCGAATGGTCACGGTTTGATTGAGGGTGATCTGCACGTCTGAACCCGAGGGCAGCGTGAAGTTCGCCTTGCCGTTGATGCCGTAGAGCAAGCCACCGGCCGCGCCGACAACGCCGCCACCGCCGGTGTGGAAGATCGTCTTACCGATCGCATTGCCGAGCAGCATACCGCCAAGCGTGGTTGCGATGACCTTGAGCCCGTTCTTATGTTCTTGTTTGCGCTGATCGGCCGTCATCGTCGCCGAGATGTCGACAGTACTGCCGTCGGCCAAACGAAGGTAATCGAACTGCAAACCGATCGATGGCTTGCGACCTTGTCCGGCCGACGTCACGCTGGTTACTTCACCGGCGATGATCGCGCCTTGGAATGCGGGGTTGCCGCTAGGATATGGGGGAACGACATCCATCACGAAGCGATCGCCGACGTGCGCCTTCCCACTATCGATCACGGTGCGCATGCGCGCGTTGATCTGCGCTCCTTGGTACAACGTCAACTGTTCCTGAGCAGACGTGACGATGGTCGAGCCGGCGAAGGCGGCGAGCAACGTGAGCGCCATCAATCCATTTCGAAATCTCATAGCTCCTCCTTTTCACCTCCGAACGCGAGAACCCCGCGGATAAGTTCCGCGGGGCTCGGGTTCTAAGGTGTCTGTAAGTCGCTTGCGAGTTGGATCGTCGCCGGCGTGCCCGCTTGCACGACGATCGGCTTGTTCTGCGCCGCCGCGTATGCGTACCCGCCGGTCTGCGCCGTCGGTGCGGCCGCCTTGTTGCCACCACCACCGACACGGAAGTTCGTTGACCAGACCATCGTCGATTGATTGGGTGGTCCAACCGTATTCGGCATCGTCACCGGCCCGTAGAGGGATGGCGGAGGCTGGCTGTTGGCCGTGCGCTGCACGACGTTTCTCGAGACCACGAAGGCTCGAATCGGTTCACGCGACTTGTTCGGAAAGACGATGTTGTCGAAGAGGAACGCGATCTCCGCGCGATCCAAGCCGTGTGGCTGGTAGACGTGCGTGATGTGGCCGTGAATGATCGATCCATCGAGCAACGGGTAAGACGGATCGGTGACGCGCAGCTTGAACGTGTCGCCTGCCTGCGCGTGGGCGGAGTCGATCGCCGTCTCCATCACACACGCGATGCGCGCACCTGCCTTCAGCGTCGTCGCATGCTGCAGAGTCGTGATCGCCAACACAAAAGCTGCCAGCGCGGCAATGACGTTCACTGTGCGAAGTTCGGCACGCGTAGTGCCTCTCCGGTGAAGCCGGTCGCGGTGCGCAACGCATCGACTTTGTCGAGGCGCTCCCAGGGCAGATCGAGATCGGGCCGGCCGAAGTGTCCGTACGCTGCCGTCTGCTTGTAGATCGGCCGGCGCAGATTCAGGTAGTGGATGATCGCCGCCGGGCGCAAGTCGAAGACTTCTTTGACCGCTTTTGCGATCAACTCTTCAGCGATCTTCGAAGTGCCAAAGGTTTCCACGAGCACGCTCACCGGTTCGGCGACGCCGATCGCATAGGCGACTTGCAACTCACAGCGATCGGCAAGGCCGGCGGCGACGACGTTTTTCGCGACCCAGCGCGCGGCGTACGCCGCCGAGCGATCGACCTTGGTAGGATCTTTGCCGGAGAATGCACCGCCACCGTGACGCGCCATCCCGCCGTATGTGTCGGCGATGATCTTGCGACCGGTCAAGCCGGCGTCGCCCTTGGGCCCACCGATCACGAAGCGCCCGGTCGGATTGACGAATATTCGCGTGTTCTTATCGAGCATTCCGCTGGGAATGACGTGCTTGATGATCTTGTTAGATACTTCGTTGCGGATGACTTCAAGTGAAATATCCGGGTCGTGTTGGGTTGAAATGACAACCGCATCGACGCGCACCGGCGTATCACCCTTGTACTCGACCGTCACCTGCGATTTGCCGTCTGGACGCAGATATGGGATATCGCCGTTCTTGCGCATCGCTGCAAGATGGCGCGTGAGGTTGTGCGCGAGCACGATCGGCAGCGGCATCAATTCCTGCGTCTCGCGGCACGCATAGCCGAACATCATGCCTTGGTCGCCGGCGCCGGTCTGTTCGAACTCGTCGTCGCGGCCGCCTTTAGCCTCCAGCGACTTATCAACGCCCATTGCAATGTCGGGCGATTGCTCGTCGATCGAGACACTGACGCCGCACGTCTCGGCGTCGAAGCCGACCGCCGACTTGGTGTAGCCGATGTCGGCGATCGTTTCGCGCACGATGCGAGGGATATCGATATAGGTCTTGGTCGTCACCTCGCCGGCGATGTGAATCTGACCGGTGATGGCAAACGTCTCGACTGCGACGCGCGAGTACGGATCGTCTTTGAGCAGCGCGTCCAGCACCGCATCCGAGATTTGATCGGCGACTTTGTCTGGATGGCCTTCGGTCACCGACTCAGAGGTGAAGAGTCTGCGGTAGTCGGCCATCTAGGTTCCCTCCGACCAGGAGGCCATGTACTTCTCTTGCTCCGGCGTCAACGTGTCGATCTCGATGTTCATCGACGAGAGCTTGAGCTTCGCGACTTCTTCGTCGATCTCGACCGGAACGTCGTAGACTTGCTTCTTGAGGCTCGCGTGATGTTTCGCCAGATGCCCGGCCGCCATCGCTTGATTGGCAAACGACATATCCATCACTGCCGCCGGGTGGCCTTCGCCCGCAGCAAGATTGACCAGACGCCCGTCGGCGAGAATGCAGACCTTGCGGCCATCGTGGAATTCGTACTGTTCGACGAACTGACGCGGCACGGTCACGCCCTTAGCCAGCCGCTTGATACCGTCGAGATCCAGCTCGTCGTTGAAGTGACCGGAGTTGCAGACGATCGCGCCGTCCTTCATCAGTTTGAAATGGCTCTCGGCGATCACGTGATAGTTTCCGGTAACGGTGACGAAAATGTCGCCGGCCTTGGCAGCGTCGTTCATCGGCATCACTTGATAGCCATCCATCACCGCTTCGATCGCCTTACGCGGATCGATTTCGGTGACGATGACGTGCGCGCCCATACCTGCCGCGCGCGACGCAACACCGCGACCGCACCAGCCGTAACCCACCACAACGACGTTCCGTCCGGCGAGCAGCACGTTGGTCGCGCGAATGATGCCGTC
The DNA here is from genome assembly GCA_035486535.1 of Candidatus Acidiferrum sp. Lineage (GTDB taxonomy): Bacteria > Vulcanimicrobiota > Vulcanimicrobiia > Vulcanimicrobiales > Vulcanimicrobiaceae > Aquilonibacter. The sequence goes on from DATHMY010000102.1 coordinate 4,480, forward strand.
GAGCGTCGACTGGCCCGTGCCGTACCGATTGTCGAACATGTGCTTGGTCAGCGCGTTATTGACCGCGATGACGGGATAGGGAAGCACGCCGTCCTTCTGCATCGCCTTCAAACGAATGACACCGGTGGTCGTCTCTTCGCAGCCGCCAATCATGTCTTTCAAGAGGTGATTGTGCTTGGTGTAGATCTGCGTCACAAGATCGCAACCGTCATCCATCGACATCTGCGGCTTGGTCGCGATCACCGACTCGATGTGCGAGTAGTACGTCGCGTTGTCTTCGCCCTTGATGGCGTAGGTCGGAATGCCGTATTCGCACAGCGCGGCAGCGACGTCATCTTGCGTCGAGAGCGGGTTGCTCGCGCACAGCGCAATCTCCGCGCCGCCGGCTTGCAGCGCCAGCATCAAGTTGGCGGTTTCGGTCGTCACGTGCAAGCACGCACCAATCCTCACGCCTTTGAGCGGCTTTTCAATCTCAAACCGATCGCGAATCTGGGCAAGCACCGGCATGTACGCACCGGCCCACGCGATGCGCGAGCGGCCGGCCTCTGCCAAGCTGCGGTCTTTGACATCACCAGCAAGCTTTTCCGTGACGGGCACGATGGAACTCCTCGAATAAAAAGTAGGAATGGCCGCCGGAGCGGCGGTCGTGGGGGGAGCTTTTCGAGCCCGGCGCGGAAAGCCCCCGGCGTGGAAACGCTCTCCGACTACTTATCAGCGCTTGCCAGCGAATGGCCAACCCCGGGCGGGGGCAGTGCTGCGACGATGGTCGCAGCCGCCGGCGCCTCGCTTCTTGCGATGGTTGCGCGGATCTGTTCGGCCAACCCGAAATACGCCGCGAAGCACGACCTGGCGATCGAGCTCGTCGCTCAGGCCGACTCGTTGCGAGAAGAGTTTCTACGCTCGCGCGAGCGCGACGAAGCCGCTTTCGATCGGGTGGTGGCGGCAACAGCCATGCCCAAGGCCACCGATCCGGAAAAACACGCGCGCCGAGCCGCACTCGAACTCGCGCTCGCTCATGCGGCCGCCGAGCCGCTTGCTGCCGCGCAAAACGCACTCGACCTGTTGCGCTTTGCCAAGAGCGCGCTCGACCTCAATAATCCCAACCTGGTCAGCGACATCGGCTGCGCCGGCGAATTTGCGCACGCCGCGCTGACCGCGTGTGCCTATAACGTGCGCATCAACCACAAGTTCATGCGCGACATCGCCGCTATCGAGGCACAGCGTCACGCGCTCGAACGCTACGAACGCGAGGGCGCGACCCTCCTCGCCAGCGTGCGTCGCACCGTCAACACTGAACTGACGCCCAAGGAGCGTTAGTGCGCGGCGTTGATTGCCGCCTTAAGCTGCGTCTCGGCATTTGCGACATCGGTGCTAAGCTTCGCATAGATCATGTACTCCGCCGCGGTGGGGCGCACGTATCCGGTGTCGACCTCGGCATTCAGGTAGGCGACGAAGTTGCGTAGCCGCGATTCATAGAGTAACGAACCTTCATCCGCCTGGACGTGCACGAGGTCGACCACCGCGGCAATTGCCGCATCGAGCTGCGTCGCGGCGGCGCTCCCGGTTGGAACCTTCGCACGCGCCGCAACCGCGGCGTTGACGGTACGATCGAGGTCATCTTGTAGCGCGTGGATCTTCAAGCCGAAATCGCGCCGCGCAGCGAGGTCCTCGGCCGTTGCCGTGGCGCGGGGGTCGAGCGTGAGCACCAGTGGCTGGGACGTCTGCGTACCGCCGTAGTCGAGCGTGACGGTGTAGTTACCCGGCACGATCTGCGGCCCAAGCAGTGAATCCTCGAGGCCACCACCGGAACCCGACGGCTCGAAGCCGGTAACTTCGACGGCGTCGGGATAGCGCAGATCCCACTGGAAGACATTCATTCCCGGACCGATGCCGGTCAGACGCGCGTACGCGTGTTCCTTATCTTCGGTCGGATGGTAGCGCTCGCTCGGCGCTTCAGGCTTCGCTTTGCTCTTGAGGTGAAGCGCGAACGAACGCACGACGTTCCCCGCTGCGTCTTTGAAGGTCAGCGTCGCCGGCGTCGAGCCGTCGTACGACTTCGGCACGTAGAAGATTACCGTCGCGCCGAAGGGCGGATTCTCGCCATTACCCGCCGCGTTGGCGTTACCGCCGAAACCGCCGCCATAGGCGTAGGTCAGCCACGCGCGCTGCGGCGCGTACAGCACCGCGCCGTTTGCACTCGCCGGCGCAGGATTCGAAAGCTGCTCCAACAGCGTCAAGTTGTCGAGCACCCACATCGAGCGGCCGTGGGTCGCAATGACGACCTTGCCTTCGCGCGCGTTGAACGCCAGATCGCGGACCTCGACGTTGGGAAGATTGAGCGTAAGCGGCTGCCAGTGCGCGGCACCATCGAAGCTCACGTAGACCGTGCTCTTCGTCGTTAGGAAGAAGAGATTCGTCGCGTTCGGATCTTGACGCACCGTATAGACATAATCGTCGAGCGGAATGCCGACGGCGATCGGCGCCCACGTCTTGCCAAAGTCCGTCGTCTTGAGCACGTATGGATGGAAGTCGTC